>NZ_JBWZCJ010000015.1:0-117182 GCF_059383535.1 Pseudarthrobacter sp. HLT1-3 | reverse complement strand
TGCCCGCTGCTTCCGGAGCCACTTCGGGCCCCTGATTGCCTTCCACATCCCTATTCAACAGCGGGGCTCCGACAATAAGATCACCCCTGCATGGGGTGGAAACGGCAGCCGCGGCGGACGGCAGCTCCTCCAGTTCACGGAGCTGCCCGATCAGCCCGGCGCCGCCGGAGGCTGGCCGGACCGCGGCCAGGGAACGGGCCACCTCGGTGACCATGCCACCGCCCGTGCCCCTGCCAGCCGCTGCCGAAACCACCTCGGGCTCCCGATTGCCGTCCATGGAAACACGCTATCGGCCACCTGCGACAAAATTTGGGCCCGTCCGACTGTCGTGCGAAATAGGGCCACCCGGGCACGTCCCGGGGTCCGACGTTGTTGCCTTTGCCGAAATGCCACCCTTGACAACCATGCCATTTAGTTAACTACTTAACGATATGGAGAACCTCGGGCAGCAAGACATTGTCGAGAGCGCTGTGTTCAAACTGCACCGCGCGACGGCGCTGGTGGACCGGGTTGCAGACCGCTACCTCCAGGAACATCACGGAATCCGCTATTCGGGTTTCCTGGTACTGCTCACCGTCGGCACAGCGGGCCAGCCAACTCAACGACAAATTGCCGACAGGCTTGACGTGTCGCGGGCTTCAATCACCCAGCGGCTCGGACGGCTCCTCAACGATGGCCTGGTCACGGCGCGGCCCCACCCGGACGACGCCCGGGCGAACACGATCTCGTTGTCCGAGCAGGGAGCTGCGCTGCTGGAACGCGCCTGGCAGGGCCTCGAATCCCATCAGGACGGAGTTGATGCGGGAGTGGATGTCAAAGCATTGATTCATCAGCTCGACCGGATTATCGACAATGCCCTGCGCGCGCTCACCGCTGAAGACTAGGAACGCCCATGACCTCGAGTGCAACGCGGACCCGCCATTGCTTGCGACAGGACACAAGGATGGTTATCCAATGCAGATAGCTCAGTTCGCCGCCCTGGTCGCCTGCGCCATTCTGGCTGGCCTGGCCATCTTTCAGGCAGCTCTCATCGGCGGGGCGCCGCTCGGGAGAATGGCGTGGGGAGGACAACACAATGTCCTCCCCACCAGGCTCAGGGTCGGAAGCGCCGTTTCCGTTGCCCTCTACGCCCTGTTCGGTTACGCGGCGCTGGCCAGGGCAGACGTGGTCCGTCCTCTGGTCAACGACAGCTTCACCACGGTCTTCGCATGGGTGCTGACGGCCTACTTCGCACTGGGCGTGGTGATGAATGGGATCTCTCGCAGCAAACCGGAACGCCTCATCATGACCCCTGTCGCGCTGGTCCTCGCGGCCACGTATCTTGTTGTTGCGCTCAGCTGATGGAGTACATGCCGCCCCGGGCTTGACGTGCGACCGCACCGGCCACACGCGGCCCCAAATGGCTTAGTGGCCACTGCCGGGGGTAGCGTCGAACCATGACTCCTGGACGCCCCGTACCGCCGCCCTTTGCCAAGCCGCTTCCCAATCTGACCACGGACACCGCGGAAGACTCCACGCCGGGCCAGGGCCAGGGCCCGCGCCTGGCCGCAGCCTACGGTGCGACCGCCAGCGACAGCGGCCTGGTTCCGCTGACCGTTGCCCGCCGCGCCCCGAAGGAAGACGACGTCGAGATCGCCATCGAATTCTGCGGACTCTGCCACTCGGACGTCCACGCCACCCGGGGCGAATGGGGAAACAGGAACTACCCGCTGGTCCCAGGCCACGAAATCGTGGGCCGGGTCAGCCGGATCGGCTCCGCGGTCGACGACTTCACGCCCGGAGAGCTGGTCGGCGTCGGCTGCCTGGTTGATTCCTGCCGCGAATGCGACAGCTGCCTCGACGGCCTGGAACAGTACTGCGAAAACGGCATGACCGGAACCTACGGCTCGAAAGACCGCCGCAACGGGGACACCACCACCCAGGGCGGCTACGCAACGTCCATCGTCGTGGACCGCCGCTACGTGCTGCATGTTCCGGAAAGCCTCGACCCCGCCGCGGCCGCACCGCTGCTGTGCGCCGGCGTCACCACCTACTCCCCGCTGCGCCACTTCGACGTCGAGGAAGGGGACGTCGTCGGCGTCGTCGGCCTGGGCGGACTGGGGCACATGGCCGTGAAGCTGGCCAAGGCCATGGGCGCCGAAGTGAAGGTTTTCACGACCTCAGAGTCCAAGATCGCCGCCGCACGAGAACTCGGCGCCGATGACGTCATCCTGTCCCGCGACGCGGCAGCGATGGAAGCAGCGAACCGCAGCATCGACGTCATCATCGATACCGTCGCCGCGCCGCACGACCTCAACCCTTATTTCCGCACCCTGCGCGTTGACGGAGCGCTCTTCCAGCTCGGACTTCCCTCGGAGAACATGCCGCCGGTGAATCCCGGCGCGCTGATCCGGCGCCGGATCGCGTACGCCGGGTCGCTGATCGGCGGGATCGCCGAGACCCAGGAGATGCTGGACTTCTGCGCCGAGCACGGCGTGACCTCGGACGTTGAGGTGGTCGGGGCCGACCAGCTCAACGAGGCCTACGACCGGATGGTGGCTGGCGAAGTGAAGTACCGTTTTGTCTTGGACACCAGTACCCTCGGTTCAGCTTCGGAAAGGGCAGACGCATGAGCACTCTCTTCACCAGGATCATCAATGGCGAGATCCCCGGCCGCTTCGTCTGGCGGGAGGACGATGTCGTGGCGTTCCTGACGGTCGGTCCGCTCGCCGATGGCCACACGCTCGTGGTCCCCACCGAAGAGGTCGACCGCTGGACCGACGCGTCGCCGGAGCTGCTGGGACGAGTGATGCAGGTGGCCCAGAAGATCGGCGCCGTTCAGGTCGACGTGTTCGATGCGGCCCGTGCCGGACTGATTGTGGCCGGCTACGAGATCAACCACCTGCACGTTCACGTGTGGCCGTCCAACACCATGGCGGACTTCGACTTCGGTTCGGTGGACCAGCACCCCGATCCCGCGCGGCTGGACGCCAACGCCGAGAAGCTCCGCGAAGGGCTCCGGAAAGCCGGGCACGAGGCCCACGTGCCGGAGGCTTAGGCGGCTCTTACCAGTCGCTGGCGCCGGCCCGGACGTCCTTCGGGGACGTCAGGCCGGCGCCAGCGCCTTATTAAGCACGGCGCGGATCCGCTTCTCGGAAACCGAATAGGCGGTACCGAGCTCGACGGCGAACAGGCTCACCCGAAGTTCCTCGATCATCCAGCGCACCTGGGTTAACTCGGCTCCGGCCCGCCGGCCCGGCAGCAGCGCGGATACGGCGTCGTCGTAATCGTCCTCCAGCGCTTGGACTGCAGCCATGTTCTGGGCATCCCGCTGGACATTGGTGGGGAGTTTCTCGAGGCGTTTCTCGATCGCCGCGAGGTAGCGCGGCAGCTGGCTGAGCTGGCTGTAGCCCGTGCGTGCCACAAACCCGGGGAATACGAGCTGCTCCAGCTGGCTCTTGATGTCGTTGAGGGCGCTGATCAGGGCCAGGCTCGACGTGCCCTTGAGCGCTTTCTCGATCCGCCGGGTGCTGGCCAGGATGCGTTCCACGACGGCGGTGACGGTGAAGACGGTGTCGATCAGTTCCGCCCGGACCTTTTCGTAGAGTGCGCTGAAGCTGGCCTCGTCCCAGGGCAGCTCGGCGGGGGTGAGCTTGTCGATGGCGGCGAGGGCGCAGTCGGCAATCAGCGCCGTGACGGAGCCATGCGGGTTCTGGCTGAACGTCAGCTTCTCGGTATTGTTCAGGTGCTCCAGGACGTAGCGGTCCGGCGGCGGCACCTTCAGGGCGAGCAGGCGGATGACGCCCCCGCGCATGGCCTGTTCCTGTTCGGAACTGGTCTGGAAGAGCCGCAGTGCGACGGAATTTCCCTCATCCACGAGTGCGGGATAGCCGGTGACGGTATGCCCCTTCACCGTGCCCCGCACCTGGCGCTGCACTGTTCCGAAGGACCAAGAGGTCAGCCCCGTCTTCTCGGCGAAGCCGTTCGAAGCTCCGGAGATGCCGGACGCCGTTCCTGCTGCCGCGCCCGCGCCCCCTCGGCCGGCGGCTGATTTGCCGTTGGGGCTGCCGGCCGCCATCCCGCTGGCCTTGCCGTTGGATGTCGGCGCCGTCGTGGCGGGCGTGGCGCCCAACGACTCGGCGATCGCCCGGCGGGTGGCCGGTGCCAGCCGTTGCTGCAGCACGCCCAGGTCCTTGCCCTCGTCCAGGATCTTCCCCCGGGAATCAACAACACGGAAGCTGACCCGCAGGTGCGGAGGAACGGCTTCCCAATGCCAGGAATTCGGCGGGATGACCTGACCACGGATCCGGCGCAGGACGAGTTCCAGCGAGGCCTCCAGATCGTCGGTGGCCGGGTCGAAGTCCGCTTCGAGAGCCGCGACAGCCTGCCGGGCCACGTCCGGGGCCGGCACGAAGTTCTTGCGCACCTGCTTGGGCAGCGACTTGATCAGGGCCGTGACCAGCTCCACCCGCTGGCCGGGAATCAGCCAGCGGAACGCCGCGTCGTCGAGCTGGTTCAGGAACAGCACCGGCACCTCGGCGGTGACGCCGTCGGACGGGTTGGGCGGCGAGCCGGGGGCGACCGGGTGGAACTCGTAGCTCAGCGGCAGCTCAAAACCCTTGTGCAGCAGGGTCTTCGGGTACGCCGAGTCATCCAGCGCGTCGGCGTCCTCGCTGATCAGCAGCGCCTGGTCGAAATCGAGCAGGGCGGGATCCTGCTGCCGGGCATCCTTCCACCATTTGTCGAAGTGGCGTTCGGACACCACCTCCTTGCCGATCCGGGCGTCGTAGAACTCGAACAGCGTCTCGTCGTCCACCAGGATGTCGCGGCGCCGCATCCGCGCCTCCAGCTCCTCGACCTCGAGGAGCAAGGCCCGGTTGCGGTGGAAGAACTTGTGGTGGGTCTGCCAGTCGCCCTCGACCAGGGCGTGACGGATGAACAGCTCCCGGCAGAGCTCCGGATCCACTTTGCCGTAGTTGATCCGGCGGCTCGGGATGATCGGCACGCCGTACAGCGTGACCTTCTCATGGGCCATCACCGAGCCCATTTTCTTGGACCAGTGGGGTTCGCTGTAGCTGCGCTTGACCAGGTCCGGCGCCACCTGCTCGACCCAGAGCGGGTCGAACTTCGCAGCCACCCGGGCCCACAGCCGGCTCGTCTCCACGAGTTCCGCGGCCATCACGAAGGTGGGGGACTTCTTGAACAGGGCCGAGCCCGGGAAGATGGCGAAGCGGCTGCCGCGGGCGCCGGCGTATTCGCGCTTGCGCTCGTCGAGGATGCCGACATGGCTCAGCAGGCCCGCGAGCAGGCTGATGTGGATGCCTTCATGGTTGCCCACCGGATCGGCCAGGCGCTTGTTGTCCAGGCTGATGCCAAGCGGCCGGGCCAGCTGGCGCAGCTGGGCGAACAGGTCCTGCCACTCACGGACGCGAAGGTAGTTGATGAACTCGGCGCGGCAGAGCCGGCGGAACGCCGTGGACGAGAGCTCCTGCTGCTTCTCCTGGAGGTAGTTCCAGAGATTCAGGAAGCCGGTGAAGTCCGAGTTCTCGTCCCGGAAGCGGGCGTGCTTCTCCGCGGCGAGCTGCTGCTTGTCCGTGGGACGTTCGCGCGGATCCTGGATGGTGAGCGCTGCCGCGAGGATCATCACCTCGCGGACACAGCCGCGCCTGCCGGACTCGACGATCATCCGGCCGAGCCTGGGGTCCACGGGCAACTGCGCCAGCTGCTGCCCGACGGCGGTCAGCCCGCCGCCGTTTCTGCCGGCAGCCGAGCCGCTTCGTCCGCTAGCGGTCGGGCGGCCAGGGCGTACGCCGGCGTCGGGCTCATCCGCCTGCTCCGGCGGGCGCGAGGCACTCAGGGCGCCCAGCTCGCGGAGGAGCGAGACGCCGTCGTTGATGGCCCGGGAGTCCGGCGGCTCGACAAATGGGAAGTTCTCCACATCCTTCGGGCCGCGGGCCACGCCCATCGCGGTCATCTGCAGGATGACCGCGGCCAGGTTGGTGCGCAGGATTTCGGGATCGGTGAACAGCGGCCGGGACTCGAAGTCCTCCGCCGAGTACAGCCGGATCGCGATGCCGTCCGAGACGCGGCCGCAGCGGCCCGAGCGCTGGTTGGCCGACGCCTGGGAGACGCGCTCGATCGGCAGCCGCTGGACCTTGGTGCGGTGCGAGTAGCGGGAGATGCGTGCGGTGCCGGTGTCGATGACATATTTGATGCCGGGGACCGTCAGGGAGGTCTCGGCGACGTTGGTGGCGAGCACGATCCGGCGTTTGCTGCCGGGGTGGAAGACCTTGTGCTGTTCCTGCAGGCTCAGCCGGGCGAAGAGCGGGAGCACCTCGGTGCCGGCCAGCTTCCGGTTGGACTGGATCCTGCCGTTGAGGGCCTCCGCGGCGTCACGGATTTCACGCTCGCCGGAGAAGAAAATCAGGATGTCGCCGGGCGCTTCCTGCGCGAGTTCGTCGACGGCGTCGCAGACGGCATCCAGCGGATCGCGGTCCTCTTCCAGCTCGTCATCGGAGGCATCCACGTCGTCACCCGCCGCGCCGGGGCCGCCGGCCGGCTGGGACAGCGGCCGGTAGCGGATCTCGACCGGATAGGTGCGCCCGGAGACCTCGATGATCGGCGAAGGCTCGTCCTCGCTGCCGAAGTGCTGGGCGAACCGCTGCGGATCGATGGTGGCCGACGTGATGATGATTTTCAGGTCCGGCCGCTGCGGAAGGATCCGCTTGAGGTAGCCGAGAATGAAGTCGATATTGAGGCTGCGCTCATGCGCCTCGTCGATAATGATCGCGTTGTATCTGCGCAGCAGCTTGTCGCGCTGGATCTCGGCCAGCAGGATGCCGTCGGTCATGAGCTTGACCTTGGTGTCGCGGCCGACCTGCCCGGTGAAGCGGACCTGGAAGCCAACTTCCTGTCCGATCTCGACGCCGAGTTCCTCCGCGATGCGCTCGGCCACAGTGCGGGCGGCAAGCCGGCGCGGCTGTGTGTGGCCGATCAGTCCGTTTTCCCCCAGGCCCAGTTCCAGGCACATCTTGGGAATCTGGGTCGTCTTACCGGAACCGGTCTCGCCGGCGATGATGGTGACCTGGTTTGCGGCGATGGCGGCCATCAGGTCCTCGCGGCGCTCGGAGACCGGCAGCTCGGCGGGGTAGGAGATATGCATTGTCATGGCTGCACCCAGTCTACTGGGAAGTGTTCCTGAGGCGGTTCCGGAACAAGTAAGTGCCCGGTCCCCTGCGGGGCCGGGCGGCGGGTGGTGGTTCGGTGGTGCAGCGTGAGAGCTGCCAGGGGGCTCAGAAGATCCGGAAGGTGTAGTTGACGCTGGGCAGGTCCAGGGCGGACCAGGAGTCTTCCGAGCGGACCGGCGGGTTGTGGCCTAGCCCGTCCTTGCGGAGAGCGGCGACGGTGGCCGCGAGGCCGATGACAATGAGGACAATGACTGCGATTCCGAGGAGTTCCATACCTCTATGGTTCTCCGGTGGCCGAGCCAAAAGAAGTGGCAGAAATGCCCAAAAAGCTATAATTTCTGCCACTGTTTCTGTCAGAATGGAGTCATGATCAAAACAGTCGCAATGATCCTGGTGCCCAACTTTTCGATCTTTGAGTTCGGCACCGCTTTTGAGGTCTTTGGCGTGGACCGGTCCGACCGGGGGACCGGCGTTCCCGCCTTCGATTTCCGGGTCTGCACGCCGGCACCGGGCGACGTCCCGATGAAGTCCGGGCTGTCCCTGAACGTGGGGCTCGGACTCGACGCCGCAGCAGACGCGGACCTGGTCATCATGGCTCCGTACGGATGGGACGAGGACGTCCCGGAATCCGTGCTGGAGGCGCTGCGCGCCGCGCACGCCCGCGGCGCGTGGGTCATGTCCATCTGTTCCGGAGCCTTCGCCCTGGCGCGGGCTGGGCTGCTCGACGGCCGCCGCTGCACCACGCACTGGCACTACTCCCAGGAGCTCGCCAGCAAGTACCCGGCCGCGTACGTTGATGAAAACGTCCTCTACGTCGAGGACAGCCGGATCATTACAAGCGCGGGAACGGCCGCCGGAATCGACGCGTGCCTGCACCTGGTCCGGGAGGAATTCGGCGCCAGCGTGGCGGCAGCCATCGCCCGTGACATGGTGGTTCCGCCGCACCGCGACGGCGGCCAGGCCCAGTTCATCGACCGGCCGATCCCGGCCTGCGGCTCTGAACCGATGGAGCAACTGCTGCAGTGGATGGTGCGGCACCTGGGCGATGACCATTCGGTCAACGAGCTGGCCGCGCGTGTCCACATGTCGCCCCGGACCTTCGCCCGGCGTTTCCGCTCCGAGACGGGAGCGACGCCGGCGGCCTGGCTCAATTCCCAGCGGGTGCTGCGAGCCCAGGAGCTGCTAGAGACCACGGACCTGAACATCGACGAAATCGCGCGCGAATCCGGTTTCGGCCACTCGGTGCTGCTGCGGCACCACTTCGGCAAAGTGCTGGACACCAGCCCGCAGTCCTACCGCCGCACCTTCCGCGGCCACCTCGCCGCCGCGGTGTAGGCGGCGGCGGCCGTCGGCGCGGAAGTAAGCCGCGCGGACGTCAGCGGAGCGGTAGTCCGTCCGGCGGCGGCCCGGGTTCTGCCGCCGCCTTGGCCGTCTCGACGAGGTCCCGCCACGGACCGGTGACGGCCTGCTCCGGTAGGGTGGCGCGGTGCTGTCCGGCCCGGATGTTGTACAGGAACCGGTCCGGCTGGCCGGCCGCCGCCCCCCTGCCCGACTTCGGGACGGCGTCCCACGGGCAGGCCTCAATGAGCGGCTGCCAGAGGTCAGTATCCTCCGGTGGCGTGGGCTGCACGGTCCACGTCCGCTTCATGCCGGCAATACCGCCGCTGCGCTGCACGGTGATTTTCATGGGACTCGGGCCTTCATGAGACAGTCCCTTTCAGGGGTCTCGGATCTTCATGAGCGTGCTGATCGTCTGGCTCCAGGGAGCTTTACCTTCACAGTTTCCCACGCGGACCGCACGGCGTCATGTTCCGGCGAATCCTCCCCATAGAGTTCCCTGGCGGACGCCGCCGTGGCTTTGGCGAACGCCCCGAACGTCGCGGTCGGGGCCAGGCTGCCGCCCGTCAGCGTCTGGTACCAGATCCGGCCCGGCGCCTCCCATGCCTTGCCGCCGAGGGTCGTGGCAACCAGGCAGAACGCCCGGTTGGGGATCCCGGAGTTGATGTGCACGCCGCCGTTGTCGGCGCTCGTGTGCACATAGCCGTCCATGGAGTCCGGCTGCGGATCCTTGCCGAGCACGTCGTCGTCGTATGCCGTCCCGGGGGACTTCATCGAACGCAACGCGGACCCCTGGACCTTATCCGTGAAGAGCCCTTCGCCGATCAGCCAGCTGGCCTCCGCCGTCGACTGCTGCCGGACGTACTGCTCGACGAGCGCTCCAAACACATCGGACATCGATTCGTTGAGGGCGCCGGCCTGGTTGCGGTAGACCAGCCCCGCCGAGTACTGGGTGACGCCATGGGCGAGTTCGTGGCCGATCACGCTCAGCGACTTTGTGAACCGCTCGAAGACCTGCCCGTCGCCGTCGCCGAAGACCATTTGCTGGCCGTCCCAGAACGCGTTGTCGTACAGGCGCCCGTAGTGGACCGTGGCGTCAAGGTGCAAGCCGTTGCCGTCGATCGAGTTGCGGCCAAACGCTTCGGCGTAGAGGCGGTGGGTGTGTCCCAGCCCGTCGTAGGCCTCGTCGGCGGCGGGATCGCCGGTGGGCGGTTCACCCTCTTTGCGGACCACGCTGCCGGGGAGCTGCTCGGCGAACTTGGCGTCGTAGACCGTCCGTTCCGGCGCGGATGGCTTGAGCTCCCGGAAACCGGGGTGGCTGCCCGGCCCGGGCACGGCGCGGGAGGCCTGGAAGCTCGGGACGTGCCGGAGGGCTTCCTTCGCCGCGCGGGCGGCTTGGGAGAGCTCCGGTTCTCGTTGGGCCGCCAGGCGCCGGAGCATGTACGGAGGAATGATGGAACAGAACATGTGAGACCCCTTAGTGCTTCGGCGGGGTCCCGGGGTGGTGCTGCGGCCGGCACCCAGTCCAGCCACCCGGCCGCCGGAACCCCGCTGCCGATGCAGACAGCCTACGAGCGGGCACCGACATTTGGCAGGGTGGCGCGCTTTCTTCTTCGGCGATCAGCACCCCGAGCTGTTCCGCGGTTCCGTCCCGGACGTAAAATCGCGCATGGAGAAGTTAGCTATTCCGTGACGATCAACGCCCCCGTGCAGGACGTCTGGACCACGATGCTGGACGATGCCACCTACCGGGAGTGGACCAGCGTTTTCAACAGCGACTCCTACTTCGAGGGCGACTGGAACCAGGGCAGCGAGATCTGTTTCCTCGGTCCCGACGGCGACGGCTCACTCGCGGGGATGATCGCCACGGTCGAGGTGAACAGGCCCAACGAACTGATCTCGCTGCGCTACATCGGGCAGATCGTCAACGGCGAGGATGACACCACGAGCGAGGCCGCGAAGACATTCATTGGAATCCACGAGAAGTATGCCTTCAGCGGCGCCGGCGGAGTGACGACAGTGAATGTGGAGCTCGACAGCGAGGAAGAATTCGTCGCCATGTTCGACGACGCGTGGCCGCTGGCGCTGGAAAAGCTCAAGCAAATCGTGGAGTCCCGGACCTGAGCCGACCGAATTCTGCTGCCCGGCTCATTAGTGCCCAGCCCTTTGGGGGACCGCGGGTCAAGGACGAATTGTTGCACCATGGTCCATAAATTCGTGGTGGTCCAGTAGATCAGGACGCCGAGGGGAAGATGATTCCACCCGCGCCGAAGACGATGGGTAGGGCGTAGGTCCAGCCGTTGGCAGCAGGGATGCCGGCCGCGCTCAGCCCGTCATGGAGCCCCACCATGATGGCCGACACGAGCCACTGGAACGGAAACAGCAGCTCTGCACGGAAGTCCATTCGATGCCCCCATTCTTCGGGCCGCAGCGCGGCCTGTGAACTTTTGCGGCCTGTGCACCTGCACCCTGTCAGCCAACACGAAAGAACCCCCAGAATCCAATGGATCCTGGGGGTTCTTGGCTGTGCCCTCGATTGGAATCGAACCAACGACCTTCTGCTCCGGAGGCAGACGCTCTATCCCCTGAGCTACGAGGGCAATCAGGGTTCCTGCCGTTACCGGCGGGACGTCCTAGAGCTTAGCAGGAAGGTGGGCTCCAAGGGAAAATCGGCGTGTTCAGTAGCCCGCAAAGGAGTCGACCTGGATCCGCCGCGCCCCGGCCCGGCGGGCGGCTGCGCGAAGTGAGCGGACACTTGCCGGGGAGCCCGAGATGTAGACATGCCGGCCCGCAATGTCGGGGACGAGTTTCTTGAGTGCGTCGCCCTCGATCCGGGCGGGGCCCGCATCCTGCATAAACGGCGGCGGCGCGGAGCCGTCGGCAAGCCGGGCGATCACCCGGACACCGGTGCGTTCGAGTTCCCCGGCGTAGGCGAGCTCGGCGGCGTTCCTGGCCAGGTACAGCAGGACCACGTCCCGGTCCCGGGCCGAGGGTCCGGACAGCTGGGCCAGATACGGGGTAATGCCGATGCCGGCCGCTATCAGCAGCACCGGGACGTCGGGTCTCCGCGGCAAGACAAAGTCTCCGCCGACAGTGGTCGCCGTCAGCTCCTCGCCGGGCTTCAGGGCAAGCAGGGCCTGTTTTGCTGTGGACCGCGGTTCGGCCGTTCCCACGCCGATGGTGAGCTCGGCGGCGTCCGGCGGGCTGGTCAGGCTGAACACCCGCCGGCGGCCCTTGTGGTCTGCCTTCCCGTGCGGCAGGTTCAGCTCGATGTACTGCCCCGGGGCGAAACGGAGCGGGCGCCCGGGCTGGAAGCTGATTTCCGTCGTCGTCGGCGTCAAGGTCCGGGAGCCGCTAAAACGGAGCAGGATGCGGCCGCGCTGTCCGGCTAAGAAGGCGAGCGCGTTCCCTCCGAGCAGCGCCAGCTCGGGGGAGTTGGCCACGAAGCCCAGGTTGTAGGGGATGGCGAAGAACAGCCCGACGACGGCGGCCAGCGCCAGTTGCTGCCGCCGGCGCGGCGGCAGGGTCAGCGGCTCGGTCAGCATAAAGCCGACGAAGAACAGGACCGGGCGCTGGGCCAGGGGCTGCCACAGCGCGTCGCCCAGTCCCATCCCGGTGCGCAGCAGCTCCACGGCAACAATGGAGACCGCCACAGCAGTGAACACTGCCGCCATCAGGAGCTTCCGGACCCGGTACAACACCAGCAGGACGCCGGGGAGCACCAGCCAGAGCATCGCCGGGGTGGCGGCCCACCAGGTGGCAATATTGAGTCCGGTCAGCCCGGTGATGAACGCACCGGCCGCCGCGGGATTGAAGATGTGCCGGCCGCGCCAGGCCAGCGCATACTTTGACGCCGACGCGAGCACACAGGCGAGGGCAACACCGGCCAGATCCAGGTACTGCAACCCCGCCGAGAACTGCGTCGGCCAGAACAGGAAATAGAGCAGCAGGCCGGTGATCAGCGACGATTCAGCATGCGGACGCACGTGGAACACCGCCGCGATCGCCCGGTTGGAGGCATACTTCAGGCCGAGGCAGAGCGCCAGATGCGCGAGCATCTCCGGAATGCCGAACGTCAGCCAGCCCAGCAGCTCCAGCAGCAGGCTGTAGCCGGCCAGCACGGCGAGGACCCAGAGGACCAGCCGGTACATGGTGAACCGGCCCAGTGCCGTGTCCAGCCGGGAACTGACCGGTGCGGAGATTGTGGCGGTCATGTAAACAACACCCCTTCAAAATCGGCCGAATACTCCGCGTGGCCGTCCGAGCGGACGGTGAGCCAGGAACACTCGAACTCCTCCCGCAGGCGGGACCCCTCGACGAAAAAGAGCGCGGTTGCCAGCGCGTCGGCCACCATTGCGGTCGCCGCCATCGCCCAGCTGGCGACGACGGTGCGTACCGGCGCCCCGGTGGTGCCGTCCAGCACGTGGTGCACCCCGTCGCCCCAGGCGCGCCGGTTGGCGGCGGACGCGCAGAGAGCGCCGGCGCCGAGGCTGACGATGCCAATGGCCCGGGTCCGGTCATACGGATGCTCCAGGCCGACGTCGACCGGCATGGATCCGGCGTTGACCAGGTCCCCGCTCGCGTCGATGAAATGCTCGGCGACGCCGCCCGCACGCAGCTCAGAGGACAGCAGGTCCGCCAGCTGGCCCTTTCCGGCCGCCCCGACGTCGATCACGACCGGGGCGCGGGTGGTCAGGACCGTGCCCTGCCAGTCAAGTATCTCGTCCCAAGGCGGGGCCGGGATCGGCGGTCCGCCCGGGCAGAGCGAGTAGTTGGCGTCGTAACCGAGCTGTTCCAGGCTGCCGCCGATCAGCGGGGTCATGGCCCCGCCGCTGAGCCGGTACAGGGTTTCGTAGAGCGGCCCCAGGTCAGCTGCCCCGGCCGGCAACACGTGGCGCCCCGGCTGCCGCGAGGCTGCCGCAATCACGGAGTCAGGCCGGAAGCGGGACCAGGCGGCGTCGTAGTCCGCCACGGTAGCCAGGAGCCGGCCGCGGAGCGCACCGGAGAGCGGGAAAGGGGTCGAGATCTCCCAACGGGTACCGATCCCGTCGAAGCTGAAATTTGTCCAGCCGGGATGCGGCACGGTTCCTCCTGATGGCTACTGGCTGGGGCTACTCGCTGATTAGAGCTTGCTGGTCATTGCCAGCTGGTTATTACTGGGCCTCGGACTTGATCTTTTCCACAGCCTGGTTGAAGCCGCCGCTGGTCAGTGATGAACCGGCCACTTTGGAGACATTGATCTCGTCGAGCCTTTTGCCGACGATCTGGGAACTGATGTCGCCGGAGAACTCGCCCTGGAACTTTTTGGTGTTGGGATTGGACGGATGCGGGGTGATCTTCACGTCCGACACGGCGCCACCGGCAAGCGTCAGGGTCACTCCCACCGTCTCGGTGCCGTTGGGTGAGACGTAGTTGCCGTCCGCACTGTAGGTGCCGTCCTTGTAGCTGGTGCTGCCGGCGGCGGGTGCACTGCTGGTGGCCTGGCTGTCCGACGCCTGCCCGGGCGCGCAACCGGCAACTGACCCGGCCAGGGACAGGCCGGCGATGCCGACGGCAACGCTTTTGCGGAAGGGGGTATTCATGCGGCGGCTCGATTCTCTCGCGACGATCGGATGGGGTGGGACGGGAGTCCGTGATCCGCGGGCGGGTGGTCTGCCGCGGCTACGACAATGACAACGTCTAAATCAGCGTAGTGGTTCATCCTGTGAGCCCACCCGCCCCGGGGCTGTGGGTTGCCGTCCTGTCATGTCAGGCGCCAATTCCGCCGCACTGCGGGCCACCGGTAGGCTGGAACTGTGACCCCTGAAGAACTCTCCCTCGCCATATCCGCCTGCCTGAAGGACGCCGTCGCCGCCGGTGAAATCTCCCTCTCCGCCTCCGACATCCCGGATGAGGTGCGCGTTGAGCGTCCGAAGAACCGGGACCACGGCGACTGGGCCACCAACATCGCCCTTCAGCTGGCCAAAACGGCAGGCACCAATCCGCGCGAGTTCGCCTCGATCCTGAGTGCCCGGCTGAAGTCGATCGACGGGGTGTCCGCCGTCGACATCGCAGGGCCGGGGTTCCTTAACATCACCGTCGACGCTGGCGCCGCAGGTGCCCTGGCCAAGGCCATCGTCGAAGCGGGGCCGGACTACGGCACCAACACCGCGCTCGCCGGCCACACGGTCAACATGGAGTTCGTCTCCGCCAACCCCACCGGCCCGCTGCACATCGGCCACACCCGCTGGGCCGCCCTGGGCGATGCGATCGCCCGCGTCCTCCGGGCCTCCGGCGCCGACGTCACCGCCGAGTACTACGTCAACGACGCCGGTTCGCAGATGAACGTCTTCGCCCACTCCGTACTCTCCCGGCTGCACGGCCGAGGTGTCCCGGAAGGCGGATACCCCGGCGAGTACATCGCGGACCTGGGCCACGAGGTGCTGACCCAGCACCCGGATATCCGTGAACTGACCGACGTCGCCGCGCTGCCGGTGATCCGCGGTGCTGCCTACAAGGCCCAGCTGCACGACATCAAGCGCACCCTGGCCGAGTTCGGCGTCGCGTTCGACGTCTATTTCTCCGAGCAGGAGCTGCACGATGCCGGCGCGATCGAGGACGCCGTCGCGCGGCTCCGGGAACAGGGCCACGTGTACGACGACGGCGGCGCGGTCTGGCTGCGCACGACGGACTTCGGTGACGACAAGGACCGGGTGATGATCCGTGCGAACGGCGAGCCGACCTACTTCGCTGCCGACGCCGCCTACTACCTGTCCAAGAAGGACCGCGGCTACACCGAGAAGATCTACCTGCTCGGCGCCGACCACCACGGCTACATCAACCGGCTCAAGGCCATTGCCGCCGCCGCCGGCGACGACCCCGAGGTCAACATCGAGGTCCTGATCGGCCAGCTGGTCTCCGTCAACGGCGCCAAGCTCTCCAAGCGTGCCGGCAACATTATCGAGCTCAAAGACCTGATCTCCTGGCTGGGCAAGGACGCGGTCCGTTACTCGCTGGCACGCTTCCCGGCCGATTCGCCGCTCACCCTGGACCCGGAACTGCTGAAGAAGCACAGCAACGAGAACCCGGTGTTCTACGTCCAGTACGCGCACGCCCGGTCCCGCGGCACGGCCCGCAACGCCGTGGCCGCCGGGGTAGAGCGCCGTGTGGACGGCAAAGACTGCTTCGAGGCGTCCCTGCTGGAGCATCCGACCGAAAACGAGCTGCTTTCCTACCTCGGCAGCTACCCCTCGATTGTTGCCCGGGCCGCCGAACTGCGCGAGCCGCACCGCGTGGCCCGCCACCTTGAGGTCATCGCCGGCGCCTACCACCGCTGGTACGACGCCTGCCGCGTGGCCCCGCAAGGCGACGAACCGATTACCGACCTCAACCGCACCCGGCTGTGGCTCAACGACGCCACGAGCCAGGTGCTGGCGAACGGGCTGGAACTGCTGGGCGTCTCGGCGCCGGAACGGATGTAACCGCCATGACCACCAACCCGTCCACCGCCGCCTCCGCGCTCGCGCCGGAGTGGCTGCAGGTCCCCGCCGACCTCAACGCCCTGCACGAGCCGCTGTGGGCCGGCGGGGTCGCCCGGAACGCCGCCGGCGAACTCGCCATTGACGGCATCCCCGTCAGCGAACTGCAGCGCCAGTTCGGCACGCCGTTGTTCGTGATGAGCGAGAACGATTTCCGGGCCCGGGCCCGCGCCTTTTCCGACGCCTTCAACGACGCCTTCGCCGACATCTGCGGGGGAGTGGACGTCTACTACGCCGGCAAATCCTTCCTGTGCACCGCGGTGGTCCGCTGGGTGGAGGAAGAGGGGCTGCGGCTGGACACGGCCTCCGGCGGGGAACTCGCCGTTGCCGCCCGCGCCGGGATCCCGGGCGCCGACGTCGCCCTCCACGGCAACAACAAATCCGACGGCGAGATCCACCGTGCGTTGGATATGAAACTCGGCCGGATCGTGGTGGACAGCCTCGCCGAACTGGAACGCGTCGCCAAGATCGCCGACGCCCGCGGCGAAACAGCCAGGGTCATGCTGCGGCTGACCCCGGGTGTGCACGCCCACACGCACGAATTCATCGCCACCGCCCACGAGGACCAGAAGTTCGGCCTCTCGATGGCCGCGGATTCCACTGAGCAGGCCGGCCTCTCAGCCGCCGAAGAGGCCGTCGCCGCCGCGACGGGCTACCCCGGCATCGAACTGCTGGGTCTGCACTGCCACATCGGCTCGCAGATCTTCGAGCCGGACGGCTTCGCCCTCGCCGCCCAGAAGCTGCTGGACTTTCTCGCCGCGATGCAGACCAAGTACTCGATCGTGCTCCCGGAACTCGACCTCGGCGGCGGCTACGGCATCGCCTACACGCCCGTGGACACCCCGCGCCCCGCCGCCGAAATCGCACAGGCGATGGCCGCCGTCGTCCGCTCCAAATGCGCGGAGCTGGGCATTTCCGCCCCGCGGATTTCGATTGAACCGGGCCGTGCGATCGTCGGAAGCACCACGTTCACGCTCTATGAAGTGGGCACCCTGAAAACGGTCCGGGTCGATGTCCCTGCGGCCGGCGGCGGAGTTTCCGGCGGAGCGGGCGCTCCCGCCGGACCCGGCGCACCCGCCGGTGAACCGACGGAAAACGTTACGTACCCGCGCCGGTATGTGTCGGTCGACGGCGGGATGAGCGATAACCCGCGCCCGGTGCTGTACGACGCGGATTACTCGGCGATTCTGGCCTCCCGGACGTCGGACGCAGCCCCGCAGCTGTCCCGCGTGGTGGGCAAACATTGCGAGAGCGGCGACATAGTTGTTAGAGATGTATATCTGCCCGAGGACGTGGCAGCCGGTGATCTGCTCGCTGTACCGGGGACCGGCGCCTACTGCTGGGCCCTGTCAAGCAACTACAACTATCTGGCCCGGCCGGGCGTTGTCGCTGTGCGCGACGGATCCGCCCGGCTTATTGTCCGCGGGGAAACCGAAGAAGATCTGCTCAACCGCGACATGGGAGTCTGAATGACCGAATTGCGAACCCTGAAAGTGGCCCTGCTGGGCTGTGGAAATGTCGGGGCCCAGGTTGCGCGGATTCTCCTTGACGACGCCGAGATGCTCGCGTCCCGCGCCGGCGCCCGGCTGGAGCTGGCCGGCATCGCCGTGCGCAACCTCGACGCCCCCCGGGAGGTCGAACTGCCCCGCGCGCTGTTCACCACCGACGCCGAGACTCTGGTCAAGGACGCCGACCTGGTGATCGAGCTGATGGGCGGGATCGAACCCGCCCGGAGCCTGATCGTTGCCGCCATCCGGAACGGCGCCTGTGTTGTCACCGGCAACAAGGCACTCGTTGCAAAGGACGGCCCGATCCTCCACGAGGAAGCGGACAAGGCCGGCGTGCAGCTGTCCTACGAGGCCGCCGTCGCCGGTGCGATCCCGATCCTGCGGCCCATCCGGGACAGCCTCTCCGGCGACCGGATCACCCGCGTGCTCGGCATCGTCAATGGCACCACCAACTTCATCCTGGACCAGATGGATACCACCGGGGCGCAGTTCGCCGATGCCCTGGCCGAGGCCCAGCGGCTCGGTTACGCGGAAGCAGACCCCACCGCCGACGTCGAGGGGTATGACGCCGCTTCCAAGGCCGCGATCCTTGCCTCGCTGTCCTTCCATACCCGCTTCTCCCTGGACGATGTGTACTGCGAAGGCATCAGCGCCGTCACCGCCGCGGACATCGCCGCGGCGAAGGACGCCGGTTTTGTCATCAAGCTGCTGGCGATTGCCGAGAAGCTGACCGCCGCAGGCACGGAAACAGGCACAAAAACAGGCACGGAAACGGATGCCGACGGAAATACCGGTGTCTCCGTCCGCGTGCACCCCACACTCCTGCCGCGCGAACACCCGCTGGCTGCCGTGCACGGCGCGTTCAATGCCGTCTTCATCGAGGCCGAAAACGCCGGCGAGCTGATGTTCTATGGCCAGGGCGCCGGCGGCAAGCCGACCGCGTCAGCCGTGATGGGCGATCTCGTCTCCGCGGCCCGCAGCATCGTCCTGGGCGGTCCCGGCCGCGCCGAGACGACGACGGGCCAGGTTGTGGCACTGCCCATCACCGACGCGGTCACCAGCTACTACATCGGCCTCGACGTCGCAGACCAGCCCGGTGTGCTGGCCAAGATCGCCCGGCTCTTCGCCGATCACGGCGTTTCCATTGAAATCATGCGGCAGACGATCCACCGCGATACCGACTCCCATCTCGAATCGGCGGAGCTCCGGATCGTTACCCACCGCGCAAGCGAGGCTGCACTGGCAGCAACCGTCGAGGCCGTCAAGGGCCTGGACGTCATCAATTCCGTTACATCCGTACTGCGGGTAGAAGGAGTCTAAGTGGCTCACCAATGGCGCGGCGTCATCCGCGAATACGCTGAACGACTGCCGGTCACCGAGGCAACCAAGGTCATCACCCTCGGGGAGGGCGGCACCCCGCTCGTTTATGCGCAGCAACTTTCCGCGCTCACCGGCAGCGATGTCTACCTCAAGGTCGAGGGCATGAACCCGACCGGGTCCTTCAAGGACCGCGGCATGACCATGGCCATGACGGCAGCGGTTGCCTCCGGCGCCAAGGCCGTGGTGTGCGCCTCCACTGGCAACACCTCCGCCTCGGCCGCCGCGTACGCCACGGCGGCCGGGCTGAAGTGCGTTGTGCTGGTGCCCGAAGGAAAAATCTCGATGGGCAAGCTGAGCCAGGCTATTGCCCACGGCGCCACCCTGCTGCAGGTCGACGGCAACTTCGATGACTGCCTCGACATTGCCCGCAAGCTGGGGGAGTCCTACCCGGTGTTCCTGGTCAATTCGGTCAACCCGGCTCGGATTGAGGGCCAGAAGACTGGTGCCTTCGAAGTGGTCGACTCACTCGGGGACGCTCCCGACTTCCATGTGCTGCCGGTCGGCAACGCCGGCAACATCACCGCGTACTGGAAGGGCTACAAGGAATACTGCGCGCCGTTCGAGTCCGCCACGGCAGGCACGCTGGCGCCGGTTTCCACCCGCACCCCGGTCATGTGGGGCTTCCAGGCCGCCGGCGCGGCCCCCTTCGTCGCCGGCCACCCGATCACGGAACCCGACACGATCGCGACCGCCATCCGGATCGGCAACCCCGCGTCCTGGGACAGCGCCATCGCCGCGCGCGACGAGTCCGGCGGCGTTATCGAGGCCGTGACCGACGAGGAAATCCTCTCCGCCCACCGCTGGCTGTCCGCCCGCGAGGGTGTCTTCGTCGAACCGGGCTCCGCCGCCGGTGTCGCCGGCCTGATCAAGAAGCACGCTGCCGGCGAAGTGCCCGCCGGCAAAACCATCGTCATCACGGTTACCGGCCACGGCCTGAAGGATCCGCAGTGGGCGCTCCGCACCGAGGACGGCAGCGAAGTGGAGCCCGTGAAAGTCTCGAACGACGTCGTCACCGTCGCGACAGCCCTGGGACTGGAAGAAAAATAGCCGTGGAAACCACCCTCACCATCCCGGCCGAGTCCGCCGCCGATACACCGGCGGTGCCGGCCGGGCAGCTCGTGACGGTCCGCGTGCCGGCCACGAGCGCGAATCTCGGACCCGGGTATGACAGCCTCGGCCTGGCGCTGACGCTGTTCGACACCCTGACGGTGGAAACCCTGGACAGCGGCGAGCTGGAATTCGAGCTCAGCGGCGAAGGGGCGGAATCCCTGCCCCGCGACGCCAGCCACCTGGTGGTCAGGGCCATCACGGAGGCACTGCACCGGCTGGGCTTCCGGCACCGGGGCCTGCGAATCACGGCGGACAACGTCAACCCGCACGGCCGCGGGCTGGGCTCCTCGGCCTGTGCCGTGGTTGCCGCGGTGACCGCCGCCAATGCCCTCGTTCCGGAGCGCTCCCGCCGGGACAGGGACTGGGTCCTGCAGCTCACGGGTGAGATGGAAGGCCACCCCGACAACGTCGCACCCGCGATTTTCGGCGGACTGGCGCTGTCGTGGCAGGACAGTGACCAGTACAGCAGCACCGGCGCGGCCGTCGCTTCCGCGGTCATCCCGGTGGTCGCGGTGCCGGACTTTGAACTCTCCACCGAAGCCGCCCGGGCGCTGCTGCCCGCCTCGGTGGGCCACCACGCGGCGGCGATGAACTCCGGACGTGCGGCCCTGCTGATCCACGCCCTGACGCAGAAGCCGGAATTCCTGCTGGCCGGCACCAAGGACTACCTGCACCAGAGCTACCGTGCAGAGGCCATGCGGCCCAGCGCGGACCTCATCGCCGCACTGCGGCAGGCCGGCTTCGCTGCCGTCGTCTCCGGGGCCGGCCCGACCGTGCTGGTTCTGGCCAACGGGGAGGCCCAGGCCGCTGCCGCTGTCGACTTCATCGGCGCCTTCACTGCCGGCAACACGCCCGACGTCGGCTGGCGTGTGATGAAGCTGGCCGTGGACGTTGAAGGTGCTAAAGTGGAAGTGCACCGGCGGTAATCACGCAGGCGGTAATTCAGTTACTGTTCAAAAGACCGCGATGTTGGCCTTGTTGCCTCTCTCATCTTTCACTGCGCAATACTTTCCGGTGCCACCTGCTTTTGGTCTGACGCAGGAATCCGCAGAATATTCTCTGCATCCCTGAAACGTCAGTCCGCCGTTCCTTCTCTATCGGAACGCGCCAGGTGAAGCTCTATCCGGCCGTGCTGGCCAATATCCATCCGGCAAGGCCGAAATCCCGGCTGCAGATCTGAACTGCAGCCCAGATCAAATCATCGCGTCCAGCTCCTAGTCTGGACGCCGTCGAGGGGGAAGGATCCTTCGTGACCGAAACCACTGAGCTGTCTTCAGCTGTGGAAACATCATCTTCTGCTGCCGGATCGTCAACGGCTGCACCCGCCAAGAGCAGTGGCCTTGCCGGCCTCAAGCTCGCCCAGCTGCAGGCTCTTGCCAGCCAGCTGGGGATTT
This sequence comes from Pseudarthrobacter sp. HLT1-3, assembly GCF_059383535.1. Taxonomy (NCBI): domain Bacteria; kingdom Bacillati; phylum Actinomycetota; class Actinomycetes; order Micrococcales; family Micrococcaceae; genus Pseudarthrobacter; species Pseudarthrobacter sp. HLT1-3. Next base: position 95,769 of record NZ_JBWZCJ010000015.1, on the reverse strand, counting down.
CCGGCGGTTCCCGGATGCGGAAGGGCGATCTGGTCACTGCCATTTCCGCTCACCGCGCCGGTACTCCCGTGAGCAAGGCCCCGGCCCGTGCTGCGGAAAAGGCGACCGACAACGGCACCGTCGCCCACGCCGCCGCGCCGGCAGCCCTGCCTGCTGCCGCCACCGAGCCCGAGGCCCCGGCCCAGGAAAACCCCCGTGCCCGTGGGCGTGGCCGCAGCCGCCGCGCCGGCAGCGACGGTGTCATCACGGCCCCCGCAGCCGAGGCTCCGGCCGCCGCGGCTCCCGCAGTGGAGGCTCCCGTGGCTTCCGCCGAGACCGGCACGGAAAGCAGCGACCGCACCCGCCAGCCGCGGACCCGCAACCGCCGCCGCGGCGAAGCTGCCGAGCAGTCCGGAGGACAGGGCTCAGTGCAGACCGCCGGCCAGGGTGCAGCCCAGGCCGCGCCGGCCACTGAGGCCCCGGCCGAGCCGGCTTCCGGCGAACAGCGCCAGGCCGAGCGCACGGAACAGCGTTCCGAGCAGCGCAGTGAACAGCGCACCGAGCAGCGGCAGGCTGAACAGGGCAGCGAAGACGGCCAGCGCCGTGAGAACACCCGCACCCGTGGCGGCCGCGACGAGGTTGCAGGCAGCCGCGACAACGCTCCCAGCCGTGACAACGCTCCGGGCCGGGACAACGCCCGCGACACTGACGACAGCGACGGCGGCAGCCGCCGGAACCGCCGCAACCGGCGCGACCGCAACGACCGTCCCGAGCGCTCCGGCGGGCAGGACAGCCGAGACAACACCTCGCGCAACGACCGCTTCCGCGACCGCAACGACCGCAACGACCGCCGCCGCGGACGCGTCCAGGGACCGGACGTCGACGACGTCGAGGTCACCGAGGACGACGTCCTGCTGCCCGTCGCCGGCATCCTGGACGTGCTGGAGAACTACGCGTTCATCCGCACCTCCGGCTACCTGCCGGGCCCGAACGACGTCTACGTGTCCCTCGCCCAGGTCAAGAAGTACAACCTGCGCAAGGGCGACGCCGTCGTTGGTGCCATCCGTGCACCGCGTGAAGGCGAGTCCCAGCAGGCGAACCAGCAGCAGACCGCCCGGCAGAAGTTCAACGCCCTGGTCCGCGTCACCTCGGTCAACGGCAAGACCCCCGAGGAACTCAAGGACCGCGTCGAATTCGCGAAGCTCGTCCCGCTGTACCCCTCCGAGCGCCTGCGCCTCGAGACGGACCCCAAGAAGATCGGCCCCCGCGTCATCGACCTGGTTGCCCCGATCGGCAAGGGCCAGCGCGGCCTGATCGTTTCGCCGCCCAAGGCCGGCAAGACGCTCATCCTGCAGTCCATCGCCAACGCCATCACGATCAACAATCCTGAGGTCCACCTCATGATGGTGCTCGTTGACGAACGCCCCGAAGAAGTCACGGACATGCAGCGCACCGTCAAGGGTGAGGTCATCGCCTCCACCTTCGACCGTCCCGCCGACGACCACACGACCGTGGCCGAACTCTCCATCGAGCGTGCCAAGCGCCTCGTGGAAATGGGCATGGACGTTGTGGTCCTGCTGGACTCGATGACCCGTCTGGGCCGCGCCTACAACCTGGCGGCACCGGCTTCCGGCCGTATCCTCTCCGGTGGTGTCGACTCCGCTGCGCTGTACCCGCCGAAGCGCTTCTTCGGTGCAGCCCGCAACATCGAAAACGGTGGCTCGCTCACCATCCTGGCAACCGCGCTCGTCGAGACCGGCTCCAAGATGGACGAGGTCATCTTCGAAGAGTTCAAGGGCACCGGCAACATGGAACTGCGCCTGTCCCGCCAGCTCGCGGACAAGCGCATCTTCCCGGCTGTGGACGTCAACGCGTCCGGTACCCGCCGCGAGGAAAACCTGCTGTCCCCCGAGGAAGTCAAGATCATGTGGAAGCTGCGCCGCGTCCTTTCCGGACTCGAAACGCAGCAGAGCCTTGAGCTGCTGACCAACAAGATCCGGGAGACCCAGAGCAACGTCGAGTTCCTCATGCAGGTGCAGAAGACGACGCTTGGTGCGAAGTCCGATAACGACAAGTAGCGACGCGGAACCGCTCGGAAATTGGCGGCCCTTCCCGGGCCGCCAATTCCCCGAGCGGTTCCTGCGTTAACCGGTCCCTCCGCTTCACACGCAACGCGGGGTCACCTAGAGCCCATCGGGGCATCCGGGATGGGCCGTAAGTGACCCCGCGTTGCAGTAACTAGACTTGAGAGAGTCGAAAGAGGTTTGGAAAATGTTTGAGTCCGTACAGGGCCTGTTGGATGAGCATGACGCCATCCAGGCACAGCTTGGGGATCCTGCTGTTTATGCCGACCAGAAGATTGCCCGGAAGCTGGGGCGGCGATCGGCCCAGTTGAACGGCATTGTCGAGGCGTACCATGCCTGGCACGCCATCCAGGATGACCTTGCGGCGGCCCAGGAAATGGCGGGGGAGGACCCCGAGTTCGCCGCCGAGGTGCCCGAGCTGGAGGCCGCGCTGGAAACGGCAGCCGCCAAGCTGCGCCGGCTCCTGATCCCGCGCGACCCGGACGATGCCCGGAACGTGATCCTCGAAGTCAAGGGCGGCGAGGGCGGCGACGAGGCCGCGCTGTTCGCGGCCGACCTGCTCCGGATGTACACCCGGTACGCGGAATCACGCGGCTGGAAGACCGAGATGATTTCCGCCAACGAATCCGACCTGGGCGGCTACAAGGATGTCCAGGTCGCCATCAAGGGCAACTCCAACGATCCGGCCGAGGGTGTGTACGCACGGCTCAAGTTCGAAGGCGGCGTGCACCGTGTGCAGCGGGTTCCTGTGACGGAATCCCAGGGCCGGATCCACACCTCGGCCGCCGGCGTCCTCGTGCTGCCGGAAGTGGATGAGCCCGAAGAACTCGAGATCAGCCAGAACGATCTCAAAATCGACGTCTACCGTTCCTCCGGCCCCGGCGGCCAGTCCGTGAACACCACCGACTCCGCCGTCCGGATCACCCACCTTCCCACCGGAATTGTGGTGGCGATGCAGAACGAGAAATCGCAGCTGCAGAACCGCGAGGCCGGCATGCGCGTGCTGCGCGCCCGCATCCTGGCGCACCAGCAGGAGCAGATCGACGCCGAGAACTCGGCCCAGCGCAAGTCGCAGATCCGCACCATGGACCGCTCGGAGCGGATCCGGACCTACAACTACCCGGAAAACCGGATCGCGGACCACCGCACCGGCTACAAGGCGTACAACCTGGACCAGGTCATGAACGGCGACCTGGAACCGGTGATCCAGTCGGCCATCGAGATGGACGAACAGGCCCGCCTCGACGCCATCGGCGACTGATCCCGGATTGTGATGACAGAAGGAACCGGGCAGCGCCTCGCGGACGCCGTCCGCGAGGCCACCGCCGTCCTGGCCGCCGCGGGCGTCCCGAGCCCACGGAACGACGCCGAACTCCTCGCCGAGCACCTGCTGGGCGTCGGGCTCGGCCGGCTCCGTGCCCTGATGCTCGGTGACACCCCCGCCCCGGACGGCTACCGGGATCTCGTTGCCGAGCGGGCCGAGCGCATCCCGCTGCAGCACATCACCGGCGTCGCGCATTTCCGCTACCTGGAGCTGGCAGTCGGGCCGGGAGTGTTCATTCCCCGGCCGGAAACCGAATCCGTGGTGCAGCTGGTGATTGACCGGCTGCAGGGCATGGCGCATCCCAAGGTCGTGGATCTTGGCACCGGTTCCGGGGCCATCGCCGGTTCGATCGCGCACGAGGTTCCCGGCGCAGAGGTGTATGCCGTCGAGTTCAGCGAGTTTGCCCACGCCTGGGCCGCCAGGAACCTGCTGCCCCTCGGTGTCCAGCTGGTCCGGGGTGATCTGCGCGATGCCCTGCCCGGGCACAACGGGACCTTCGACGTCGTGGTCTCCAATCCCCCCTATATCCCTGCCGAAGCGGTTCCCACCGAACCGGAGGTGGCGCTGCACGATCCGCCCGAGGCGCTGTACGGCGGGGGAGCAGACGGCATGGAACTCCCGACGGCGGCCGCTGCCTCCGCGGCCAGGCTGCTGCTGCCCGGCGGCTACTTCGTGATGGAACACGCCGAAGTCCAGGCCGGCGCGATTGCCGCGATGCTGGAGCGCTCCGGGCTGTGGACCGCGGTGTCAACCCATCAAGACCTCAACGGCAAGGACCGGGCCACCAGTGCCGTCCTCGCCGACCCGGCCGCCCTGCAGTGACCGGGGCAACGCCCAACGTGATGAAAGAATAGGCCAGTGACGACTAGCTACGATTGCACGGCAGCCGAGCAACGCGCTGCAGGACTCGAACACGCCCAGCGGGCCATCCGGGAGCACAAGTGCGTCGTCTTCCCGACGGACACCGTGTACGGGATCGCCGCCGATGCGTTTTCCCCCCTCGCAGTGACCCTGCTGCTGGCCTCGAAAGGCCGCAGCCGCAAGATGCCGCCGCCCGTCCTGATTCCCCGGCTCAACGCGCTCGACGGTCTCGCCACCGACGTTCCGGCCGAGGCCCGGCGCCTCGCCGAAGCGTTCTGGCCCGGCGGATTGACCCTCATTCTGCACGCCCAGCCGTCCCTTGACTGGGATCTCGGCGAAACCAGGGGCACCGTCGCGTTGCGGATCCCGGCCGACGACGTCGCCCAGGACCTGCTGACGCTGACCGGGCCGCTGGCTGTCTCCTCGGCGAACCGTACGGGCCAGGCCGCGGCCCAGACCGCCGCCGAGGCCGAGGCCCAGCTGGCGGAGTCGGTGGAGGTCTACCTTGAAGGCGGGCCGCGCCCGGCCGAGGGGACCGACGCGCTGCCGTCCACCATCGTTGATGCCACCGCCGTACCGCTGCGCGTGGTCCGGCAGGGCGCCATCAGCCTGGCGCGGCTCCGCGAGGTCGTCCCGGAACTGCTCGGTTTCGGCGAGGAAGCTGCCGCCGCCGGGACGCCCGAAACCGCGGCCGAAACCGGGACCCCCGAAACCGGGACCCCCGTAACTACTCACGCCGACGATTTTAACGCCGCCCCTTCTGGCACCACCGCCGCCGACGATTTCCCGAGGAACTGACATGCAGCCCAAAGTCGCCGTCGCGGCAGTAACCTTCGACCGCCACGAGGAACTCACCCTCCTCCTGAAGGGCTTGGCCGAACAGACCGCCCCCATCCACTCCATCGCTCTCGTGGACTCGGGCACCGTCCCGGCAACCGACGTCGTCAACGCCGGTGGGGACAACATCAACTACCTGCGCTCCGAGGCCAACCTCGGCGGTGCCGGGGGATTCGCCTACGCGATCCTGGCCGCCATGGCCAGCGGCGCGGAGTGGATCTGGATGATGGACGATGACGGCCACCCCGAGGACGCGAGCTGCCTCGCCGAGCTGCTCAAGACCGCCGAGGAGCACCAGCTCGATATCGTGAGCCCGCTCGTCGCCGCCACCGCCGACCCCGACCGGCTCTCGTTCAATTTCCGGATCAACGGACTGTTGACCAACGACCGCTCCCGGCTGGCCCCGATGGGCTATCTTCCGGACATGGTGCACTTCTTCAACGGCGCCCTGATCCGCACGGAGGTCTTCTACAAGATCGGCATCCCCGACGTAAAGTTCTTTATCCGCGGCGATGAGGTCGACTTCCTGTCCCGGGTGAAGAAGGCAGGCCTCAAGTACGGCACGCTGGCCACCGTCGCCGTCCGGCACCCGGCCACCTGGACCGAAATGAAGCCGGTCTTCGGCGGCTTCATCACCCCGGTCATCCCCGAGGGCGACTTCAAGCGGTACTGCTACTTCCGCAACCGCGGCTACCTCACCCGGAAGTACCGGAATCTGCGCTGGTTCGGGGCGGACATCGTGGGGTTCCCGTACTACTTCCTGAAGACCGGCGACCTCAAGGGCCTCGCGCACTGGTTCCGCGCCTACTCCACGGGTTTCCGCGGAAAGGGCTTCGGCTCACCCGCCCAACTGATGTCCAGCAACAGCTAGGCCGGCGTGAAGAACCTGTTTGCCGTCGTCGTCACCTACAACCGTGCCGACTTCCTGCAGAACCTGCTCGACTCCTTCAGCCGCCTGACCACCCGGCCGGACCGGATCGTTATCGTGGACAACGCCAGCAGCGACCACACCGCGGAGGTTGCCTCCCGCGCCATTGCCGCCGGGGAACTGCCGATCCAGTACGTACGGCTGCCCGCGAACGTGGGCGGCTCCGGCGGCTTCTCCCGCGGCGTCGAGTTGGCCCTCGCGGCCGGTGCCGACTGGCTGTGGCTGATGGACGACGACGTCGAGGTGCTCCCCGGGGCGGTCGAAGCGCTGGACAAGTTCACCGCCGACTACTCCTGCATGATCGGCCGCCGCTACGATGCGGCCGGGAAGCCCTTCTTCTGGCAGCACCATTTCGTCGAGGCGCTCGGCGTCTTCCTGCCCGTCTCGGGCGATGTCTTCCGCAAATCCGAGGTTTTCCGCACCAACGTGGGGAACTTCGAGGGGATGCTGATCAAGGCGCCCCTGGCCCGGAACATCGGGCTGCCGGACCCGCGGTTCTTCATCACCTGGGACGACCTCATTTACGGCTGGCTCGCGGCTCAGCGGATGCCGGTGGTCTATGTGAACGCCTTTGTCATCAAAAAGGTCCGGGCCCAGCGCCAGGTGGATCTGGGCCTGCGCCACCTCAACGATTCTTCGGACCTGAGCCGGCGCTACGTGATGCGGAACCGGGGGCACGTGGCGCAGTACCTGCGCGTGTACGGGAAGTACAACCGGCTCGGATTCGGCGCCGGGACGGCCCTGACGTATTTGAAGGAAATTGTGCGACTGGTGCTGGTTGAACGCAGCCTGAAGGGCGCCGGTGCGCTGTGGCAGGGCTGGCGCGAATCGCGCGGCATCCTCGCCGACCGGAGCTGGCAGCCGATGCCGCCGGTACCCCCCGCGGCGGGACCGGAACCCGCCTGACGCAAGCCCGGGACGCGTAACCAGCCCCGTCCGGCCGGCACGGACCCGGGTTTCCGTCGCGACAGCGATTAGTATCGTGGGAGACCCGGGTACTGTCCGACAGCGTACGCCGGGTAATTTTTGAAACAGGCGCATGGCCGCCGTGGTAGTGGAAGTCGGTTGCAATCTCTGTTGACTACAAAATCTGAAGCGCGCGAACCTGCCGCAGCACTGGACGAGAAAAAGCCCCCGCTCTGGATCTGGATCCAGCTTTTCCTCGACTCGATGTCGTGGGTCGTGGCGATCGTCCTGGCCCTGCTGCTGCGCTACGAAATGGGCATCCGGGAAGAACAGCTTGTCAGTGCCATGATCATCATGGCCATTGCCATCGTGGTGCAGGCCGTTGCCGGCTATGCGCTGGCGCTGTACCGCGGCAGGTATCCTTTCGGCAGCTTCCAGGAAGCCAAGGCGCTCGTCTTCGTCACCGTCATTGTGGCCGCCTCCATCACCCTGAGCCTGCTGGTGCTCTATGAGGCCATTGGGATCGGCCGCAGCGTCGGGCTCATCGCCTTCCCGTTCGCCTGCCTCTTTATGGGAGCCGCCCGCTACGTTAAACGGCTCTATGTCGAGGGCAAGAACCGTCCCAGCGACGGCGCCCAGAACACCCTGATCTACGGCGCCGGCTTCCTCGGGAACTCACTGCTGACGCGCATGCTGCAGGACGCCGATTCGCCGTATTTCCCGGTTGGGCTGATTGACGACGATCCCACCAAGAAACACCTGCGGCTCACCGGCGTCCAGGTCCTGGGCCGCGGCGACGACCTGCCGGCCATCATCCGCCGCACCCGCGCCACCGTGCTGGTGCTGGCCTTCGCCAATGTCGAGGCCTCCGTCGTCCGGCGGATTTCAGATGCTGTCGCCGGGATGAATGTCAGGGTGCTGGTCCTCCCCCCGCTGAGGGACATGCTCGGCCGCGGCGCCCCTGAGGGTTTCTCCGATTTCCGCGACGTGGCCGTCGAGGACCTGATCGGGCGACGGCCGGTCGACATCAAGGTCGATGAGATCGCGGGCTACATCAAGGGCAAGCGCGTCCTGGTCACCGGAGCCGGCGGCTCCATCGGCTCCGAGCTGTGCCGGCAGATCGTCCAGTTTTCACCGGCCGAACTGATCATGCTCGACCACGACGAAACAGGGCTGCAGCACACCCAGATCTCCATCACCGGCCGCGGACTGCTCGCTGGCCGGGACACGGTCCTGGCCAGCATCCGTGACGGGGCCGCCCTCCAGGAAATCTTCGCGGACCGCCGCCCCGAGGTGGTCTTCCACGCCGCCGCCCTCAAACACGCGCCGCTGCTGCAGCAGTATCCAATCGAGGCCTGGAAAACAAACGTTTTGGGCACCCTGAACGTGCTCCTGGCGGCCGAGCGCGCCGGTGTTTCACACTTTGTGAATATCTCCACCGACAAGGCAGCGAACCCGACGACGGCGCTTGGCCATTCCAAGCGCGTCGCCGAAAAGCTGGCCGCCTGGATGGCCGGCCAGACCGGCCGCAAATTCGTCTCCGTCCGGTTCGGCAATGTGATGGGCAGCCGCGGTTCGATGCTGCCGCTTTTCACCGAACAGATCCGGGTCGGCGGGCCCGTGACCGTCACGGACCCCGACGTCACCCGGTTCTTTATGACGATCCCGGAGGCCTGCCAGCTGGTCATCCAGGCCGGCGCGATCGGACGCGGCGGCGAAGTCATGATCCTCGACATGGGGGAGCCGGTCAGGATTCTGGATGTCGCCCAGCGCATGATCGCGATGTCCGGCAAGAAGGTCGAGATCGTCTACACCGGACTTCGGCCCGGCGAAAAGCTCCACGAGGAACTCGTCGGCACGGGCGAGCTGGACGAGCGCCCCCTGCACCCCAAGATTTCGCACACCAGGGCCCACGAACAGGATCCGGCCGGGCTGGACATCGACGTCTGGCTGGCCCGCTGCGAGGCCGAGCAGGGCATCGACATCGCGTTGATCCCGGACGAGGAAGCCGACGAACCGGGCGACAACATGAGGGTGGCGTCATGATGCCCGTGCTGGTCGCTGCCGCGATTACCCTGCTGGCGAGCGTCCTGCTTCCGTTCGCGGTCAAACCATGGCTCGTCAGGATGGGCGTCGTGGACGTTCCGTCGGCACGGTCATCGCACGCCCGGACCACGATCCGTGGCATGGGGGTGGCCGTGTCCCTGGCCACCGCGGTTGGCTACGCGGCCGCCGTCGTCCTGGGGGCAGTGACGGTGGACCGGTCAGTTTTCCTCCTGGTCCTGGCGATCATCGTGGCAAGCGCGGCGGTTGGTTGGATCGAAGACCTCCGTGGCCTTTCCATCCGTGGCCGCGCCGCCGCCCAGTTGGGGATCGGTGCCGCCGGTTCTGCCGCCCTGATCTTCCTCACCGGCCAGTCCTTCTGGTGGCTGCCGCTGGCTGCGCTGGCCATTGCCGCCTATATCAACATTGCCAACTTCATGGACGGGGTCAACGGTATCTCCGGTTTCCATGGAGTCCTCGCGGGCTCGGCCTATGCCGTGGCCGGGCAGCTGTCCGGACAGCCGTGGCTCACTGCAGGGGGCGCAGTGCTGGCCATGGCCTTTCTGGGCTTCCTGCCCTGGAACCTGTCCCGGGGTTCCGTCTTCCTGGGCGACGTCGGCAGCTACCTGCTCGGCGCCTCGGTGGCGGCCCTGGCCGTGGCAGGTTTCTTCAGCGGGGTATATGTGGAATACGTCCTGGCTCCGATCCTGGTCTACGTGGCCGACACCGGCTATACCCTGCTGCGCAGGATCACTGCGGGCGAGCGGTGGTATGCGTCCCACCGCGAGCACGTATACCAGCGGCTGACCGACGTCGGCTTCTCGCACCTGCAGTCGGCCGGCACGGTCGCAGTGTGCACCGCTGCCGTCACCGTGCTTAGCTTCATCGCCGCCACGGCAGCGCTGCCCGTTGTGGTGCTTTGTGTCGCCGGAAGTCTTGCCGTCCTGGCGCTCTATCTGGCCTCGCCGGACCTGATCCGGCATTTCCGGCGGCGCCGGAAGGTCACCCGGATACCGGTGTCCTAGGCCGAAGGCGGTGCCAAGTCCAGCCGGACGCCGCCATGTTCTATCTCGTGTAGAATTCATGTGCGGTCCTTCGCCGCGCCACTGTCACCAGCCAACACCCTCGACGAATGGGATCCCATGAGCTCCAACGCCGAACCCGGACCAACGTCCGGCGCCGGAGAAGTTGGTGTCTCAGGTCCCACAAAATCCTTGTGGCTGCGACTGCTGGCCATCAGTTCGGCGGTCGGCGGCGGCGCGCTGCTGCTCACGAGTCTGGCGGCGCTCCTGCTCGACGGGACGGCGGCCGCGCTGTCGTCCCTTTTCGGCGGCGCCCTGGTGATCGCCTTCTTCGCGATCAGCCTTCTGGTCGGCCATTTCGGCGGCCGCAACCATTCGTCCGGAGCCATCGGCCTGTTTGCGGGCACGTACTTCATCAAAGTCGTCGGCTTCGCCGTGGTGCTGTTCGCGATCGGCAGCCCCGACTGGCTGAACGGCCGCTGGTTCCTGGCCGGCGCCGTCGTGACAGTGGTGCTGTGGCAGGCCGCCGAGATTTACGGTTTCAGCAAGGCTAGGCTCCAGCTCTACAACGACCCCGAGATACCGGAAGGCGGCACCGATGTTTAGCCGCAAAGCGCGACACGAGAACAAGCCCGCCACCCGCAAAACCACTGCGGGCGCCCCCGGCGTTTCGGACAACGGACGCGACGGCGGATACAACGCCGGCATCGCCGTCTTCAGCTACATTGTTGGCGGGATCCTGGTCTGGAGTTTGATAGGGTGGGGTCTGGATAATCTGTGGGGAACCCGCTGGATTGTACTCGCAGGCGCCCTTCTGGGAGCCGCGGGAGGGTTCTATCTTTCTCATATGCACGGCCTCACCAGTTCGGATAATTCGGCTGGCGCGGACAATCCTGCACGTGGCCCGTCCCAGGACGAGGATCAGTAATGCCAAATAATTTCACACGGGGAGAGCCTGACAGCAACGTCAACCTTCCCCGACCAACGCCCAATGATGGACACTGCAGAGAGGAAACGCGTTGATCGCGCTTGCGCTCCCGGCCCAAGATTCAGGACCCTTTACGCCTCCTGGAATTGAAGAAATGCACCTGCCGGCAATCCTGCCGTGGGGGGCGGCCGAAGGATTCACCAAGCAGATGCTGCTGGTAATCCTGTCGGTCGTTATTATCGCCACATTCTTTCTGCTAGCTGCCCGCAAGGGGCAGCTTGTTCCCGGCAAACTGCAGTACGCCGGCGAGGCCGCCTACGGCTTCGTCCGCAACGGCATTGCCAAGGACATCATCGGCGGCAAAGACTTCATGAAGTACGTCCCGCTGCTGTTCAGCCTGTTCTTCTTCATCCTGGTGAACAACATCTACGGCGCCATCCCGGTGATCCAGCTCCCGAGCTTCTCGCACGTCGGCGGTGCCTACGTGCTCGCCGGAATCGTGTACATCACCTGGATCGCCATCGGCGTCAAGAAGAACGGCCTGAAGTACTTCAAGCTGGCCACCGTACCCTCCGGCGTACCGGTCTACATCCTTCCCCTGATCATCCCGATCGAGATCATCTCCAACTTCCTGGTCCGCCCCGTCACGCACAGCCTCCGTCTGTTCGCGACCATGCTGGCCGGCCACCTGATCGTGATGATCGCCGGTTCGGGCATCGAGTTCCTCGTTATGCAGGAGAACATCCTGCTCAAGGGAACCTCGGTCCTCGTGCTGGTCGGTGCGATTGCCATGTACATGCTGGAAGCGCTGATCATGGCGCTGCAGGCCTACGTGTTCACCCTGCTGGCCGCCATCTACATCGAAGGCGCGCTGCACGCGGATAGCCACTAGGCACCCAAAAACTTCCCCTCACGGGGATGAAGCACACCAAACAACCTGCCACATAGATGGCATCTTGAAAGGAATAAAATGGAAGGCAATCTCAACCTCGTAGGTTACGGTCTGTCCGCAATCGGCGGTGGTATCGGTGTTGGTCTCGTGTTCGCCGCTTACATCAACGGCGTTGCACGTCAGCCGGAGGCACAGCGTGTGCTCCAGCCGATCGCATTCCTCGGCCTCGCGCTGACTGAAGCCCTCGCCATCCTCGGCCTGGTCTTCGCGTTCGTTCTCTAGTCTGAACTTCAGAACTAAGCGAACATCCAGAACCGAGTAGATAAGGACGGGTGAATTATGAATCAGCTGATCATCTCAGCCGCCACAGAGGGCGTTAACCCTCTGGTTCCCAATGTCTGGGAAATGGGCGTCGTTCTCGCCGGCTTCGCTGTTCTCATGTTCATCGTGGTCAAGTTTGTTGTCCCGATGTTCGAGAAGACCTTCGCTGAGCGTGCCGAGGCCATTGAAGGCGGCATTGCCAAGGCTGAAAAGGCCCAGGCAGAGGCTTCCGCTGCACTCGAAGAGTACAAGCAGCAGCTCACTGATGCCCGTGCCGAGGCCAACCGCATCCGCGAGGAAGCACGTGCTGAAGGCGCTCAGATCCTTGCGGATCTGAAGGAGAAGGCAGCTGCAGAGTCTGCCCGCATCACGGCCCAGGCGCACGCGGCGATCCAGTCCGAGCGCCAGGCGGCCGTCGTGTCGCTCCGCGCGGAGGTTGGCACGCTGGCCACCACGCTGGCAGGACGCATTGTGGGCGAGTCGCTCGACGACGACGCTCGTGCGGCCCGTGTGGTCGACCGTTTCCTGGCAGATCTGGAGAACCAGAACGCAGGTGCAGCTAAGTAATGGCAGGTGTATCGAGCGAATCGCTGACCGCGGCACTGGTGGCACTGGAAGCCAAGCTTCCTTTCGCATCGCTGCAGTTGGCCAAGGAACTCTTCGGAATCTTGGGAACGGTGGACAGCTCAGCTGGCTTGCGCCGTGCCCTGACCGATCCGTCCCGCAGTGCTGACGAAAAGTCGGCGCTGATCAAGCAGCTCTTCGGCGGGAAAGTCTCCGCGGACGCTGTGGACATCGCGAGCGGACTGGCCGGCTCACGCTGGGCATCCGCTCGGGATATCGGCGATGCCCTCGAGACTCTTGCTGCTTCGGTGGTCATCGCCGTTGCTGAGAACAAGTCTGCCGTCTCTGCCTCAGGGATCACCGGGCTGGAAGCGCTGGAGAACGATCTGTTCTCCTTCAACCAGGTCGTTGAGTCCAACCACGAGGTGCAGCGTGCTGTATCCGAACCGCAGGCGAGCCCGGCTGCCAAGGTTGTCTTCGCCGAAAAACTTGTACCCGGCGCCAGCGAGGAAGCGAAAGTCCTTATCGGACAGGCTGTTTCGCAACCCCGTGGCCTCAAGGTGACCAAGCTCGTCCGTCGTTTCGCCGAGCTTGCAGCCAAGCGCCAGCAACGCTGGATTGCAACGGTCAGCGTCACCCGTGCGCTGACGGAAACACAGACCAGCCGCCTGCAGGCGGGGCTCAATGCCCTCTACGGGCGCGAGCTCAAGATCAACATGAACGTTGACCCGGCACTCATCGGTGGCATCCGGATCCAGGTTGGTGACGAAGTGGTTGACGCTTCGGTCCTCACCCGCCTGGGCCAGCTTCACCGTCAGCTTGCCGGCTAGCCGGACCAGCACAACTTAACGAAACGAAACCCCGGTCATCGTGAGCAACGATGATCACGAAAACAGGAGAGCAGGGACTGCAGATGGCCGAATTGACCATCAACGCCGACGACGTCCGTATTGCGTTGAACGAGTTCGCGGCGTCCTACGAACCCGGAAACGCAGAGCGCGTAGAGGTCGGCCGTGTAACAACCGCAGGTGACGGCATCGCCCGTGTTGAGGGCCTTCCCTCGGTCATGGCGAACGAGCTGCTTCGCTTTGAAGACGGCACGCTGGGCCTGGCCCAGAACCTCGACGTCCGCGAAATCGGCGTCATCATCCTCGGTGACTTCACCGGAATCGAAGAAGGCCAGGAAGTACACCGCACCGGACAGGTTCTGTCCGTTCCGGTGGGCGACGCCTTCCTCGGCCGCGTTGTCGACCCGTTGGGCGAGCCCATCGATGACCTCGGCGAGATCAAGGCCGAAACCACCCGAGCCCTGGAACTCCAGGCGCCCGGCGTGACGCAGCGCAAGTCGGTCCACGAACCGATGCAGACGGGCCTCAAGGCTATCGACGCCATGATCCCGATCGGCCGCGGCCAGCGTCAGCTGATCATCGGTGACCGTCAGACCGGCAAGTCGGCCATCGCAATCGACACGATCATCAACCAGAAGGCCAACTGGGCTTCCGGCGATGTCAACAAGCAGGTGCGCTGCATCTATGTAGCCATCGGCCAGAAGGCATCCACGATCGCGGCGGTCCGTCAGACGCTTGAGGACAACGGCGCACTGGAATACACGACCATCGTGGCTTCCCCCGCGTCCGACCCCGCAGGCTTCAAGTACCTGGCACCGTACGCCGGTTCGGCCATCGGCCAGCACTGGATGTACGGCGGCAAGCACGTCCTCATCGTGTTCGATGACCTCTCCAAGCAGGCCGAGGCCTACCGTGCGGTATCGCTGCTGCTCCGCCGCCCGCCGGGACGCGAAGCCTACCCGGGCGACGTTTTCTACTTGCACTCCCGTCTGCTGGAGCGTTGTGCCAAGCTCTCCGACGAGCTCGGTGCAGGCTCGATGACCGGCCTGCCGCTCATCGAGACCAAGGCAAACGACGTCTCGGCTTACATCCCGACCAACGTGATCTCCATTACCGATGGCCAGATCTTCCTGCAGTCGGACCTCTTCAACGCCAACCAGCGTCCGGCCGTCGACGTGGGTGTCTCCGTTTCCCGCGTGGGTGGCGCCGCCCAGGTCAAGTCCATGAAGAAGGTCTCCGGTACGCTGAAGCTGGAACTGGCCCAGTACCGCGACATGCAGGCGTTCGCAATGTTCGCGTCGGACCTCGACGCCGCATCGCGCCAGCAGCTGACCCGTGGTGCCCGACTGATGGAACTGCTCAAGCAGGGACAGTACTCACCGTTCCCGGTTGAGAACCAGGTCGTCTCCATTTGGGCCGGCACCAACGGGCACCTCGACGAGGTTCCTGTTGAGGACATCAACCGCTTCGAGACCGAGTTCCTGGAGCACCTCAAGCACAAGTCCTCCATCCTGACGACGCTGGCCCAGACCAACGTCATGAGCGATGACACTGCAGAAGCCTTGAAGACCGCGATCGTGGACTTCAAGAAGGGCTTCTTCGGCGAAGGAGACAACCTGCTGGTTGGTGCGGGGCACGAAGAGCACGCCCCCATCGACGAGGCACAGGTCGACCAGGAAAAAATCGTCAAGCAGAAGCGCTAGTTCCGCTGGCAGGGACTGCCGGGACCTCACAGGGTTCCGGCAGTCCCGGCCACCGGGATCTTAGGAAAGGATAAGTATGGGAGCCCAGATTCGGGTCTACCGCCAGAAGATCAGCTCGACTACGTCGATGCGCAAGATCTTCAAGGCGATGGAACTGATCGCTACCTCGCGCATCGGCAAGGCCCGAGCACGCGTAGCAGCTTCACTGCCTTACGCAAACGCCATCACGCGTGCCGTTTCTGCTGTCGCAAGCCAGAGTGAAATCGACCACCCGCTGACCACCGAGCCGGAGCAGATCCGCCGGGCCGCCGTCCTGGTAATCACCTCGGACCGTGGCCTCGCAGGTTCGTACTCGGCGAGCGTGCTCAAGCAGGCGGAAGGCCTCAACGAGCTGCTCGTCGAGGAGGGCAAGGAAGTCAAGATGTACCTGGTCGGCCGCAAGGCGCAGGCGTACTTCGACTTCCGGAACCGTCCTTACGGCCGCGTCTGGACCGGCGGCACGGATGCACCGGAGTTTGCCACCGCACAGGAAATCGGCGACGCACTGCTGGCTGACTTTGCGACGGACTACGCAGAGGGCGGCGTCGACGAGATCCATGTCGTCTACACCCGCTTCAAGTCCATGGTCACGCAGGAACCGACGGTTGTCCGTCTTCTCCCGCTAGAGGTTGTCGAAGAGCAGGCGGCGTCCGAATCGGACCTCCTGCCGCTCTACGAATTCGAACCGGAAACGGAGCAGGTTCTTGATGCTCTGTTGCCGCGCTACATCGAATCACGCATCTTCGCCGCAATGCTGCAGGCAGCTGCTTCGGAGCTCGCTGCCCGCCAGCGGGCAATGAAGTCCGCCGGCGACAATGCCACGGATCTCATCAAGAAGTTCACGCGTCTGCGCAACACTGCCCGCCAGGCTGAAATTACGCAGGAGCTTTCCGAAATCGTGGCCGGTGCCGACGCGTTGAACGCGTCCTAGCCGCCAGGACTTGGATCCAGCTGTACCTGCATCAAAGTTAACAAACCCCAACGCCATCTACTGAGTGAAGTGAGAGAGATGACTGCCACAGCTACCGAACACGTAGCCGCGACGACCGGTGCTACCGGCCGTATTGCACGTGTTATTGGCCCGGTTGTCGACGTCGAATTCCCGGCTGACGCAATCCCCTCGATTTACAACGCACTCACCACCGAGATTACTCTCAACGGTGAGACCAAGACCATCACGTTCGAGGTTGCCCTGCACCTCGGCGACAACGTCATTCGCGCCATCTCCCTGCAGGCAACCGACGGACTCGTCCGCGGTACCGCTGTAGTGGACTCCGGCGCCCCCATCTCCGTGCCCGTCGGCGACGTCGTCAAGGGACACATCTTCAACGTCCTCGGGCAGCCGCTGGATGTTACTGAGGCCGAACTCGAGATCACCGAGCGCTGGCCCATCCACCGCAAGGCCCCGGCCTTCGCGACGCTCGAGGGTTCCACCGAAATGATGGAAACCGGCATCAAGGTCATCGACCTTCTCACCCCGTACATCAAGGGTGGCAAGATCGGTCTGTTCGGTGGTGCCGGTGTCGGCAAGACCGTGCTGATCCAGGAAATGATCACCCGTGTTGCCCGCAACTTCGGTGGCACCTCGGTGTTCGCCGGTGTCGGCGAGCGTACCCGTGAAGGCAACGACCTCTGGGTTGAAATGGAAGAGGCGGGCGTCCTCAAGGACACCGCCCTTGTATTCGGCCAGATGGATGAGCCGCCGGGAACGCGTCTGCGCGTCGCCCTGTCCGCCCTGACAATGGCGGAGTACTTCCGCGATGTGCAGAACCAGGACGTGCTGCTCTTCATCGACAACATCTTCCGCTTCACCCAGGCAGGCTCCGAGGTTTCCACCCTCCTCGGCCGCATGCCGTCGGCCGTGGGCTACCAGCCCAACCTGGCTGACGAGATGGGCCTCCTACAGGAGCGCATCACGTCCACCAAGGGCCACTCGATCACCTCGATGCAGGCCATCTACGTTCCCGCGGATGACTACACCGACCCGGCCCCGGCCACGACCTTCGCACACCTCGACGCGACCACGGAACTTTCCCGTGAAATCGCTTCCCGTGGTCTGTACCCGGCCGTTGACCCGCTGACGTCGACGTCGCGCATCCTGGATCCGCAGTACATCGGACAGGCCCACTACAACACGGCTGTCCGCGTCAAGCAGATCCTGCAGAAGAACAAGGAACTCCAGGACATCATCGCCATCCTCGGCGTTGACGAGCTCTCCGAAGAGGACAAGATCGTCGTGTCGCGTGCACGCCGTATCCAGCAGTTCCTCTCGCAGAACACCTACACCGCCAAGCAGTTCACCGGCGTCGAAGGCTCAACGGTCTCCATCAAGGACACCATTGAAGGCTTCACCGCTATCTGTGACGGCGAGCTGGACCACATCGCAGAGCAGGCGTTCTTCAACGTCGGCGGCCTGGATGATGTCGAGCGCCAGTGGGCCAAGATCCAGGAACAGACCAAGTAATATGGCTGAGCTTGAGGTTGAGATTGTCGCAGCGGACCACTTCGTGTGGTCCGGAGCGGCCACGATGGTCAAGGCCCGCACCAGCGATGGTGAAATCGGAATCCTGCCCGGCCACTCGCCCCTGCTGGCGATTCTGGCCGAAGGCGAGCTGGCAATCCAGCCGGTCTCCGGTGACCGGCTTGCTGTAGTTGTCGACGGCGGATTCTTCTCCGTGGACAACAACCGTGTCGTTATTGTCGCTGACAACGCCCAGCTGGGCGACGCGGCTACTGCGGGGATCCGCTAGCACGACCTTGATGAACGATACAGTCTTTCCGTTCATCGTCCTGGCAACGGTCTTCGCGTTGCTGGTATTTGCACTGTGCCTTTCCGGGGTGCGCCGCTTCAATCTGCGGCGCGCCCTGGGCACGGTGGACGCCTCCATTTGCACGGCTGGAAACAGCTGGCAGATGGGGGTTTGTCGTTATCAGGACAACGACCTGGAGTGGTTCCGCCTTGCCTCGCTGAGCATGCGGCCGAAGCACACCTTCCGGCGGAGCTCGATCGAGCTAATCGGCCGGCGCAAGCCCACCGAATCCGAGCTCGTCAAGGTCCAGCCCGACGCCGTGATCGTCGAACTCCGCTACGAGGGGCAGGATGTCCTGCTGGCAATGCGGTTCGACGCCTACACCGGGCTGTCATCCTGGCTTGAGGCCGGGCCCGTCATTGGCGTCGGCACCTGGCGCTAACCCCGGTGGACTTCATCGAAGAGCTGCGGCTCGTCGACGGCCCCGTACTGTGGATTGCCTGGGCTGCCGGTACGGCCGGCCTGCTCTACTTCACGCGCCTGCCCTACGTCCTGCGGCAGGGAAGGCGCCATCACGCCCCGGACACCGCAGCCCCCCGCCTGCTGGTTTTCCTGCTTCCCCTCGCCGCCGCCGTGCTGGCCGCCGCCGCGCTGCTCGCCGCGGCGCAATGGCTGATGATCTACGTCTTCCCTGTCTTCCCCGGCGAACTGCCGCGCGAGGTGCTTGCCTGGCTGCTTGCCGCGGTCGCGGCGCTGCTGCTGTGGATATTGCACCTGTGGCGGACCTGGCGAAGCACCGGCCCGCCGGCCTCCGGACCCGACCACGCCCGGACGACGGCGGCGTCCACGACCGCCCGACACCCTGCCCGGACGACGGCGGCGTCCACGACCGCCCTGCTCGGTGTCGTCCTGCTCTCCGCAGTCCAAATTAACGGCTACTTCGGTCTCAACCACACCGTGAGCGACGTGACGGGCACCGCCGTGGCCCGGATCCAGCCGCTGGAGGACGGTCTGAAACGCGTCCCCGGAGCCACCACGGGCGTGAGCCTGTCCGGCTGGCAGCCGCCACCAGGTCTGCCCGAGGCCGGCGTGCTGCGGCGCGCAGTAATACCCGGCACCAGCTCCGGCTTCGACAGCCGGGAGGCCTACCTCTACCTTCCGCCCGCCTACCTGGCCACACCCAGGCCGGCCCTTCCCGTCCTGGTCCTGTTCTCCGGCCAGCCGGGCGCTCCGGCTGACTGGCTCACGGGCGGGGCGCTGCGGAGCCGGATGGACCGGTTCGCGGCAGCGCACCACGGTGTAGCCCCGGTGGTGGCGGTCGTTGACCCTAACGGCTCCGCCGCAGGTAATACCCTTTGCATGGACAGCAGGATCGCGCGGGCTGATACGTTCCTAGCCGTGGATGTGCCGGCCTGGATCAGCCGGACGCTGGATGTGGATCCGGACCACCGGCAGTGGGCGGCCGGGGGCTTCTCCTTCGGCGCGACCTGCGCGATGCAGATGGTGACCAGGCATCCGGACATCTACAGCTCCGCCCTGGCGTTCTCGAGCGAGCAGGAACCTGCCCTCGCCAAGGAACGGGACAAGACCGTCGCGGCCGCCTTCGGCGGCGACACCGAGGCCTTCGACCGCCAGACACCGCTTCGGCTCATGGCGGACCGCCGCTTTGAGGGGCATGGCATCTATTTTGCCGCCGGGGAGCGGGACCCGGAGTTCATCGCCAATCTGGAAGTCCTGTCCGGCGCCGCCCGCGGGGCCGGGTTCACCGTCGAGGCGGGTCTGGTGCCTGGTGCCGGGCACTCCTGGGAGACCGGGTCCCGGGGGCTGCCCGCCGGGCTTGACTTCCTGTCGTCCCGCTGGGGCATCGCACCGTGAGCGGGACAGCGGCGGCACGCCAGCAGGGGGCCGGGACCAGCTCCCTTCGCGGCCTCAGCCGTGTGGGTCTGCGGAAGTCCCTGGGCCATCTGCGCGCCATCCCCTTCACCCTCGCGGTCCTCGCGGCCTTCCTGCTCACCGGCGCGGCCACCGGAAGCTTCCTCGCCGGGCCGCCGGAATCCCTGCTGGACGTCGCATCCGTCAGTGCCCCGGCGCTGAAGGCCGGGCGCTGGTGGTCGCTGTTCACCTCACTGTTCTTCGCCACCAATCTGCTGGCGTACGCCTTGGCCGCGCTGTTGATCCTGGTCCTGCTGGGCCTCGCGGAGCGGGTGCTGGGAACGCGGCGCACGGCTGTATTCTTTTTTGCTGCCCAGTTCGCAGCGGTCACGCTGTTCCTGCTGCTGACGCAGGTCGCCGGCCACGTCGATGACGGCTGGCTGAGCCGGATGGTGGACGCGGGTCTGATGGGCCCGTACGCCGCGGTTCTGGCCGTCTCGCTGGCCTCGAGCGGACTGCTGCCCACGCTGTGGCAGCGTCGGCTGCGCACCGGCGTGGTCTCGCTGTCCCTGATGCTGGTGCTGTATGTGGGACACCCGGAGACCGTCGTCGGGTTCGCCGGGGCGCTGGCGGGGCTGTCGGCCGGCTGGTGGATCCAGGGCGATAAGGGCACGCTGCACCGCCACCGCTCCACCGGGCGCGAAACCCGCAACCTGCTCGCGCTCACCGTGGCCATCTTCGCCGTCGGGCCCATCCTGACGGCGACCGTCCGGACCCCCACGGGGCCGCTGGCGCTGTTGCGGGATGTTGTCCTGAACCCGCTGCCCACGCTGAACCAGCTGGAACAGAACTGCGGGGGAACCATCGACGTCGCCTGTCTCGAGGCCGGCCGGGCCGGCTTCGCGGGACCGCTGGGTCTCGCGCTGGCGGTCGTCCCTGTCGTGCTGCTGCTGATCTGCGCGGACGGCATGCGGCACGGCCGCCGGCTCGCCCTCCGGATTGCGGTCACCCTGCAGCTCGCCGTGACGGCGCTGGCGGCCGTCTACCTGTCCCTGATCGCCAGGATCCCGCAGTACCCCAACCGGCCGCACACCGGCGTGATGGGATCAGGATTCGTCCATGTGCTGCCCCTCGTGGTGGTTCCGCTGGTGCTCGTGGTGCTGCTGGTGGCCTACCGCCGGCACTTCCGGGTGGAAACGAGCCCGCGCGCCCGGCGTGCCCTGGCCGCCGCCGTCGGCGGCACCTGGCTCGTGCTGGCCTCGGGCTACACCGCGGTCTGGCTCGCCGCCGGGGGCATGGACCGCGACGGCGGCCTGCTGGGTCTGGCCGCAGAGCTGTCCCGGCAGTACCTTCCGCTGCCTATCCCGGGCATCTACAGCCGCATCTTCCAGGGCCGCAACGCTGCCGAGGCGATCCTTTTCGCCACCTCCGGCATTGTCTTCTGGACGGTGGCCCTGGCAGCCGTGTGGCTTGTCCTGCAGCGCCGGCTGCACCTCACCGACGCCGGAGCCGGGGACCGGGACGTTGCCCGCGGCCTGATCCGCCAGGGCGGCGATGCGCTGTCCTGGATGGCGCTGTGGGAGCCCAACAAGTATTGGCTCGCGCCGGACGGGCGCGGGGGAGTGGCCTACCAGCAGCACGGCAATGTCGCCCTGACGCTCGCGGGGCCGTTCGGCCCGGCCCAGTTCCGCGAGGAGACTGCGGCGGGTTTCATTCGGTACTGCGCGGAACATGCCCTCATTCCGACCTTCTATTCCTGCACGGACGAGCTGTGGCCGATGCTGGAGCGCCGCGGGTTCCGGCGGGTCGCGGTGGCGCAGGAAACCAGGCTGGCCGTGCGCTCCCTGGAGTTCAAGGGCAAGGACTGGCAGAACGTCCGGACTGCCCTGAACCGGGCCGGCAAAACCGGCGTGCGCGCGGTGTGGGGACGCTACGCCGACTTCGCGCCTGCGCTGCGGGCCCAGCTGAGTGAGGTCTCCGAGGAGTGGGCCGCGCAGAAGTCGGTCCCGGAGATGGGCTTCACCCTTGGCGGCATCGATGAGCTGCAGGACGAAGAGGTGCTCTGCTGCCTTGCCGTGGACGCCGAGGGGCAGGTCCAGGGAGTCACGAGCTGGCTGCCCGTGTATGCGGACGGGCGTCTCGTCAGCTGGACCCTTGACTTCATGCGCCGGCGCGGCGACGCCTTCCCCGGCGTCATGGAATTCCTGATCGCCTCCGCGGTACGGGAGCTGCGGAGCTCGGTGGAGGTCATCTCGCTGTCGGGGTCGCCGCTGGCGAAGGACACGGCGGAAGCAGCA
The DNA here is from genome assembly GCF_059383535.1 of Pseudarthrobacter sp. HLT1-3. Classification (NCBI taxonomy): domain Bacteria; kingdom Bacillati; phylum Actinomycetota; class Actinomycetes; order Micrococcales; family Micrococcaceae; genus Pseudarthrobacter; species Pseudarthrobacter sp. HLT1-3. The sequence goes on along the minus strand of NZ_JBWZCJ010000015.1, from coordinate 73,571 downwards.
GGGGTCGCCGGCGGGGAGGCCGGATCCGAAGGGCTGGCAGGAATCCTCGACGTTGTCGGGAAGGCGCTGGAGCCCGTGTACGGGTTCCGCTCGCTGGCCAGCTTCAAATCCCGGTTCAAGCCCGACTACCGGACCCTGTACCTCTACTACCAGGACCCGCTGCAGCTGCCCGCGATGGGCAGGGCACTGAGCCGGGCCTATCTGCCGGGCCTCTCCGTGCGGCAAAGTGCCCGGCTGCTCCGGACCCTCGTGCGCTGACCCGCTGGCCCGCTGGCCCGCTGGCCCGCTGGCCCGCTGACTAACGACCCGCTGACGTAACGACTCGCTGATATGCGCCCGGGTGACCTTAACAAAAATGGTCCCCGGCATCAAAGCCGGGGACCATTTCTTCGCGGACCTGCCGCAGGCAGAGCCGCTGCGGGGGAATTAGACCAGCGTCACGCCGGTGGCCTGGGGGCCCTTGGCACCCTGGCCGATCTCGAACTGAACGCGGGCGTTCTCGTCGAGGGTCTTGAAGCCACCGGTCTGGATCTCCGAGTAGTGAACGAAGACATCGCCGTCGGCGTCGTCCGGGGTGATGAAGCCGAAGCCCTTTTCAGCGTTGAACCATTTGACAGTTCCCTGTGCCATGAATTTCTCCTCATTTATGGATGTTAGGTCCGGCACACTGCGTGCCGGACTTGGTCACTCCGCGAGAAGAACCTTGGCTGTGGGACCGGATCAACCGGGCTTCGGCGGCAGGCGCTTCACGCTCGCAACATGTCTTGCGAGCATGAAAAAACACCTACACAAAGACTCGTAATAGAATTTCATGACCGTCGCCGCAGGTCAACGGTCAGGGCGCACAATTCCCTAAAATTTGTCCAAAGCGTCGCTGAACGCTTTCAAATCGGATGACCGGCACCTGTTTCCCCACGGGCCGACACCGTGACCCGCTGCTGCAGGTCCTTGCGCCGGGCAGCGACACTGGGGTGTGGCCCTATCCCTCATTTTGATAAATGGTCTTCCTGGCACAGGCAAGAGCACGCTGAGCCGGCAGCTTGGTGGCGAATTGTCCTTGCCGGTCATCTCAAAGGACGACCTGAAGGAAGTGCTTGCTGACATCGCTCTCGATACCGTCGCAAGCGGCCGGCTGGGCCAGCTTGCGTCCGAAACGATGTGGCGGCTGGCGGTCTCGATCCCCGGGCCCGATATGAGTCGCGCCAACGCCATGGGATTCGCCCATTGGGATCGGCCGCGGCCTGGGCTGACTGGACGGAAGATCCAGGTCCCCTATGGGTCGGTCCGACGCTCTCGGTGGACACGTCGAGGCCCGTTGACACCGCCGGCCTGCGTGAACGGCTGGCTCTATTGATGGAATCATCCTGATGGGGACTCCACCGCGGCTAGAAAAGCCGGGATTCGACGTCGTCGACGCCGCGCATGGCGTCATAGTCGAGGGTGACGCAGTCGATGCCGCGGTCGTTTGCCAGCACCTTGGCCTGCGGCTTGATCTGCTGGGCGGCGAAAATCCCGCGGACCGGAGCCAGCAGCGGGTCGCGGTTGAGCAGTTCGAGGTAGCGCGTGAGCTGTTCGACGCCGTCGATGTCGCCGCGGCGCTTGAGCTCGATGGCCACGGTGGCGCCCTTGGCATCCCTGGCCAGAATGTCCACCGGGCCGATGGCTGTGAAGTACTCGCGGCGGATAAGTGAGAACCCGGTGCCCAGGAGCTCGATCTGGTCAGCCAGCAGGCGCTGCAGGTCCGCCTCCACACCGTCCTTGATCAGTCCGGGGTCCTGGCCGAGTTCATGGGACGTGTCATGGAGCTGTTCATGGATGTTAATGATCAGCCGGTCATCGGTTTTGGCTGACTGGACGGTCCACTGCTCGACCACGCCGATTTCGACGTCGACCTCGTCCGGCGTGGATACCCGCAGGGACGCCGGGGGACTCATCCAGTTCAGCGGCTTGTAGGAACCGCCGTCCGAATGCACCAGAACGGAGCCGTCGGCCTTCACCAGCAGGAGCCTGGTGGCCAGCGGGAGATGGGCCTTGAGCCGGCCAACATAATCAACGGAGCAACGGGCTATGACTAAACGCACCCGGTCCACACTACCGTCTGCGGGCTGGCGGGGCACCCGGGCTGGGGCAGAATGGAACCATGCCCCGTTCCAACCGCCCCCGCCGCCCCGCCCCAGGCAGGGCAGCCCCCGGCAAGGCAACCTCCGGCAAAACAGCCTCCGGTAAGGCAGGCAAGCCCGGTGCCAAGGGCGGCCCGGTGCCGGAGCTGGACCTGGAGCGCGCGCTCTCCGGCTTCACCCGCCGGGAGAGTGCGCCGGACGGCGAGTGGTCGGTCCGCCCGATCACCGCGGGCCGGGCCGAAAAGACCTATATCTGCCCGGGCTGTTCGACGGCGGTGCTGCCCGGCGTGGCGCACCTCGTGGTGTGGTCCGAGGACCACCTCTTTGGCGCGGCCGCGGGGCTGGCGGAGCGGAGGCACTGGCATACCAACTGCTGGACCTCCCGCAGTTACCGGTACCGCTGACCGACCCGCCGGCCGCTTTCGCTAAGCTGGACGCATGAGTTTTGACCCGGCGTCGTACGTCTTCAGCCAGCCTCCCGCACCGACCGCGATCCGAGCCTCCACCGTTCTCCCGGCCCGCCGGGAAAACGTGGAGCTCCGCACCAGCGACGGGCACCGGCTCGTCGGCGAGCTGGCCCTCCCGGAATCCGGCGAGGTAAAGGCCACCCTGATCACGCTGCATCCGCTGCCGACCCACGGCGGCTTCATGGACTCCCACGTGTACCGCAAGGCCTCCTACCGGCTGCCCGCCCTGGCCGGTATCGCCGTGCTCCGGTTCAACACCCGCGGCACCGGATCGCCCCGGGGAACCAGCGACGGGGCCTTCGAAGAGGGGATCGGCGAACGGCTCGACGTAGAAGCGGCCGTCCGGTTCGCCGTCGACCGCGGCCTGCCGAACCGCTGGCTCGTGGGCTGGTCCTTCGGCACCGAGCTCGCACTGATGTACGGGGCATCGGAACCCGTGGCCTCAGAGGTGGAGGGAGCGATCCTGCTCTCGCCTCCGCTGCACCGGGCCACGGACGTCCACCTCAAGGAATGGGCGTCCGCTGGCAAGCCGCTCAAGGTACTGGTCCCCGAGCATGACGACTACCTCCAGCCCGCCGAGGCCGCGGAGCGCTTTGCGCTGGTGCCGCAGGCCCGCGTCGTGGGCGTGGACGGTGCCAAGCACCTGTGGGTGGGGGAGAAGTACGCCGGCCGGGTGCTCAACGAGATCGTCGGGGAGGTCCTGCCCGGCGGCGCCGGTGCTGAGCTGCCGCAGGAATGGACCGGCCCGGTGGCTTCGGCGCATGCCTGAACGCCGACCGCTTAAGGGCTGGGGGAGCCGGACAGCCGCTACGAGGATCCGCGCAGCGGCGGTCCGTTTCCGTAGCGGAATGCCCGGCCTGCCGGTACCCGTCAGTGCTTGTCCTGGCGGACGATGAAGATTTCCTTGACCAGCAGCATGATGGCGGCCGCGGTGGGGATCGCGATCAGTGCGCCCAGGACGCCCAGCAGGCTGCCGCCGGCGATCACGGAGATCACCGCGACGGCGCCCGGCACCGCAACGGCCTTCTGCATGATGCGCGGGGAGATGAAGTAGGCCTCGAACTGCAGGTAGGCGAAGTAGCAGATCGCGTAGACCACGGCGGTCTGCCAGCCGGCGGTGAGGGCGATCAGGGTGACGATGATTCCGGCAATCATTCCGCCGACCAGCGGGATAAAGGCTAGCAGGGCCACCACGAAGGCCAGCAGCACGGCGAACGGGACACCGACGATCGTCATCACGATGAACGCGAAGGTTGCGTTCATCAGGGCGACGACGGCCTGGCCGATCACGTAGTTGCCCACCGAACCGGTGATTTCCTCGGACAGTGCCTCGACCCGGGCACGGCGGGACCGCGGGGCCAGGCGGTAGCCCCATTTTTTCATCGCGGGCAGGGCCGCCAGGAAGTACAGGCTCAGCACCAGCACAATCAGGGCGCCGAACAGGCCGTTGGCCAAGGTGGAGCCGAAGCCGACGACGCCGCCGAAGATGCCGCCCATCGCCTCCGGGTTGTTGACGAACTTCTCCAGCTCCTGGGTGATGCGTTCCCGCACCCCGTACTGGTTGTCGATGCTGCGGAAGAAATCGGAGTTAACGAAGTCCGTGATCCAGCGCGGGGCTTCCTCGACGATCTCGGTGACCTGCTGGACGATCGTGGGGATCAGCGTGGCAAAAAAGGCGGCAATGGCCAGCGCCAGGGCGGAAACCGCGGCCACAATGCCTGCCGCGCGGGGGAGCTTCTTTGACTCCAGCCAGCGCACCACCGGGTCCAGGCCCAAGGCGATGAAGAGTGCGGCCACGATCCAGAGCAGCAGCTGCGTCGTGTTGGAACCGATCCAGTAGACGAGCAGGGCAACACCAACACCGACCGTGCCCATGAAGCCGACGTAGAGCGGGTGCTGGGAGGACATTCGCGGGCCGGGATTGCCGAAGCGGGTGCTGGTCTCGGTCTCCGGCGTGGTCTCGACTTCCTCCTGCTCCGGGGGCATCTCGAAGCGGAGCCGGGGCTGGGCTCCGGGAAGGGGCTGGCGCAAGCGGTGGGCCATCGAAACCAGCATCCCGGCCACGGCCTTCCGGCGGGGGGAAACCTGCTCCTGCGCAGTGCCCGCCGAGCTGCCGGATTCCTGGCTTTCTTCCTGTCCTGAGGGAGACGAATCCGTGTGTCCAGTCACTGCGTTGAAAGCCCTTTGTCCTCTGTATAAACCCGGTGCGGCCGCCGTCGCGGCCCTAGTGTGATGATCACCGCAAACACTATCAGCAGGCTTGTTATGGCGCGGCTAAGCGGCTCCCCGCGGCGCCGGCGAAGGGCTTGACAAGCGCCCGGATCTGACTCCGTGGTAACAAAATGGTTACTATTGAAGCTAAGTGTCCGCTGATGATGGGTAAAATTTTGCGTTTCAAGACTGCAGTCGCCTTGGTGCTGCTGGGCCTCCTGACACTGCTGGCCGGGATCGGCCAGAAGACATTTTGGGCCCCGCCCGAGACCGTGACCGCCACGGCACCGGCTGGTGCCACCGCGGCGCCGCTGACCGTTTTTGACGAGAAGCTCCGCACGCTGCGCGACGGCACGGTGACTATCAATGTCAAGGGCGAGGGCAGTTTTATGCTTGCTGCGGGCCGCCCGGACGACGTCGAGGCCTGGGTCGGCGCGACAGCGCACAACACGGTCTCCGGCGTCTCCGAGGACGGCAAAGAGCTGCAGGTGACGCATGCGGACGGCGAAGCCACCGCTCCCTCGCCCGCCGGCTCGGACCTGTGGGTGAGCACGGAAAACGCCAGCGGCGAGCTCAAATACAACTGGACCCCGCCGGCGGACGGCGACTGGGCACTGCTGCTGGCCACCGATGGAACAAAGCCGGCGCCCACGTCGATCACCATGACCTTCCCGAATGACACCTCCACCCCGTGGGCCATCCCGTTCATGGTTCTTGGTGGCCTGCTGATCCTGGCCGGCGCTGCCCTGCTGCTGCTCAAGCCCAAGTCCGGCACCCGAGCCGGGACCGGCACGGGCACTCCGGTAGACGGCTCCACCGGCGGCAGCATGTTTGCCCGCCGGGCGCAGGCCAAAGCCGGGGCACGCAAGGAACCGGCGCGCGGCGAGGCCTCCGGAAAGCCTGAGACCTCCGAAAAGCGCATTGCCGAATCCGCCACGATGGCGCAGCGCCTGCGGCGTTCCGGCGCGGTCGTGGCCGTGCTGACAGCCGCTGCCGTCGCCGGCAGCGGCGTGGCGGCCCAGGCCAGCCAGACGCCGGCCCCGTCGCCGACCGATTCCGCCTCCGCTGCCGCCGGGCAGGCCGCCGGCACGCCGGTGCTGGTCGATGCCCAGTTCCGCCGCATCCTGGAGCAGGTGGCGAGTGCTGTCGACGCCGGTGACGCGGCCAAGGACGCGGGCAAGCTGGAGCCGCGCCTGGCCGGACCCGAACTTGAGGTCCGCACGCAGAACTACAAGATCCGATCCCAAGTCGGCACCTATGAGGCGCGGATGCCCGTCCGCGCCGCCAAGCTGCTCACCACGGTGGTCACCGACAAGCGCAGCTGGCCGCGCACGGTTATGGCGGTCACCCAGGGCGAGGGCAACGTTGTTCCGCAACTGCTCACCCTCACCCAGGCCTCGGCCCGGGAGAACTACAAGCTGGTCCTCACCACGCCGCTGCAGCCGGGCACAACTTTCCCCGGGATCGCGCGCGGCGGCGCCGAGATGCTGGCACCCGCGGACAAATCCGGGCTGCTCTACAGCGGCGAGGAAGCGCTGGGCGCGCTCGGGGACCGGCTGAACTCCGCCGAGTCCACGTTCAAGGACAAGCTGACCGAGGGGGCGTCCTCGCCGTACATTGCTGACACGCTGGCTTACCAGGCCGACGTGGTGAATTCGGGTGTCAACGGCACGTTCTCCTTCACGCACAAACCGGTGCCGGAGAGCGTCGCGGTGTACCGGACCGCGGACGGCGGGGCACTGGCCCTTGGCCGCCTGAACTTCGCGTTCGATGGCACTCCCAAGGCGGCCGGCGACAAGCTGACGATTGGTGACGACGCAGCGGCCCTGGCCGGCGGCAAGGAGACCAGCACCGGCATGGTGCTGAACTTCGCCGAGTCCGTGGCCGTCTACATCCCGCCGGCAGGGTCCCAGGACCCGATGAAACTCGTGGCCGCCACCCGAGGCCTCGTGGGGGCCAGCTTCAAGTAGGACCAGACGGGGCCGATGTGGCTAGAGTGGAACCATGACTTCGCCAGCTTCCCGCCCCGTCCCGCCGGCTGCCGCCAACCCGCTGAACCTGCGGGGCGCCGTCGACTTGTCCGCCCTGAAACAGCGTCCGGCGGCGCCGCCGGCCGCGCCGGCCCCGGGCGGCATCGCCGGTGCACCCGGCGCACCCGGCGAACCCGGGGCTGCTGCCGCGGGCAGCGGCGATGCGGCATCGTCCGGCCGTCCGCTGCGGGTGGACATCACCGAAGCCAATTTCCAGGAACTCGTGGAGTTGTCGGCCCAGGTGCCGGTCGTCGTCGCGCTCTGGGCCGCGTACTCGCCCGGCTCCGCCGAACTGGTGGATGTCCTCGAACGGATCGTGGACAGCTATGAGGGCCAACTGGTCCTCGGCGCCGCCGACGTCGAGGTGTTCCCGCAGCTTGCCCAGGCCTTCCAGGTGCAGGCAGTTCCGACCGCCGTGGCCCTTGTCAAAGGCCAGCCGGTGCCCCTCTTCCAGGGTGGCGCCGAGGAACCGCAGGTCCGCAGCCTGCTGGATGAGCTGCTCAAGGTCGCCGCCGCCAACGGCGTCACCGGACGGATCGGCGCGGGCGGGCCCGGCGCCGAGGCAGAGGCTCCGCCGCTGCCGCCCCTGCACCAGAAAGCGTTTGACGCGATCGAGGCCGGGAACTACACCGCGGCCGCAGAGGCCTACCGCCAGGCACTTCTGGAGATGCCGGCCGACGCCGACGCCAAGGCAAAACTTGCCCAGGTGGAGCTGATGGGCAGGCTCCAGCCGCTCTCCGCCGCGGACACCGATGCGCTGCGACAGCGCGCCGCCACCGAGCCGGACAACCTTGAGGCCCAGCTGGGGGTGGCCGACCTCGACGTTTCCGGCGGCCACGTCGAGGACGGACTCGGCCGGATCGTCGCGTTCATCGGCAGGAACTTCGGCCCGGAGCGCGAAACGGCACGGGTCAGGCTGCTGGAACTGTTCGACGTCGTGGGCACGGGCGACGCCCGCGTCGCGAAGGCGCGCCAAAACCTGGCCCGGGTGCTTTTCTGATGGGTTCGGCGCTCTTTTCGCCGCTGGAACTGCGCTCTATGCACCTGCAGCACCGCGGCTGGGTGTCACCGATGTGCCAGTACAGCTGTGAGCCGGAAACCGGGGAAGGTGTGCCCAACGACTGGCACCTGATGCACCTGGGGTCCTTTGCCACCGGCGGGGCAGCCCTGATCCTCACCGAGGCGGCCGCCGTGAACGCCGCCGGACGGATCAGCCCCCGGGACGCCGGACTTTACAACGACGACCAGGCGGCGGCCTGGGAACGGATCACCTCCTTCGTGCACCGGCACGGCACCGCCGACACCAAGATCGGCACCCAGCTGGCGCACGCCGGCCGGAAAGCGTCCTCCTTCTGGCCGTTCTCCGGCCAGAAGGGCACGGTGCCCGCTGTCGACGGCGGCTGGCCCACCGTGGGTCCGGGCACCTCGGCATTCGACGGCTATGAGGCCCCCTCCGCGATGACGGAGCAGGAAATCGACGGCGTCATCGCCGACTTCGCCGCCGCCGCCGGCCGGGCCGTCGAAGCCGGCTTCGACACGATCGAAATCCACGGCGCCCACGGCTACCTGCTGCACCAGTTCCAGAGCCCGCTCGTCAACGACCGCACCGACCGCTGGGGCGGCGACGAGGCCGGCAGGAACCGGCTGACCCTCGCCGTTGTCGATGCCGTCCGGAGCGTCATCCCCGACTCCATGCCGTTGCTGCTCCGGATCTCCGCCTCCGACTGGGCCGAGGGCGGCATCGATGTTGAGGCGTCCGTGCGGATGGCCAAGGCGGCGGCCGACCATGGCGTGGACCTCGTGGATGTGTCCAGCGGCGGCGCCGTGGCGTACCAGCAAATCCCGGTGGGCCCCGGCTACCAGACCGGTTTTTCCTCCCGGATCCGGCGTGAAACCGGGGTCAAGACCGGCACCGTCGGGCTGCTGACCTCGGCCGGCCAGGCCGAGCATGCCGTCGCCACCGGGCAGGCCGACGGGGTCTTCATCGCCCGCGCCGCCCTCCGTGATCCGCACTGGTGGCTGCGGGCCGCCTTCGAGCTGGGCCATGAGCTGGCCTGGCCGCCGCAGTACGACCGTGCCTTGCCCCGCCACTCGTTCTAGCCGGAATCGGCACCGGGACAGTTAGTCTAGCGACATGACTTTCCAGCAGCCGCGTCCGCCTGCCACTGAGAACCAGCCGGGGCAGCCGGTCCCCGCGCTGTCGCTGCGCGGGCTTGCCAAGCGCTTTGGCGACAAGATCGCCGTCGACGGCCTCAGCCTCGACGTACCCGCCGGTTCCTTCTACGGGATCGTCGGGCCGAACGGGGCAGGCAAGACCACCACACTCTCGATGGCCACCGGTCTGCTCCGGCCCGAGTTCGGCACGGCGTTTGTGCACGGTGTGGATGTCTGGAAGCACCCGCTGGAGGCCAAGAAGCTGATGGGCATCCTGCCCGACGGCGTCCGGCTGTTTGACCGGCTGACCGGCGAACAGCTGGTGAGCTACGCCGGTCTGCTGCGCGGCATGGACAAGGACGTTGTGGCCGTGCGCGTCAGGGAACTGCTTGCCGCCCTGGACCTGAGCCCCGACGCCGGGACGCTGGTGGTGGACTACTCGGCCGGCATGACCAAGAAGATCGCCCTCGCCTCGGCGCTGATCCACGCGCCCCGGCTGCTGGTACTGGACGAGCCGTTCGAATCCGTGGATCCGGTGTCGGCCGCCAACATCCGCGTCATCCTGGACCGGTATGTGGCCTCCGGCGGCACCGTCATTGTCTCCAGCCACGTGATGGACCTGGTCCAGCGGATGTGCGACCACGTCGCCGTCGTCGCCGCCGGGCGGCTGCTCGCTGCCGGGACGGTGGACGAGGTCCGCGCGGGCCAGTCCCTCGAAGACCGCTTCGTCCAGCTGGTCGGCGGCCGCAACCACACGGAGGGACTGGAATGGTTGCGCACCTTCTAAGGCTCAAGCTGACCCTGCTTCGCAACAGCCTCCGGCGCAGCCCGTGGCAGCTGGTCGGCCTTGGCATCGGCACCCTGTATGCGCTGGGACTCGTCGGGTTCGGAGTCACGGGGCTGCTGGTGCTCCGCGGCGCGGACGCCGGCCTGGCGCAGACCGTCGTCGTGCTGGGCGGTGCCGCGGCGCTGCTGGGGTGGGCCGTCGTCCCGGTCGCCGCCTCGGCCGCCGACCTGACCCTGGACCCAGCACGGTTCACCACCTTCGCCGTGCCGATGCCGCAGCTGCTGACCGGACTGGCCCTCGGCGGGCTGATCGGAATCCCCGGCACGGCGACGCTGCTCGTGGCACTCGGTACCGTCGGGACCTGGTCCCGGACCGTTCCGGCCGCGGCGGGCGCCCTGGTCGGCGCGGTCCTCGGTGTGCTGAGCTGTATTGTGCTGTCCAAGGCGGTCACGACGGCGACCGCCGGGCTGGCGAGTTCCCGCCGGTTCAAGGACGCCAGCGCGGTGGTCTTCCTGATTCCGCTCGTCCTGATGGGTCCGATCGTGGCGAGTGTCGCCGCCGGGATTGCCGAATCCGGTGATTTCCTGACCGGGCTCGCCCGCACACTGTCCTGGACCCCGGCGGGGGCCGCATGGTCCCTCGGCGGTGAGCTGGCCGCCGGGAACTTCGGTGCCGCGGCCCTTAAGTTCCTGATCGCGGTGGCCACCCTCGCTGGACTGGGGCTGTGCTGGAAGCTCCTGCTGCAGCGGGCCCTCGTGACGCCGCCTTTCGCCGGCACGTCCAAAAAAGGCGCCGGTGGACTCGGTTTTTTCCGGCTGTTTCCGGCGACGCCGACGGGTGCGGTCGCCGCACGGTCGCTGACCTACTGGCTCCGGGACCCCCGGTATGCGGGCGCCCTCGTCGTCATCCCGCTGTTGCCGGTACTGCTCCTGTTCCAGGCCACCCAGACGGGATCCTACGGGCTGCTGCTCTTCATCGGTCCGCTGACCGCTTTCCTGCTGGCCTGGTCCATCTCCACGGATGTCTCCTATGACAACACCGCCTTCGCACTGCACCTGTCCACGGGCGTGCGGGGGATCCATGACCGGCTTGGCCGTGCGGTGGCATGCCTGGTCTTCGCCCTGCCGGTAGTACTGGCGCTCGGCGTCCTGCCCTTCCTTTTCGGCGCCGACTGGCGCTTGCTCCCCGGCGTGCTCGGGTTGTCCCTCGGTGTCCTGTTCAGCGGCATGGGCCTGTCCTCGGTGGTATCGGCGCGCTACACGGTCGTGGTGCCGCTCCCGGGCGACAGCCCGTTCAAGAAACCGCCGGGCAATGTGGCGCAGACCATGGCGGTGCAGTTCGGCGGGATCGCGGCACTCATGCTGCTGGTGGTCCCGGAAGTGGCGCTGCTGGTGGCTCAGTTTGTCACCGGCAGTACCGTGCCCGGCTGGATCAACCTGGTCGTCGGACCGGTCCTGGGGCTCGGGTTGTTCGCCGCCGGGGTACGGCTGGGCGGGAAGTGGCTCGACGCCCGGGGGCCGGAACTGCTGGCCCAGCTCGCTGTCAACCGCTGACCCGCGCGCCGCGGCGGGGACTGCGATAGCCTGCCACTAGGGCACCACCGCCCCTTGGCACGGCAAGCGCAAAGGCAGGCCATGGAAGTCGTCATTCTGTCCGGCACCAAGCCGATAGCGGCCCTCGCGGCGGACGCGATTGAGGCGCTGCTGCGGCGCAAGCCCGGCGCCGTCCTGGGCCTGGCCACCGGTTCGTCACCGCTGCCGGTCTACACCGAACTGGCGCTGCGGCACGAACGGGAGGGCCTCGACTTCAGCCAGGTGCGCGCGTTCACCCTGGACGAGTATGTCGGCCTTCCGGAAGGCCACCCGCAGTCCTACCGTGAGGTGATCCGGCGCGAATTCACCGAACGGGTGAACATCGACCCGGCCAACGTCCACGGGCCGGACGGCCTGGCCGCGGACATCCCGGCCGCCTGCCAGGCCTTCGAGGACGCCATCCGCGGGGCCGGAGGAGTGGACCTGCAGCTGTTGGGGGTCGGCACCGACGGCCATCTCGGGTTCAATGAGCCCGGTTCATCGCTTGCCTCACGGACCCGCGTCAAAACCCTGATCGAACAGACACGCCGGGACAATGCCCGGTTTTTTCGAAGCCTGTCCGAGGTCCCGCACCACGTCCTGACCCAGGGACTGGGAACCATCCTGGCGGCCCGGCATGTGATTCTCATCGCCACCGGCGCGCAGAAGGCCCAGGCGGTCCGGGACCTGATCGAAGGGCCGGTAGCCGCCATCTGTGCCGCGTCCGTCCTGCAACTGCATCCGCACGCCACGATCCTGGTCGACGAGGCCGCGGCCTCGTCGCTGCGGCTCGCCGACTACTACCGCCACAGCTACGAGAACAAGCCGTCGTGGCAGGGGCTGTAGTGACCCGTTCGCGCGGTCGGGGCCGCCTCCCGTCGCAACTCTGTCCGATCCAGCGGCTAAGATGGGTCTCATGAACAGCATGACCGATCCTCTCGAAAACGACCCGATGCGCGAGCTCTCCGGAGCCGGGACGTCGACGGCCACAATCGAGCGCGAGGAACTGCGCCAGGAAGTCGAGCCCGGTGACCGGGAACGCTTCTCGCACTATGTGCGCAAGGAAAAGATCATGGAATCCGCGCTGTCCGGCGAACCGGTCATCGCCCTGTGCGGCAAGGTCTGGACGCCGGGCCGCGACCCGAAGAAGTTCCCCGTGTGCCCCGAATGCAAAGAGGTCTACGAGGGCCTCCGCCCGGGCGGCGACGGCGGCAAGGGTTCCGGCGACAAATAGCGCGGCCACGTAACACGCGGCCACGTAATTCCGCCAGGGACGAGGCCATGCGGACGGGCGCGGGAGTTCCAGACGACCCGATGTCAGGCGTGCCTCCCGGCGCCGTGGAGAGCTGTTCGCCCCCTGAATGATGCCCGGCTTGCTGGCCGGTGATAGCTTCCGGTTCATCCGTAACAGATTGGTGTTTTTTGTGCTTAAGTGGGTTCCTCCGGCGGGGGCAGCAGTGCGCGGACTGGAAGGCACCTAAGTGACAGAGACACTCTTTGGCGGACCCGTCCTGCCGCCCGCCTATCCCGAGCGGGCCGCCTGGGGTACCGCGCCGAAGCTCCGCGCCTGGCAGCAGGAAGCCCTGGACAGCTACTTCAGCACCCATCCCAGGGACTTCCTGGCCGTCGCCACGCCGGGCGCCGGCAAGACAACCTTCGCGCTGCGGGTGGCGTCCATGCTCATCGAGGCCAACGTCATCAACCGCGTCACCATCGTGGCCCCCACCGACCACTTGAAGCGGCAGTGGGCCGACGCCGCCGCTCGGGTGGGGATCGCCATCGACCCGAACTTCAAGAACGCCGACGGCCAGCACGGCCGCGGCTTCGTCGGCGTCGCGGTCACCTACGCCCAGGTGGCCAGCAAGCCGATGCTGCACCGGGCCAAGACCGAGGCCGCCCGCACGCTGGTCATCCTCGATGAAATACACCATGGCGGCGAGGCGCTCTCGTGGGGTGACGGGCTCCGCGAGGCCTTCGAGCCCGCGGCACGCAGGCTCTCGCTGACGGGCACACCTTTCCGTTCCGACACCTCGCCGATCCCGTTCGTGGAATACGCCGAGGACCGGGACGGCATCCGGCGTTCCAAGGCGGACTACACCTACGGCTACGGCAAGGCGCTCCGGGACCACGTGGTCCGTCCCGTGATGTTCATGGCCTACTCCGGCCAGATGCGCTGGCGGACCAGCGGCGGCGAGGAAATGGCGGCCTCGCTCGGCGAGGCGGCGGTCACCAAGGACGTCACCGCCCATGCCTGGCGGACCGCGCTGAACCCCACCGGGGAATGGATCCCGGCGGTGCTTGCCGGGGCGGACAAGCGCCTCAGCGAGGTGCGCCGCACAGTTCCCGACGCCGGCGGGCTGGTCATCGCGACCGACCATGACGACGCGCGCGCCTACGCCGGCCAGCTGAAGAGAATCACGGGGGAGTCGCCCACGGTGATCCTCTCCGACGACACGAAGGCCTCCAGCAAGATCGAGGAGTTCACAGCCAGCGAGAAGCGTTGGATGGTCGCCGTGCGGATGGTTTCCGAAGGCGTCGACGTCCCGCGGCTTTCCGTGGGGGTGTACGCAACCTCCATCGCCACGCCGCTGTTCTTCGCCCAGGCCGTCGGGCGTTTCGTGCGCGCCCGGAAACGCGGCGAGACGGCGTCGGTCTTCCTGCCCTCGGTGCCACAGCTGATGGCACTGGCCAACTCCATGGAGGCGGAGCGGGACCACGCCCTGGACCGGCCCGAGACGGAGGACGCGGACGGGCTCTTCAACCCGGAAGACTCACTGATGGACGAGGCGAACCGTGAAGAGAAGGCCTCCGATTCGCTGACCAAGGGCAAGTTCGAGGCGCTGGATTCGCAAGCGTCCTTCGACCGGGTGCTGTTCGACGGCGGCGAGTTCGGCACCGGCGGCGAGGTGGGTTCGGAGGACGAGCTCGACTTCCTCGGAATACCCGGCCTGCTCGACGCCGAGCAGGTCGGCACGCTGCTTCGCCAGCGCCAGCACGAGCAGCTCAACCGCAAGAATGCGCGCGCCCCCCAGGCCGCGGCGGCTGCCGCTGCCGTACCTGCCCTGCCGGACCACCGCATGCTGATGGACCTGCGCACCGAGCTGGCCAAGAACGTCGCGGCCTGGTCCGCGCGGACGGGAACACCGCACGGCGTCATCCACACCAAACTCAGGACGGTCTGCGGCGGCCCGGCCGTCGCCCAGGCCAACGAGGAGCAGCTGCAGACCCGGCTGCGGAAGCTTCAGGACTGGTTCATCGGCCGGAAGTAGCCGGCGCCGGCACTAAAAAGGCACAAAAAAGGGACCGGGTCATCATGAACTGGTCCCTTTTTCGTACTATTTTGCAGCTTCAGGGCCTCGCAGCCGCCGGCCTGGGCTACTGGCCGCCGACGCAGGCGCCGCTGAGGGCCTCTCCGGCAGAGCTGTACGCTACCTGCATCTCCTGCAGCTTGGCGGAGTCCGGGGTTTCCTTCGCCGACTCGTCCAGGAATTCGATGATGGAGTGCAGCGGGGTCTTCAGTTCCTCCGCGGCGGTGGCTTCGACGGGGCGGAGCCGGTTGGCGAGACGAATCATCCCTGCCTTGTCCTCGTTGGAGGTGGGTCCCGCGCCGACACCCTGGACCCGGGCGCAGGTTTCCGCGGTGGTGTCTAACGGGGCGGCCGAGCAGCCGGCGGCGCCGAGCAGAGCCCCGGCAGCGATCAGGACGGTCAGGGTCTTCTTCATGGTGTACTCCGGGGTTCTAGCGGGTCAGACGATACTGGCAGGGATTTCGAGTCTACTGGGAGGGCGCGGCTTTTCCGTCAGCGGTCCGGACCGAGACCGCCACATTGCGTTTGTGCCGGAGCCGCCGTCAGGGAAGACGCCCTCGGCTCAGGCGATGTCGACGCCGCCGAGCTCCATCTCGGCAATGGCGTCGTCGAGATCCTCGGCAACCCCGACGGTCAGATCACGCAGTACAGTCACGGCGTAGCCGGCCTGCACGCCGTCCAGTGCTGTGGCCCTGACGCAGTGGTCGGTGGCGATGCCGACGACCACGACGTCTTCCACGTCGTGGCTCTGCAGCCAGTCGTCGAGCCCGATGGCCTCCTCGCCGGCGTCGTCGCCGTCGCCCTGGCCGCCGGCGGAACTGCCGGAGACCGGCATGGCGCCGGGCTTCCGGTCCCCGGTGGGCACGGCGTCATCCGGGGCGAGGAGCCCTTCAAAACCCGAGTAGGCAGCGGCGAACTGGCCCTTGCGGAAGTAGGCCTGGATGTATTCGGTGTCCAGGTCCGGGTGGAGTTCGGCGCCCCGGGTTCCGGCCACGCAGTGCTTCGGCCAGCTGTCGACGAAGTCCGGGTCCTCGGAGAAGTGCGCGCCGGGATCGACGTGCCAGTCCTGGGTCGCCACGACGTGGTCAAACTGTCCGTGGTGGGCGTCGACGTATTCGCTGATGGCGCCGGCAAGTGCCGCCCCGCCTGCGACGGGCAGCGAGCCCCCTTCGCAGAAATCGTTCTGGACGTCGACGATGATCAGGGCGCGGGACATCAGTTCTCCTCGTAAATGGTGGGGATGGCCGGTTCGCCGCGCTGCAGCCGGTTCACGGCAGCGGGAAGCTCCTTCATGGTGTCCGCGTGACGCTTGCGCGCCCGCACCACACCCTCCGCGCCGGTCCAGCCGGGCAGCAGTTCGCCGTTTTTCACGAACTGCTGCACCAGCGGCCGGTCGTTGCCGTCGTCGTCCGGGCGGTGTCCGATCCCGACGATCTCCTGGGTGGCCGTGCCGCGGTCGTTGAGCTTGCGCAGGGCGTACTTGCGCCCTCCCATGCTGGTCTTGTTCTTGGCGGCCTTGGCGACGGAAACGAAGTCGCCGTCGTCGTCCGTGCGGCTGACCAGCTTGTAGACCATACTGGCCGTCGGCGCGCCGGAACCGGTCACCAGGGAGGTGCCGACGCCGTACGAGTCCACTGGGGCGGACTGCAGGGCGGCGATGGCGAACTCGTCCAGGTCGGAGGTGACGATGATGCGGGTCCGTTCGTTGCCCAAGTCGTCCAGCAGCTGGCGGACCCACTGCGCCTGGGCGACGAGGTCGCCGGAATCCAGGCGCACCGCACCGAGTTTGTCGCCGGCCAGTTCGACGGCGGTGCGCACCGCTGCCTCGACGTCGTACGTGTCCACCAGCAGCGCGGTTCCAGCGCCCATCGAGGCGATCTGGGCCGCAAAGGCCTCGCGCTCGGTGTCGTGCAGCAGGGTGAAGGAATGCGCGGCGGTGCCGACCGTCTTGAGCCCGTAGCGGAGCCCCGCCTCCAGATTGGAGGTGCTGTCGAACCCGGCGATGATGGCGGCACGGGCGGCCGAAACTGCGGATTCCTCCTGCGTGCGGCGCGAACCCATTTCCACGCAGGGGCGGCTGCCGGCCGCGGTGATCATGCGCGAGGCCGCCGAGGCGATCGCGCTGTCATGGTTGAGGATCGAGAGGATGTAGGTCTCGAGGACGCACGCCTCTGCGAAGGTGGATTCGACGATCAGGATGGGGGAATTGGGGAAGTACGCTTCGCCCTCCGCGTAGCCCCAGATGTCACCGGAGAAAGAGAACCCGGCCAGATATTCCAGGGTCTCCTCATTGACCACCTTTGTGCGGCGCAGGAAATCG
Source organism: Pseudarthrobacter sp. HLT1-3 (assembly GCF_059383535.1). NCBI lineage: Bacteria > Bacillati > Actinomycetota > Actinomycetes > Micrococcales > Micrococcaceae > Pseudarthrobacter > Pseudarthrobacter sp. HLT1-3. Next base: position 56,603 of record NZ_JBWZCJ010000015.1, on the reverse strand, counting down.
ATTTCGGTATCGCCGAAGCGGAAGTCCGCAATGCCCTCCAGCAGCCGGCCGGTGCCGCCCACAATGCCGTAGCGGCGGCCGTCCGGCAGGCGCCGGGCGAAGGCCTCAAACACTGACTTGCGGTGGGCGGCGCCGGAATGCAACGCGGCCTGCAGCATGGTCAGCTCGTAATGGTCGGTGTACAGGGACGTGCGGGGCCGGTCCCAGCCAGCTGAGGTAGTCACAAATTCACTCTAGTGCGCATCCCCATAGAATGGACAGATGACCCTCAGCGTTGCGCTCGGCCCTGACACCCAGGAGAGCACCCAGACCGGAACAGGAACGTCAACCGATGTCCTGAGTGCCCCGGACATCCCATGGAACCTCGTGATCTGGAATGATCCGGTGAACCTGATGAGCTATGTCAGCTACGTTTTCCGCAGCTACTTCGGCTATTCGGAGGCGAAAGCCAACAAGCTCATGCTGGAGGTCCACAAAAAGGGGCGGTCCATCGTGGCGCACGGCAGCAAGGAGCAGGTGGAACAGCACGCGGTCGCGATGCACGGTTACGGTCTCTGGGCCACCGTGGAGAAGGCCACCGGCGGCGGCCCGGGTTCAAGCAAGGGCAAAGGAAAACGTGGCTAAGGCATTTAAATACGGAGTCAAGGGCATCACCGGCTATCTGGAACCGGCCGAGCGGGAACTGCTGCGCAGCCTTTTCGACGACGTCGTGTCCATGCTGGAGCCGGAGGAACGCGCCAACCAGGATCCCCTCGCCGCACTTGTCGGGCTCGACTCCGAGGCCCGCGAACCGTCAGACCGTGCCCTGCGCAGGCTGCTCCCGAATGTCTCGAAGACCGACGACGCGGCCTCGCTCGAGTTCCGCCGTTATACCGAGCGGTCGCTTCGGGAGAACAAAATCGGCGCGCTGAAAGCCGCGTCCCTGGGTCTGGACAAGGAGGAACTGGTACTGACACCGGCCGACGCGCGGCACTGGTCCACGGCGATCAACGACGTCCGGCTGGTGCTCGCAGAACGCCTGGACATCCGCGATGACGAGGACGCCGGGCACGTGCACCTGATGCAGGACTGGTCCCAGGCCGAGGACGTCGAAAGCTACCTGGCGCTGGTCTACAACTTCACCACCTGGCTCCAGGAATCCCTGGTCCAGGCGATGCTGCAGGCGCTGGAGACGCGCGCCTGACCCGCGCCCCCGGCCGAGGCCCGCCGCCGGAGGCTGCCGCCGCGTGTGACACATTAGACATGAGTCGCGCGGCACAATGAGATGGCCGCACCCGTGGCTAAGCCCTATCCTCGAATAACCATGACTTCAGCATCGAGCAAGCAGCCGGCAGCGGGAACTGTTCCGGACCGCCCAGCGAGCAACAGCGCCAGCAGCCAGACCGCCAGCCGGATGGGTCCGCGTCCCATCGGCGTGTTTGACTCCGGCGTCGGCGGCCTGACCGTGGCCCGGTCCATCATCGACCAGCTGCCCAACGAATCCATCCTCTACGTCGGCGACACCGCGAACGGCCCCTACGGCCCGCTCCCCATCGCCGAGGTCCGGGCCAACGCCCTGGGCGTGATGGATGAGCTGGTGGATTCCGGCGTGAAGCTGCTGACCATCGCGTGCAACTCGGCGTCCGCCGCCGTGCTGCGCGACGCCCGCGAACGCTACACCGCCCGCTACGGGATCCCCGTCATCGAAGTGATCCAGCCGGCCGTGCGCCGTGCCGTCGCCGCCACCCGCAGCGGCCGGGTCGGCGTGATCGGCACCTCCGCCACCATCGGGTCCCGCGCCTACGAGGACACCTTTGCGGCCGCGCCTGACCTGCACCTCACCTCCGTGGCCTGCCCGGCGTTCGTGCCCTACGTCGAAGCCGGCATCACGACCGGGCCGGAGCTGCTCGCCGTCGCCCGCGAGTACCTGGCACCGCTGAAAGCCGCCGGGGTGGACACCGTGGTGCTGGGCTGCACCCACTATCCGCTGCTCACCGGCGTCATTTCCTACGTGATGGGGGAGGACGTCACACTCGTCTCCAGCGCGGAGGAGACGGCCAAGGACGTGTACCGAGCGCTGGCCTCCCGCGGCCTGGAACGCACCGACGCCGCCGGCCCCACCCACAACTTCATCGCCACCGGCGACGCCGCACAGTTCGAGCACCTCGCCCGCCGCTTCCTCGGACCAGAGGTGCTCAGCGTCCGCCACGTGGACCACGTCGCCGCGCAGTACCCCACGGGCAGCCTCGCCAGAATCACGCCGGAAATGATCGCCGCCGCACAGGCCGGCGCCAGCCGGCCCCGGATCTCCAACTTCGTGGGCGGACCCGCGGGCGGGGGAACACTGCTGTGAAGCTGACCATCGTGGGCTGTACGGGATCGTTCCCGGGCCCCGGCTCGCCGGCGTCGTGCTATCTGCTCACCGCGAACGACGGCGAACGGAACTGGAAGATCGTCCTGGACCTCGGCAGCGGCGCGCTCGGCGCCATCCAGCGCTACACGGACCTGGAGGACATTGACGGGATCTTCCTCACCCACCTGCACCCGGACCACTGCATGGACCTCTGCGGGCTCCATGTCGCGGTGCGCTGGAAGCCGGGGGGCTGGGGCGGGGGCCGGATCCCGGTCTGGGGGCCCGCCGCCACCGCCGACCGGATGGCCACCGCCTACGGCCTGGATCTGGACCCCGGGATGCACGAGGAATTCGATTTCAGCAACTGGTCCGAGCGCAAGCCGGTGACCATGGGCCCGTTCACGGTCACCCCGTACTCCGTCAACCACCCCGTGGAGGAGGCTTACGCGCTCCGCGTGGAGGTCACCGAGCCGGACAAGGACGGCACCCCGGTCACCCGCGTGCTCAGCTACTCCGGCGACACCGACTCCTGCAGCGGCCTCGAAGACGCGGCCCGGGACGCCGATCTGTTCCTCTGCGAGGCGGCCTTCGAGGAAGGCCGCGACGACGGCATCAAGGACGTGCACCTGACGGGCAAACGCGCCGGGGACGCCGCCGTGGCCGCCGGCGCCCGCCGGCTGCTGCTGACCCACATCCCGGTCTGGACGTCGCCGACCACCGTTATGACGGAAGCCAAAGGGGTCTTCGGCCAGCACGTGGCCGTGGCCGTCGCCGGCGTGCACTACACGATCTGAGCGGAACGCCTTACCGTCCGGACGGGCAGGGGGCCGGCTGATCCGGTCCGGGTCGATAAGCTAGGGGCATGACTTCCGAAGCCCTAACTGCCCCCGTCGTCCGTGCCGACGGCCGCACCCCCGACCAGCTCCGTCCGATCAGCATCACCCGCGGCTGGTCCAAGCAGGCCGAGGGATCGGCTTTGATCGAGTTCGGCAACACCCGGGTGCTGTGCACGGCCTCGCTGACCGAAGGTGTGCCGCGCTGGCTCAAGGGCGAGGGCCGCGGCTGGGTCACGGCCGAATACGCCATGCTCCCGCGCGCCACCAACACCCGCTCCGACCGCGAGTCCGTCAAGGGCAAGATCGGCGGCCGCACCCACGAGATCTCCCGGCTCATTGGCCGCTCGCTGCGTTCCATCATCGACACCAAGGCCCTGGGCGAGATCACCATCGTGCTGGACTGCGATGTCCTGCAGGCCGACGGCGGAACCCGCACCGCCGCCATCACCGGCGCCTACGTGGCCCTGGCCGAGGCCATCCGCTTCGCCCGCGAAAATAAAATGATCGCCCGCAACGCCCAGCCCCTGATCGACACGGTCTCCGCCATCTCCGTCGGCATCATCGACGGGATCCCGATGCTGGACCTGCCGTACGTCGAGGATGTCCGCGCCGAGACCGACATGAACGTCGTCGTCACCGGGTCCGGCAAGTTCGTCGAAGTCCAAGGCACCGCCGAGGGCGCCCCCTTCGACCGTGACGAGCTGAACAAACTGCTGGACCTGGCCCTGATGGGCACGGAGCAGCTCGCCGCCATCCAGCGCGACACCCTGGCCGAAGCCCCGTGACGGCGGGCGCTGCCCAGCAAAGCGCTGCACGGCAGGGCGCCGCGCCGGTACTGGTGCTCGCCACACACAACGAGGGCAAGCTCCGGGAACTCCGTGAGCTGCTCCGCGGGCAGGTGCCGGGCCTCGACGTCGACACCCAGGTGGTGGATGCGGGGGCCGTCGGCGCTCCCGACGTCGCCGAAACCGGTGTGACCTTCGCCGAGAACTCGCTGCTCAAGGCGCGGGCGGTGGCGGAAGCGACCGGGCTCGTGGCGATCGCAGACGACTCGGGCCTCGCCGTCGACGTACTGGGCGGGGCACCGGGGATATTCTCAGCCCGCTGGGCCGGACGCCACGGCGACGACGCAGCCAACCTGCGGCTGCTGCTCGACCAGCTGGCCGACGTTCCCGACGGGCACCGCGGCGCCGCGTTTGTCTGCGCCGCGGCCCTGGCCGTCCCGGGCACCGCCGCTGAGGAGGGCCGGGAAGTTGTGGAGTACGGGCAGCTTGAGGGGACGCTGCTGCGCGAGCCGCGGGGTTCCGGCGGCTTCGGCTACGACCCGGTTCTTCAGCCCGCCGGGCTGGACCGCAGTTGCGCCGAGCTGAGCCCCGCGGAGAAGAACGCGATCAGCCACCGCGGGCACGCGTTCCGCGCGCTGCTTCCAGCGATTGTGGAGGCCCTGGCCGGAAAGTAGCCCCCCGGCCGCCGCGGCCGGCTGCAGGAACAGCGCCGCGAAAGCGCAGACGCCAAACGCGCAGGCGCCAAACGCGCAGGCAAAAAAGGATGGCGCCCCACACCGTGGGGCGCCATCCTTTTGGCTTAGTCCGCCGCTCCGGACCGCTGTTCCGGAATGCCTGTCCGGGACGGGAGTTACGGCGTCTTGCGTTCCTCTTCGGGTTCGTGTTCCTCGATGAATTCCTCGACGATGTCCGTGCCGTACTTTTCGGCCTGGCTCTTGGCGATGAAGCCGCGGACGACCTCGATGCCGATCGGGATCACCGAGAGCAGGACGATCACGATGAAGATGATGTCCAGGTTTTCGCGGACCCAGGGGAAGGTATCGCCGAGCAGGAAGCCCAGCAGGGTCACGCCGCCGCCCCACAGCACGGCGCCGATGACGTTGAACACAAAGAACTTGCGCTTGCCCATCTGGGCGACGCCGACGATCACCGGCACAAAGGTCCGGATAATCGGCACGAAACGGGCCAGGATCAGCGCCTTGCCGCCATGCTTTTCGAAGAAGGCGTGGGCGCTCTCAACATTTTCGCGTTTGAACAGCTTCGAATTTGGTTTGTTGAAAATGGCCGGGCCTGCCTTGGACCCGATCAGGTAACCGACCTGGTTCCCGATGATCGCCGCGACGATGATCATCACCACAAAAGCCCAGATGTTGAACTTGATGGTCCCGGTAGCCACCAGGAGCCCGGCCGTGAACAGCATCGAGTCGCCCGGCAGGAAGAAACCGATCAGCAGGCCGGTCTCGGCGAAGATGATGCCGCAGACCAGCAGCACAACCCAGGGCGCCAGCGCCGGGTCGGCCAGGAAGATCTGCGGGTTCAGCCAGTCCGGCAGGAAGGAGGCCAGCTGCGGCTGGACCGGGCCCGCACCGCCGATCGTGGACACGGCAAAGTCACTCAAAGCTAAAAGGTTCACTCATCAAGGGTACTTGACGGCCGCCGTCGGGCGTGGCCGGTGCGGGCCTGGCCGGAATCCGGCGGTAAAGTTTGGACCGTGGGTTTGGACTTTACGGCGATCGACTTTGAGACCGCGAACGGCTTCCGGGGTTCACCGTGCGCTGTCGGCCTGACCAAGGTGCGCGGCGGCGTAGTGGTCGAGGAAGCCGCCTGGCTGATGCGGCCGCCGGAAAACCACGACCGCTTCGACCACCACAATGTCCGGATCCACGGAATCCGGCCCGAGCAGGTGGCAGCGCTGCCGCGCTTCGGTGAGCTCTTCCCGGAGATCGGCGCCTTCATTGGCGGCGACGTGCTGGCCGCCCACAACGCCGCCTTCGACCTCGGCGTCATCCGCTCCGGCCTCGAGGTCTCCGGCCTACCGGGACCGGCCTACGACTACGTCTGCACGGTGATGCTGTCGCGCCGCTGCTACTCCCTGGTGTCCAATTCACTGCCGTACGCGGCCGAGGAAGCCGGCGTCCCGCTGGTGAACCACCACGACGCCGCCGAGGACGCCCGTGCCTGCGCCGGGATCCTGATTGACATTGCCGCCCGCAACGGAGCCGGCAGCATCGCGGAGCTGTTTTTGTCGCTGGGGCTGGCCGTTTCCCGGCAGGCGGCCTTCGACCCGCTGCGTGATCCGCTCTCCAAGGCCAGCCGGTCAGCCCTTGACGCACTCGCCGGGGGAGGGGCTGCAACTGCCCCGGTCCGGGCCTACCTGCCCGGCTGGCCCGAGGAGGGCGCCAATCCGCCGCCGAACGCCTTCGCCGAACCCGGGCACCCGCTGTTCGGCCAGACCGTGGTATTCACCGGCGAGCTCGCCATCCCCCGGCCCGAAGCGAAGATCCGCTCGGCCGAGTTCGGCGCCCGGCCCGAGAGCCGGGTTACGGCCCGCACGACTGTCCTGGTGGTCGGCGACGGGTTCGTGGCCGCCGACCTGCGCTCCGGCCGCATCACCGGCAAGGCACGGCGGGTGCTGGAACTGCACGATCGGGGCCAGCGGATCGAGGTCCTCTCCGAAGGCGAGTTCCTGCAGATGGTGGGCGGCCATGTGGCCTCCGCCGCGCTTGCCTGAGCCCCCACGTCCAGTGGGTCCGCGGTCACAGGGCGCAACAAACAGTGCGCCCGGGGCGGGTCTGCTCCTAGCCTTGAACGATGAGCAAACTGACTTCGGCACCAGCCGCGACGCAGGCACCTGCTACTGCATTTGCACCTGCACGGAGCGGCGGCATCGACTGGCGCACGGTCTTCGCATTTCCTAACCCGGTCAACGAGTACGCGGCCCGCATCACGGCCGCCCTTGTGGTGCTGCTGTCCGTCCTGACGCTGCTGACCGGCGTCGGCTGGGGCCTGGCCGTGATCGCCGCCGGGTTCTGGCTGCGCGTCCTGTTCGGCCCGCGGATCTCGCCGCTCGCCCAGCTGTCCGTCAAGGTCCTGACGCCGCGGCTGGGGAAGACCCGGCTGGTCCCGGGTCCGCCGAAGCGCTTTGCGCAAGGGATCGGTGCCGCGATGTCCACCGCAGCCGCCGTGCTGCTGGCCGTGGGGCTCGCGCCGGCCGGCTGGATCCTGCTGGCTGTCCTGATCGTCGCCGCGTCCCTGGAAGCGTTCGCCGGTTTCTGCCTGGGCTGCGCCATCTTCGGCTTCCTGCAGCGCCGCGGCCTGATCCCCGCGGACGTATGCGAGGCCTGCAACAACATTTCGCTCCGCCGCGCCTAGGCGCCGGTCACCGCTGCCAGCCGTGAGGCCATGCCACGGATAACTTCCGGTGCCTCCAGCGCCGCGAGCCACTGCACCGGCAGGCAGTCCTCGCCGTAGAACGTGCCCAGGATGTTGCCGGCAATCGACGCCGTGGAGTCGCTGTCCCCGCTGTGGTTCACCGCGAGCGTGATGGCGGCGCGGAAATGGGCCTCCGGATCCCCGGCAGCCGCCGTCGGATCCGGGGCAGGAACCGGGGCGGTGGCAAGGACCGCGTAGAGCGCGACGGCGAGTGCCTCCTCGGCCACCCAGCCCTCGCCCAGTTCCGCCACCAGTTCCTCGGGAGCCAGCCGTTCTCCCGCTCCGCCCAGCCGCAGGGCCGCCTCCAGCCGTGCGACGAGGTCCTGGTCGGGTTCCTCACCTTTGCGCAGGTGGCCCGCGTCCAGTTCCCCGAGCGCGAATTGTGCCGCTTCACGCAGGCCGTGTCCGGAGGTCAGGGCGTGGATGACGAGGCTGAAGACCCCGGCGCTCTGCCGGGCGGACGGGTGCCCGTGGGTCAGCGAGGCGGCGTCGGCGCTGAGCTTGTACACGGCGGCAGGCTCGATGTAGGGAATCAGGCCGAACGGGGCCGAGCGCATTACCGTTCCACATCCCTTCGAATCCGGATTGACCGGCCGGTAGAACGTACCCATCTCTCCGCTGGCCAGACCGCTCAGACAGGCGTTTCCCGGCGCCCTGCGGTGCTTTAGGACGTCGTGGGAGTCGATCCAGCGGGGCGGCTGGAACGGCGCCGCCTCAGGCACCGGCACACCCTGGGTGCCGAGCCAGCGCAGGTAGGCGAGCCACAGGCACGCGTTGGTGTCAGCGCCCACACCCGAGTTCGCCCATTCCAGCGCCTCCAGCAGCCCGTCGACCGTGTACAGAGTGAGCTGCGTGTCGTCGGAGAAGTGACTGCCGGCGTCGAGCGCGGTAAAGTCCTGCAGACCCTTCGCACCGAACCTCCCGCGGATCGTGGAGATATCGTCGAATTCGACGGCGTAGCCGAGCGAATCGCCCAGGGCACCGCCCAGCAGGCACCCGTGGATCCGGGATGAGTGTGAGGGGGTGGGGGAGGGGTCGGGGGTTGTGACGGGCTCAGTGCTCATGACTTTGAATTTTACCCCGCTCCGCCGGAGGCGCCGGCAGCCGGGACAGGACGGCTGCCACGCTTTGAGCCGGACATTGAGCCGGGTCTTCCGCCATGGCCCAGAGAACATCCAGATTCGGGTGACAGACTGCTCGCTGACCTCCAAACAAAGGAATGCCCGAACATGATGACGCCTGCGTCTGCCCCCGAGCCGGCCGCCCCTGCGGCCACCGCCCGTGACGATGCCCCGCGGCACGGGCTGCCTGCCCGGGTGTCCGCCGAAGCCCTCGGGACCTTCGTCATCGTGGTCGCCGGCCTGGGCGTTCCGCTGTTCACCATTCCGCAGTCGAACCCGCTCTCCGCGGCCCTGGCCGCGGGGCTGGCGGTCACCGCGGTGATGCTGGCGTTCGGCTATGTCTCCGGCGGCTACTTCAATCCCGCCGTGACGGCGGGCCACGCGATTGCGGGACGGATCCGGCTCGCCGACGCTGCAGCCTACGTGGGAGCGCAGCTGCTGGGAGCCCTGCTGGGCGCGGTGACGCTGTTCGGGATTCTGCGCACCGTCCCCAACATCGCCGACCCCAGGGCAGCCTTTGACACGGTGACCGCAGGATTTGGCGAGAATTCCATCATCCAGGTCCCGATGGCCGGGGTGCTGCTCATTGAGGTGCTCGGCGCAGCCGTGCTGGTGGCGGTGTACCTGGGCGCCACCTCCGCCCGGAACCCCTCACGGTCGGCCGCCCCGTTCGCCGTCGGCCTGACCATGGCGGTGCTGCTGCAGTTCGGCCAGGCGGCGGGCAATGCCCCCTTTAATCCGGCGCGGGCCACCGCGTCCGCACTCTTCAGCAGCCCGGACGTCCTCGGGCAGTTGTGGCTCTTCTGGGTCGCCCCGCTAGTGGGCGCGGCCCTCGCGGGACTCGTCTTCCGCGGCTTCGCGCTGACGACGCCGGCCGCCGGGCCGGTGCCCGACACGACGGCGGGGGACGACGAATCGGACGGCTGGGAAGCGGACGAAGCGGACGGCGGCGATCGGGACGGCAACGCCCCTGTCCCGGCCGCCGGCAGCGAGGAAGCGCGCGCCTTCTTCGACGGCGAACGAGGAGAGCGCGCTAAGTAGCCGGCCACCTCCAACGCGGGGTCACCTACGGCCCATCCCACGGGGTGGAACGGGCCGTAGGTGACCCCGCGTTGCTGTTCCCGGAGCGGTGGCGCAAGACTGTCGGTGCCAGCGGATACCGTAAGAGCATGCGGTTATTGCACACTTCGGACTGGCATTTGGGCCGGTCGTTCCACGGCGTCGGGATGCTTGAGGCCCAGCGCGCGTTCATCGAGCAACTCGTCAGTTTCGTGCGGGATGAGGCGGTCGACGTCGTCCTGATTGCCGGGGACGTCTACGACCGCGCCCTGCCGGGGGTCGACGTCGTCCGGCTGCTCGACGACGCCCTGGTGGGCCTGACCGGCGCCGGCGCACAGGTGGTGCTGACCAGCGGCAACCACGACTCGGCGATCCGGCTCGGCTTCGCCTCCCGGCTGCTGGCGCGTGGGGGAGTCCACCTGCGCACCCGCCTCGCCGAGCTGGACCAGCCCGTGCTCTTCCCGCTCGACGGCGGCGCCGACGCGGACAGCGACGCCCCGGTGCTTGCCATTTATGGTATTCCCTGGCTGGAACCGCGCCTTGTGGCTGAACAGCTTGGCGTCGATACGGCCAGCCACTTCGAGGTGACCCGGGCCGCCACCGCACGGATCCGCGCCGATCTCGCGGCCCGGGCCCGAACCCGGACGGTCCATTCCGTGGTCCTGGCCCACACCTTTGCCAGCGGAGGGATCAGCTCCGACAGCGAGCGGGACCTCAGCATCGGCGGTGTCGGCGCTGTACCGCTGGACCTCTTCGACGGCTTCGGCTACACGGCGCTTGGCCACCTGCACGGCCGGCAGGCGCTCTCGCCGTCAGTCCGCTACTCCGGTTCGCCGCTTGCCTACTCCTTCTCCGAAGCGCAGCACAAGAAGGGCAGCTGGCTTCTTGAGGTCGGGCCGGAAGGGATCGGCGACGTGCGTGAGGTGCTGTGGCGGGCTCCCCGCACCCTGGCCGTGCTGCGGGGCAAACTGAACGAACTCCTCTCCGCCGACGAATTCGCGTGGGCGGAAGGCGCCTACTGCCAGATCACCCTGACCGACACGCAGCGCCCGGCCCGGGCCATGGAACGGCTCCGCTCGCGGTTCCCCGACACCCTGGTGCTGGGTTTCGATCCCGAAGGTGCCGGCGCCCCAGCCAAAACCAGCTACAGCAGCAAACTCGCCGAGGCCGCGGACGACCTTTCCGTCTGTTGCGGTTTCCTGGAGCACGTCCGCGGCCGGACTGCCGACGACCGCGAGGCAGCTGCGTTAGCCGAAGCCCTCGAATCCGTGCGTCTTGAAGGAGTCTCGCTGTGAGGATCCACCGTCTTGAGATCTCCGCCTTCGGCCCCTTCGCCGCCACCGAACATATCGATTTCGACCGGCTGAGCGCGCACGGGCTGTTCCTGCTGAACGGTCCCACCGGCGCCGGCAAGACCAGCGTCCTCGACGCCATCTGCTTCGCGCTGTACGGGTCCGTGCCCGGTGCGCGGCAGGACGGAAAGCGGCTGCGCAGCGACCATGCCGGCGCCGCCGTCGAACCCCGGGTTACCTGCGAGTTCTCCGCGCGCGGTCGGCACTTCGAAGTCTCCCGCTCGCCCGCCTGGGACAAACCCAGCGCCCGGGGCAAAAAGGGCTTCACCGTCCAGCAGGCCAATACCGTGCTCCGCGAGCATGTCGACGGCGAATGGACCGAGAAGTCCGGCCGGAACGACGAGGCCGGCGCGGAGATCGCTGAAGTCCTCGGCATGAACCGGGACCAGTTCACCCGCGTCGTGATGCTCCCGCAGGGCGATTTCGCCGCTTTCCTGCGATCCAAAGCCACCGACCGCCTCGAGCTGCTGCAGAGCCTGTTCGGCACCCAGCGTTTTGAGGCCGTTGAGGAGGAACTTGGCCGGAAGGCGCAGGCCGCCCGCGCCGAGGTCGCCAGCCTCAACGGCCAGCTCGAGCTCCTGCTCGCCCGGGCGGAGGCCGAGACGGTCGCGCTGGAGCTGGACCTGGCGGATGCCCCGGACCGGGCCGACCCGGACTCCTTCCTGGCCTGGCTCGGGGTGAACGCAGGCTCGGCCGCGGCCCAGCGCCGCACGGCCGCGCTGGAGGCAGACAGTGTGCGCGCCGGCCGCCTGTCCGCCCGGGACGCCGCGACAGCGCGGGCTGCCCGCCAGACCAGGCTGGCCGCGGCCGAACGCCGGCGTTCCGAGGCCGAGGCTGCCGCTCCCGCAGTCGCGGCCCGAAGCGGACAGCTCGCCCTGCACCGCCAGGCCGAAGTCCTGGGCGGCCAGCTGCAGGCGGTCGACGCCGCCGGGACGGCGGAGAAACTGGCTGCCGCTGCCATGGCCGCTGCCGCTGAGGAACTCCACACCGCAGCCCTCACCGACCCCGAACTTGCCGCACTCCGGAACGCGACGCCGGACAGGATGCCCGGCTCACTTGCCGGTGACTCCCTCCGCGGAGCCGGTGTCTCAGATATTTTCACCGCCGGTTCCGCGGTCGGTCCCACCGTCAGTGCCGCCTTCCACGGAGACACCGTGCAGTCCGCGCTGCGCGGACTGCGCTCACTGCGTGCAGTGCTGGAGGAGCGGCTGCCCGACGAAGCCCGGCTGGCCGGGCTGCGGAGTCGCACCGCCGAGCTTCGACTGGGACTGGCTCAGCTGGAAGCCGAACAAACGTCCGGGGCTGCCGCCATCGCCGGTTTGCGCCGTGAATCAGAAGCCCTGCTCGCCGGCCTGCGTCCGCTCGAAGAACTCGCCGCCGAAGTGCAGCTGCGGACGAAGGAAGCAGCCGCCGCGGCGGAACTCCTCGTCCTGGTCAAGCGCTACGCCACGGCCGAGCAGGACTGCGGAGCCGTAGCGGCACGCCACCGCGGCGCCCGGGGGGAGTACCAGGATCTGCGCCAGAGCTGGCTGGATCTCCGCGAGGAACGGCTGGCCAACGCTGCCGCGGAACTCGCGTCCCAGCTGCAGCCCGATGTCGCCTGCCCGGTCTGCGGCAGTCCCGAGCACCCTTTCCCCGCCCCGGCCGCGGCGTCCGCGTTGATCGTGGCCGAGGCCGAGGAATCCGCGCAGCGCGCCTGCGAGGCGGCGGAAGCCGCCCTCGCGGCGCTTGAACGCGAGCTCTCCGATGCCCAGCAGATCGTCGCCGTGCTGGCGGCCCAGGGTGGCAACACGGCGCCCGAGGAGGCCACGCTCGAGGCTGCCCTGGCCAGGGAACGCGCCGCGGAGGCCCGCGACGCGGCAACTGAGCTTGCCGCCAGCCGGGCGCGTGAGGCGGATCTGGACGAGCAGATCGCCGCCGGCGAGCGGGCCCAGACGGCCGCGACGTCCGGCATCGTACAGACCCAATCAACCCTCACCGTAGTCCTGGAGCAGGCCGATTCCCTCGAACGGGCTCTCGGTGCCCTCCGGGCGGGCCACCCGTTCCTGGCCGACAGGATCCTGGCACTGGACGGCACGACCGCCGTGCTGGAACGCGCCGATGCGACGCGGACCCGGCTGGACCAGGCCGCAGCCCGTTCCGTGGAGGCCCGGCGGCAGCTGGATTTGGCGCTTCCGGGCACCGGCTTCGAGTCGGCGGAGGCGGCCCGGGTTGTGCTTCTTCCGGCCGCGGACGCGGCGGCTCTGGAAGCCGCCGTCCGCGCCGGACAGGACGAAGCGGCAAGGATCGCGGAGCTCTTTGCCGGCGAGGAACTCGTGCTGGCGGCGCGCGAACTGGACACGGAAGGCCCCCTCGCCGCGGAGGTCGTGGACCAGCTCCGCACCGACGCCGCCACGGCCGAACGGTTGGCCCGGGACGCCGAACTCGCGGCCGGCCTGGCGGAAAAGTCGGTGCGGACCCTGGAGGCGATCGCCGCGAACTACGCGGAACTCGCGGAGACCGGACGGGAACCGCGCGACCGCGCGAACCTCTTAACTGCCGTCGCCGACGCCGCGCGCGGGGCAGGGGACAACACCTACCGGATGAGCCTGAACAGCTACGTTCTCGCCGCACGCCTCGAGCAGGTCGCGGCGGCAGCCTCGGAGCGGCTCATTGGCATGAGCGACGGCCGCTACACCCTGCAGCACACTGACGCCAAGGCGGCCCGCGGCGCGAAATCCGGCCTCGGCCTGGAGGTCGTCGACCAGTGGACCGGGCAGCGCCGGGACACCGCAACGCTCTCCGGCGGCGAGTCCTTCATGGCATCCCTCGCGCTCGCCCTTGGGCTCGCGGACGTGGTGCAGCAGGAATCCGGCGGCGTGGACATCGAGACCCTGTTCGTGGACGAGGGGTTCGGCAGCCTCGACGAACAGGCCCTGGAACAGGTCATGGACGCCCTCGAAGGGCTACGCGACGGCGGCCGGGTGGTCGGGCTGGTAAGCCATGTCGGCGAAATGAAACAGCGCATCAGCACCCAGCTCCAGGTGGTCAAGGGACGCAACGGTTCCACCCTGCACATCTCCGACGACGCCGAGGGCTGACACGCGTACGCCCCGGCCGCGCCACGACGGCCGGGGCGCAGCCAGGGCCCGCGCGGGCCCTGCCGGGTGCGCCTGGGCGTCGCCGGTAGCGGCTATAATGGGGGCGTTACCGGGTCGCGCGCATCGGGAGGAGGGACGATGCGCACCATAGAACGAACCCGGAATCATGCCCCTCTCACCGCTTTCCCAGGCGCCCGGTTCCGCGGCGCCCCATTTTCCTGAACCCGATGCCGCCAGTGCCAGGTCAACCGCTGCCCCGGGACCCGCCGCCGCCCCGCCGACGACACGTACCGGCGGGCGGCTTGCCCGGCTGCCGCTGCTCGCCGGCCGAAGCTTCCTCCCGATTGGGCTCTTCGCCCGACTCCCGCTCGCCATGCTCACCGTGGGAACCCTCACCCTGGTCACGTCCGTCACCGGCTCCTACGCAACCGGCGGCGTCGCTGCCGGCGCCGTGGGGATCGGCTCGGCCCTCGGCGCCCCGGTCCTTGGCGCGCTGGCGGACCGGCTGGGCCAGCGCCCCGTGCTGCTGTTCGCCGCAGTCTTCAACGCAGCCGCCGTCATCGCCCTGATCCTCGCCGCCTCCCTGATTCCCGGCAGCGTGGACCTGGCGGCAGCCATCCCGGTCCTCGCCGCCGCCTTCGTTGCCGGCGCAAGCTGCCCGCAGGTGGGACCCCTGGCCAGGGTCCGCTGGATGGCACTCACCTCCCGTAACGGGCGCGACGCCAACACCGCGGACCTTGACACCGCGCTGTCCTACGAGGGCACTGCGGACGAACTAACTTTTGTCCTGGGACCGGCGCTGGTGGGAATCCTCGCCAGCCTGATCACACCCTGGCTGCCGCTCGCCCTCGCTGCCGCCCTGACCATCACCCTCGTCCCGGCATTCGCCGTGCATCCCACGCATCAGGCGGTGCCCCGGACTCCGGCGCGGACAGCGGCCGCGAAGGAACACACCCGACAGCTCCGGGCCACGCGCACATCCGGGCAGCGCGCCGGCGCCGTTGCCGCCGTCGCCCTTCCCGTTCTGGCCATGGTCTGCATGGGCACGTTCTTCGGTTCCACCCAGACCTCGCTGAGTTCCTTTTCCGCCAGCTTCGCCAGCTCTGAAGCAGCCGGCCTGCTCTACGCGGTGATGGGCCTGAGCTCCGCAGCGGCGGCCCTCTCGGTGGCGTACTGGCCCCGCGGGTTCACCGCAAACGCCCGCTGGCTGGCCTGCGCAGCGTTGATGGCGGGGCTCGCGCTGTTGCTGCTGCTGCCCGCAACCGCGCTGCCCATGATCCTCGTGCTCCTTGTCCTGGGGCTGCCGGTGGGACCGCTGATGGTCACGGTCTTTGCGGTCGGAGGACGCGTTGCCCCGGCCGGCAAGCTCGGCACCGTCATGACCGCGCTGGCCAGCGGCATCGTCGCCGGCACCGCGATCGGCTCGGCCGTGGCGGGGCAGCTGGCACAGAACCATGGCTACTCGGCAGCGTTCCTGGTGCCGGTGTGGGCCGCAGCGGCGCTCTTCCTGCTGGGAGCGGCAGCCGCCGTCGTGCTTCGGCGACGGAACAGGACGGCGGCCGGCTGATTCCCTGAAAACCGGCAGTTGCCCTATCACTTGTGGTTGCTCTCCGTGCCTCAGAAGGACGCAGAGTGATGGCGCACCGCGGGTAGCGCTCCGGCGGGGAGCCGGGCTGGGAGGCCAACCGGGGAATGACTCAGCTGCGCGTCAGCCCAGCTGGCTCTCGATCCGCCCGGCGCTCACGGACAGCGCCGCGGCGACGTCCTCGGGGTCCTGGTCGGCCCGGATGTACACGACGGCGAGGGCCGCCGGCCGCCCGCCCGGGACCCGGATGGGGACGGCAAGGGAGGAGACTCCGGCGATGACCTCGTCATGGCTGGCGGCATAGCCCCGGCGGCGAGCCGCGGCCGCTTCGGCCCGGTAGGGGATGCCCGGCGCGGCGGCGGCCCATTCCTCTTCCGACATGGCCGACTGGATCGCGATTCCCGGAGCCCCGGCGCTGATCGGATGCCGGGAGCCGGGGTGCTGGACCACGGTGGCCCCGGTGTGCCGCGGGTCCACGGTAACGAGCGTGACGCATTCGGCGTGGTCCCAGACGGCAACAAAGGCGCTCATCGTCAGGGTGTTGGCGAGCTGGGTGAGCTCCGGCAGGGCCGCCGTCTGCAGGTTGCGCGACACTCCCCGGGCCAGGACGGCCAGGCCCGGGCCGGGCTGGACCCGGCCGCCGTCGTCGCGCACCAACAGGGAGTGATCCTCCAGGGTGCGAAGAATGCGGTAGGCGACCGAGCGGTGGACCCCCATCGCGTCGGCGAGTTCGGCGATGGTGAGCGGGCGCTGGGCATCGGCGAGGATTTCCAGAGCGCGGATACCACGCGACAACGTCTGGGAGGGGGAAGCCTGGGCGCTGCCGGCAATCGGGGTCATTGGTCCATCCTAGGCGCGGGCGGTCGTCTGTTGCAGGGTGGCACCGGATGGCCCTTGTGCTCTGCATTACGGTGCGCTAGCGTTCTAAATGGGAATTATGTGTTCGATTATAGAACATTCTGTTGACCAGGCAATAGCCTGCACGCCAGCCCCGGCAGCATTTGGCCAGCACCGACCGCAAGGGATCAACGATGATTGCCAAGCCCCACAGCGAACCCGTTCCGGTAGTGCCGGGCCGCACGTCCGGGCCCGGGGCCCAGCACTTCCGCGGCAGCCTGGGCCGGTTCGCCACCGGCGTCGCGATCGTAACCTTCGACGGCGTCACGAAGCGGCACGGCATCACCGTCAATTCCTTCACCTCCGTGTCGATGGACCCGCCCCTCGTGCTCGTCAGCATCGCCCGCACGGCCAGGGCGCACGACGAGCTCGCCGGGCGGCCCTTCACCGTCAATATCCTTGGCGCGGAGCAGCGGCAGCTCGCGCAGCACTTTGCCGGCCGCCCCGGGCCCGAACCGCTCTGGGTCGAGGGCGAAACGGCACCGCGGCTTTCCCATGTGCTCGCGTACTTTGAATGCAAGCCCTGGGCGGCGTACGACGGCGGCGACCACACGCTCTACCTCGGCGAGGTAGTGGACTTCAACTACCGCTACGGAGACGCGCTGGCGTTCGCCAACGGCACCTTCACTACCATCCCGGAAAGCCAGCTGGGCATGGAGGACCTGCTCTGACCCGCCGCGTGGCCCCGGCCCATCCGCACACCATCTACGCCCTATTCGACTCAGCTCAACGACTGGAGAAACAGTAATGGGTATCCGCACCGGACAGCAGTACCTCGACAGGCTCAACGGGATGACACCGCACGTGGTGATCGACGGGGAGGTTGTCAGCGAGAAGATCGCCGAGCACCCCGCGTTCTGCAACGTGGCCCGCTCCTACGCCAAGCTCTTCGACATGCAGCACGACCCCCGCTACCAGGAAGCGCTGACGTACACCTCGCCCAGCACCGGCGACCTCGTCAACGCCTCCTTCCTGGTGCCGAAGACGGTCGAGGACCTGCAGCGCCGCCGGCGTGCCATCTCCACCTGGGCCGAGGACTCCAACGGCTTCCTGGGCCGCTCCGGCGACTACATGAACTCCTCCCTCACCGCGCTCAGCACGGCCGGGAAGTGGTTCTCCCAGGCTGACCCCAAGTTCGGCGAGAACATCCGCAACTACTACGAGTGGGCCCGGGAAAACGACGTCCTCGCCACGCACACCCTGATTCCGCCGCAGGTGAACCGATCCGTGTCCGGCTCCGAACAGCTCGGCGGCCAGCTCTCGGCCCGGATTGTCGAGGAGCGAGAGGACGGCATCGTCATCCACGGCGCCCGGATGCTGGCCACCATCGCCCCGATCGCGGACGAGCTCCTGGTCTTCCCCTCCACCGTGCTCCGCGGCACGCCGGAGGATGCCCCGTACTCCTACGCCTTCGCCATCCCCAACGACGCGCCCGGCCTGCGCTACCTCTGCCGCACCTCGCTGTACAACGGCGGCAGCACCCACGACGAGCCGCTCGCGTCGCGCTATGAGGAGATGGACGCCGTCGCGGTCTTCGACCATGTCTTCGTCCCCAGCGAGCGCATCTTTATGCTGGGCAACCCGCAGCTGTGCAACGGCTTTTACTCCGAAACCGGCGCCGGCGCCCTGATGACGCACCAGGTGGTCACCCGTACGATCGCCAAGAGTGAGTTCTTCCTGGGCCTGGCCTCCGAACTCGCCGATTCGATCGGCATCGACGGTTTCCAGCACATCCAGGAGGACATCGCCGAACTGATTGTCGACGTCGAGATCGGCAAGGCGCTGGTCCGGGCCTCCGAGGCGGATGCCCAGCTCAACGACGCCGGCGTGATGCTGCCGAAGTGGTCCACGCTGAACGCCGCCCGCAACTGGTACCCGAAGGTCGCCCAGCGGTTCCCGCAGATCATCCGGAAATTCTCCGCCTCCGGGCTGATGGCACTACCGGGCGAGGCCGACGTCAACAGCGACGCCCGGGCCGACATCGAGATGTACCTGCAGGGCAAGTCGCTGACCGGCCCCGAGCGCGTCCGGCTGTTCAAGCTGGCGTTCGATGCCTCAGTCTCCGGATTCTCCGGCCGGCAGTCGCTCTACGAGTACTTCTTCTTCGGCGATCCGGTCAGGATGGCGGGGGCCATGGTCAACAGTTACGACCGCGAGCCCGTCCGGGCCCGGGTCAGGGAGTTCCTGAACCGTACCGACTGACCCCCGGGGCGGGTCCCGGCTCCGCCCACGCTGTCATTTTTCGGGGCAGCGAAGCAATTTTTCCCGGGAGGTGTGTCCTGTCACACATTTCATAGTAAGATTCTGAATACTAACTGACCGTTCGATCAGTAAATGCTAGAGGCATTCAGTTATTCACATCGCACCCACCCCGGGCAGTACCACTGCCCCCAGCAACGGAGTTCCAATGACCGCAACTTCAAGTGTCGATTCTGAGGCGGGCCCCAGCAGCAAGCATGAGGAACGCAAGGTCCTCGCGGGCACCCTGGTCGGGACCACCATCGAGTGGTACGACTTTTTCATCTTCGCCCAGCTGACAGCCACGCTGCTGTCACCGCTGTTCCTGGCGCCGCTGAACGCCTCCAACCCGGGCCTCGCGCAGATCCTGTCCTTTGCCCTGATCGGCATCAGCTTCCTGTTCCGCCCGCTCGGAGCCATCGTCGCCGGCCACCTGGGTGACCGTCTGGGCCGGAAGGCCATGCTGGTCTTCACGCTGATCATGATGGGCGCCGCCACGGCGCTGATCGGCATGCTGCCGACCTACGCCCAGATCGGTTTCTGGGCTCCCGTCCTGCTGATCCTGCTCCGTGTCATCCAGGGCTTCTCGGCCGGCGGTGAATGGGGCGGTGCCGCCCTGATGGCCGTCGAGCACGCTCCGAAGAGCAAGCGCGGCCTGTTCGGCGCGTACCCGCAGATCGGTGTTCCGGTCGGCATGATTCTCGCCACCGGCCTGCTGTACTTCCTCAATACGTCCATGTCCAAGGAAGACTTCGCCTCCTGGGGCTGGCGTGTGCCGTTCCTGCTCTCGATCGTGCTGATCGTGGTCGGCTACCTGATCCGCCGGGCGGTCGCCGAGAGCCCGGTCTTCAAGGAGATGCAGGACCGCAAGGAGGAGAGCAAGGCGCCGCTGGGCGAGCTCATCCGGAAGCACAAGAAGGCCGTCCTGTACTCCACGATGATCTTCATCGGCAACAACGCCGCCGGCTACCTCCTGATCGCGTTCTTCATCTCCTACGCCACCAAGTCCCTGAAGATGCCCGTCGCGCAGATCCTGCTGGCCACCACGCTGGCATCCTTCGGCTGGCTGATCTTCACCCTGGTCGGCGGCTGGCTGTCGGACAAGATCGGCCGGGTCAAGACGTTCCTTACCGGCTACGCCATCGTCTTTGCCTGGATGATCCCGATGTTCGCGCTGATCGACACCAAGGACATCGTTCTTTACGGTGTCGCGCTGTTCGTCCTGACCATCGGCCTGGGCCTGTCCTACGGCCCGATGTCCGCAATGTACGCCGAGATGTTCCCGGCTAACGTGCGCTACTCGGGGATCTCTATCGGCTACGCCTTCGGCGCCATCCTGGGCGGTGCGTTTGCGGCCACCATCGCCGAGGCCCTGCTGCAGGGCACCGGATGGACCGGTTCCATCGGTATCTACATCATGATCCTCTGCGTGATCTCGGCTGTGGGTGTCCTCCTTGCCGGGGAAACCAGGGGCCGCCCGCTCGGCGTCAGCCACGGCGCAACGGATGATGCGGCGCGGCACTAGTCTCCAGGGGCCAGTAGCCAGCCAGTCTCGAGGGGCACGGGCCGCAAGGTCCGTGCCCCTCGAGCGTTAAGCAACGCGGAGGTCGCTCCTCACTCAACGCGCAGTCACCACTCACACACACAACGCGGGGTCACTTGCGGCCCATCCCAGACGTCCGGATGGGCCGCAAGTGACCCCGCGTTTCTCTGTGGCCGGGCGGGGGCGGTGACTAGACGGACAGGAAGCTGACCGCACCCTGCTTGAAGGCGCGGCTGGTGATGGCGTTGGTGTGGCTGCGGCCCGGCAGGATCAGCTGCTCGACCATCGCACCGGCCCTGGCTCCGAGGGCAGCAAGTTCCGGCATCGATGCGGCGCGCTCGTCCTTCTCCCCGGCCACCAGCAGCATCGGCACGCGCGGCACGGCCTCGGCAGGATCGAACGGCTCGCTCTTGATCGCCTCCACGAGCGACAGCAGCGAGAAAATGTTGTTGCTCGGCAGCAGCAGGGCCATCTTCAGCAGCCCGGCGGTCGACGCGTCGGCGATCGGGGTGCCGTCGGCCAGGTAGCGCTGCGCGGCGACCAGGTCGAAGTCGGCCAGCGGATCGGAGACGTTCGGGCCGCCGAGGACCAGCCGGTGCACCAGCTCATGCTGGGTGGCGCCGAACTCCCACGCCAGCCGCGAGCCGAGCGAGTAGCCGATCAGGTCCAGCCCGCTGGACGGGTCCCCGTCACGCAGCGGGCGGACGCCGGCGTCGAACGCGATCTGCAGCAGGTCCGCGCGGATCCTGCTGGGCGAGTAGGAGTCCAGGTCCTCGGGGGCGCCGCTGCGGCCGTGGCCGGGAAGGTCCACCGTGATGACACGGCGGCCGGACTCCAGCAGCGCCGTCAGCCAGCCGGTGTCCTCCCAGTTGAGCTTGGAGGAGGAGGAGAAGCCGTGCAGCAGCAGGACGGGGCGCAGCCCCGCGTCGGAGACGGGTTCGTGTACTCCCACGTACAGCTGGGGGTCGGTGCCCTCGACGGTGTGGGAATGCTGGTCGCCGGTGTGTCTGCCGCTCATGGTGTCAGTCCTCGTCAAGTACGGCGCTCAGGCGGACCCGGCGCTTCGGTGCCTCTTCCTTCGGGACCGTGCCCACGATGCCGGCGGTGTTGTCCGGCACCTCAAACACAATCAGGGGCTCGCCGACATTGATCTTGTCACCGGGCCCGCCGTGGATACGCACTACCTTACCTGCCTGCGGGCTGGGCAATTCAACCGCTGATTTCGTGGTTTCCACCTCGACGAGCGGCTGGTTGCGCTCGACCTGGTCGCCCGGCGCCACGAGCCATTCCAGCACGGTTGCCTCGATCAGGCCCTCACCGAGGTCCGGCAGCGGGAAAGATATTTCAGCCACGTTTGTACTCCAATACTCGCTGGATCCCGAACAGGATCCGGTCAATGTTCGGGATGTATTCGTCTTCCAGGTCCCCGGAAGGGTACGGCACGTCGAAGCCGGTCACGCGCTCCACCGGGGCCCTGAGCGTGTCAAAGCACGCCTGCGTGATCAGTTGGGCCACCTCGGCGCCCAGGCCGGACGTCAGTGGCGCTTCATGGACGACGACGGCGCGGCGCGTCTTGCGCACGGACGTCGCCAGCGCTGCGGCGTCGATCGGCTTGAGCCAGCGCAGGTCCAGGACCTCGACGTCGATTCCGTCCTCGGCGGCGAGTTCGGCCACCTGGAGGCAGCGGGCCACCATGGCGCCCCACGCGACGAGGGTGAGGTGGCGGCCCTGGCGCATGACCTTGGCGCCGGTGGGGGCGCCGCCGGCCGCATCGTGTGCCTCGAGGTCCACCTCGCCCTTCTGCCAGTAGCGGGACTTCGGCTCCATGAAGATCACCGGGTCCGGGCGTGTGGCGGCGTACTTGAGCAGGTGGTAGGCCTCGTGCGGGTTCGACGGCGAGACCACCTTGAGCCCGGGCACGTGCGCGAAGAGTGCCTCGAGGCTTTCGCCGTGGTGTTCGGGGGCGCGGATGCCGCCGAAGCTGGGAACCCGCAGTGTGATGGGCATCGGCAGGGTGCCGCGGCTGCGGTAGTTCATCCGGGCAATCTGGCAGACGATCTGGTTGATCGCCGGATAGGCGAAGCCGTCGAACTGGACCTCGGGGATGGGGTGGAATCCGGCCATCGCCAGACCCACCGACATGCCGAGAATGCCGGATTCCGCCAGCGGCGTGTCGAACACGCGCCGCTCGCCGTGTTTGGCCTGCAGACCGTCGGTGATACGGAAGACGCCGCCGAGCCGGCCGCAGTCCTCGCCGAAGACCAGGGTCTTCGGGTTCTCCGTGAGCACCTCATCGAGGGCCCGGTTGAGGGCCTGCTGCATGGACATCACGGTGCCGGAGGCGGGCGTGTCCACCGTCGCGCTTTCCAGGGTCGAGTTAGACATGTTCGGACTCCTCACGCCAGCTGGCGGCCTGGGACTGAAGGGCGGGGGTGGTTTCCTGGAAGACCAGGTCAAACATTTCGGCGCCGGGGCGGGATCCGAGCGCCTGGATTCCGGTGCGGATCTGTTCCTCCTCGGCCTGGGCGGCGGCGAGGGCTGCGGCGAAGAAGGCCTCGTCGGCGACGCCGTCGGCGAGCAGCCGCTGCCGGAAGCGCTCGAGCGGGTCCAGACCGGCGCCGTCGCGCTCCTCGTCGAGCGAGCGGTAGCGTCCCGGATCGTCGGAGGTCGAGTGCGGGCCGCGGCGGTAGGTCATGGCCTCGATGAGCACGGGGCCGTTGCCGGACCGGGCGTGCGCGAAGGCGCGCCGGGTCGCCTCGACGACGGCGACGACGTTATTGCCGTCGATCTGCAGGGCCGGCATGCCGTAGCCGGCGGCGCGGGCGGCGACCGAGCCGCCAGCCACCTGGCGTTCGGTCGGAACCGAGATCGCCCAGCCGTTGTTCTGCACGAAGAACACCACGGGGGCCTTCATGACGGCCGCGAAATTCAGGGCCTCGTGGACGTCGCCCTGCGAGGAGGCGCCGTCACCGAAGTAGGTGAGCGCAACCCCGAGCCTGCCGTCGGCGTTTGCATCGTTTGTCCCTGCCGGGCCTGCGGCCAGCGTCTGCCCGTGGGCCCAGCCGACGGCGTGCAGCACGGAGCCGGCCACCACGGCCTGGATCGGGGCGAGCCGGGATTCCAGCGGGTCGTAGAGGCCACCGTGCCAGCTGGCCTTGTGTGTGGACATGTAGGCCACCATGTCCACGCCCATCGTGCGGGCGACGCCCATCTCGCGGTAGGTCGGGAAGACGAAGTCCCGGGTGGTGTCCACGGCGTAGCCGCTGCCCACCTGGGCCGCTTCCTGGCCGAGCTCGGGCGCGTAGCCGGGAATGATGCCCTGGCGCTGCCATGCGACGGCCGCGGTGTCCAGGTGGCGGACCGCCACCATCAGCGAATAGAGCTCGCGGAGCTGGGCGGGGGTGAGCGGTTCGGCGGGGGCGCCGGCAGCCAACGGAAGTGTGTCCATGGCTGTGACCCTAGTCACCCGCCCGGCGCTGGGCAATCAGCCCGCGGATCACTGCCCAGACTGTACAAGAGTGCCAACCAAGGCGCCTCCGTCCCTGGCAGTTTGTATACTCCACGCGCGGGCCGCCGGATCGCAGCTGACTCGCAGCAGGGGCCGTTCCGGGACTCCGGAACGGCCCCTGCTGCGATTCAGTTTTTGGGCGGCTGTGGGCGGCTTCGTCGGGCGGTTGCTTGCGGGCTACTTGCGGGTCAGCCGGGCGCCGAGCCAGCAGGCCGCGGCAATGCCCGCGACCAGGGCGATGGTGCTGACCAGCTGCTTGCTGCTCTCCGGGCTGCTGAAGCCGACTGCGAAAATCAGGGCCAGGAGCACCAGCCCGAAGATCGTCAGTCCCGGGAAGCCCTTCATCCGCAGCGGCAGAACGGTGCCCTCACGGTCGGCGCGGCGGCGGAGGATCAGTTGGGAGACGAGCGCCGAGCCCCAGACCATCAGGCAGGTCGAGCCGACCAGCTGGAACAGCGCCGGCAGGATCCGCTCCGGAAAGAGCAGCTCCAGCACCGTCGCCAGGAATCCGAAGGTCACGGAGACGCCGACGGCGAGCACCGGCACCCGTGCCTTGTTGAGCCTGGAGAGGAAGCGGGGTGCCTCGCCGCGTTCGGACAGCGAGAAGACCATCCGGGACGCCCCGTACAGGTTCGCGTTCAGGGCCGAGAGGAGGGCGACGACGGCCACCAGGGTGATGGCGGCTCCGGCGCCGGGGATGCGGGCCACGTCCAGGACGCCGGCAAAGGGCGACGCGAGGGCGTCGGAGGTGTACGGAAGGACCGCGGCGATCACAAACACCGAGCCGATGTAGAAGACGAGGATGCGCCACACGACGGTGCGGATAGCCTGGGCCACGCTGTGCTGGGGGTTTTCCGTCTCGGCCGCCGCCACACTGACAATCTCGGTGCCGCCGAACGCGAAGATCACGACGAAGAGTGCCGTCGCGATGCCGCCCAGGCCCGCCGGGGCGAAGTCGGCGGTGAAGTTGCTCAGGCCGGGGGACTCGACGTCGGGCAGCCAGCCCAGCAGCAGGGCGGTACCGATACCCAGGAACAGCAGGATGGCGGCCACTTTGAGGATGGCGAACCAGAACTCGAACTCGCCGAAGTTCTTCACCCCGGCGAGGTTTATCGCCGTAAAAACGACCATAAAGATCAGCGACAGGGCCCAGACGGGTATCACCGGCCAGACGGTGAAGAGCAGACCGGCGGCGCCCAGGGCCTCGGCGGCGATCACCACCACCAGTTGCAGCCACCACAGCCACCCAACGGTGGCTCCGGCGGTCCGGCCCATGGCCTTTTCGGCGTAGACGGAGAACGCACCGCTGTTCGGGTTGGCGGCAGCCATTTCGCCCAGGGCCCACATCACGAGGATGATCAGGGTTCCGGCGACCAGGTAGGAGACCAGGACGGCGGGTCCGGCGGCCTGGACACCCGCCCCCGAGCCCAGGAACAGGCCGGCACCGATGGCGCTGCCGAGTCCCATCATGGTGAGTTGGCGTGGCTTCATGCTGTGGCCGAGTTTCAGCCCGGGGCGCTCCGCGGTGGACTTCATTGTCATGCTGGCGAACCTTCTTGTGGTTTGGATCCTGGGTCCTTATGGGACCTATTGAATTTACCGCTAATGGAGCGCGGTCCGGGTTCGCGGGCATGAGAGCATGGTGACAGTTTGCTGGCCGGAAGCGGTATCTCCCTAACGCTTTGTGAGCCTAAGGTGGCTCTAGGAGGAACTCTTGATGGACGTTGATGCTCTGGACGCGAAGATTGTCCGATTCTTCACCGATTCACCCCGGGCCTCCGTGCTGGAGGCCTCCCGCGTGCTGAAGGTGGCCCGCGCCACCGTGCAGTCGCGGCTGGACCGGATGCAGTACAGCGGGGTTATCGGCTCCTGGGTGCCGCAGCCGGATCCGGCCCGGTTCGGTTTTCCCGTGGTCGCGTTCTGCTCCCTGACGATCAACCAGGACCTGGGGCACGACGCCGTCGTCGAGGCCCTCGCGGCGATCCCGGAACTGATCGAAATCCACACCGTCTCCGGCAGTTCGGACCTGATGGCCCGCATTGCGGCACGCTCCAACCCGGACCTGCAGCGCGTACTGGATGCCATGATCGCCACCCGCACGGTGCTTCGTTCCTCCTCGGTGATTGTGCTGAACACCCACTTCCAGGGCCGCACGCTCCCGCTGCTGGAAGCCGCCGCCGCGGGACGTTGAGCCGGCTCGCCCGGGCTGCCCGGGCGGTCCGTCCCCGGCCAGCCCGCTGTGAGCTGCAACATTTTGTTCCCGGCCCCGAACGTCGTAGAATCAGTTCTAGTCAATATGACTATAACTAGTCCGGCGGTCGGTCCGGAACTTAGAGGCGGTCCTGAGGGGCCGGCCCGGAGCCCGGAAAGCGGGGTGAACCGCCGTGTACACCGCAGCAGCCAATGTCGCCGAACGGCAGCTCGCGCCGCCGTCGCTGGCCATCTCCACGGTGATCTTCGCCCTGCGCCCCAGCGAACAATCCGGCCGGCCCACCCTGTGGATCCCGCTGGTGCGGCGGATCCGTGAACCCTTCAAGGGGATGTGGGCGCTGCCGGGCGGCCCGCTGACCCACGCCGAGTCCCTGCCGGACGCCGCCTCGCGGAACCTGCGCGAGACCACCGGGCTGGCGCCCAGCTACCTCGAACAGCTGTACGCCTTCGGCGGGCTGCACCGCTCGCCCACCCAGCGGGTCGTCTCCATTGTGTACTGGGCGCTGGTGCAGCCCACCGAGGCAGCGCTCGCGGACGAATCCGAAAACGTGCGGTGGTTTCGTGCGGACCGGCTGGGCGCACTGGCCTTCGACCACAACGCAATCATCGAGTACGCGCTCTGGCGGCTGCGCAACAAGATGGCCTACGGGTCCATCGCGTACCACCTGCTCGGCGAGTACTTCACCCTGGCCCAGGTCCGGGAGGTCTACGAGGCCGTCCTGGACCGCGAACTGGACCCGGCCAACTTCCGCCGGCAGGTCAAAGCCACGCCGGAGATCGAAGAAACCGACCAGTATCTGCAGGGCGGCAAACACCGCCCGCCCCGCCTCTACCGCTATACCGGCCGCCCAGGCCTTGACCCAGACAACAGGAGCACACCATGAGCAGCGTCAACACAGCCATCCAGCTGATCACGCGTGAACAGGCCGCCAGCAGCGCCGAGGGCATTGCAGCAGCCGCGTCCACCTGCAGCCCGGCGCTCGCCCGCGGGCCCTGGGACTATGACCTCGCGGAGGCCCTCGCCGGCGTGCCGGCCTACGGCCCCGGCGCCTCCGTAGCGGACATCGCCCCGGCATCGACCCCCCGGCAGGGCCAGCTTCCGGAGGAGTACAAGCGGGCCGGCGACGCCGAACTTGACGCGCGGATCCGGGCCGCCAAGGCGACGCTCGGGGACCGCGCCGTGGTCCTGGGACACTTCTACCAGCGTGACGAGGTGGTGGCCTACGCCGACTTCGTGGGCGACTCCTTCCAGCTGGCCAACGCCGCGCTGACCCGGCCCGACGCCGAGGCCATCATCTTCTGCGGAGTGCACTTCATGGCAGAGACCGCGGACATCCTGTCCCGGCCGGACCAGGCCGTGATCCTGCCCAACCTGGCCGCCGGCTGCTCGATGGCGGACATGGCGGACATCGACTCCGTGACCGAATGCTGGGAGCAGCTCGAGGAGCTGTTCGGGACCGAACCCGACGCCGACGGCCGGGTCCCGGTCATCCCGGTCACCTACATGAACTCCTCGGCGGCCCTGAAGGGCTTCTGCGGCGAGCACGGCGGGATCGTCTGCACCTCCTCCAACGCCGCCACGGTGCTGGAGTGGGCCTTCGAGCGCGGCCAGCGCGTGCTGTTCTTCCCGGACCAGCATCTGGGCCGCAACACCGCCAAGGCGATGGGGGTCCCGCTGGAACAGATGCCGATGTGGAACCCGCGCAAGGACCTCGGCGGCAACGACGAACAGACCCTCGCGGACTCCCGGGTGATCCTGTGGCACGGTTTCTGCTCGGTCCACAAACGCTTCAACGTCGGCCAGATCGAGAAGGCCCGCGCTGAGTTCCCCGGGGTCCAAGTGATCGTGCACCCGGAGTGCCCCATGGAAGTGGTGGATGCCGCCGATTCCGCCGGTTCCACGGACTTCATCCGCAAGGCAATCGCCGCCGCGACCGAGCCGACCACCTTCGCGGTCGGCACCGAGATCAACCTCGTCAACCGCCTCGCCGCGGAAAATCCGCAGCACACCATCTTCTGCCTGGACCCGGTGATCTGCCCCTGCTCCACGATGTACCGCATCCACCCCGGGTACCTCGCCTGGGTCCTGGAGGCGCTGGTCCGGGGCGAGGTGGTCAACCGCATCACGGTGGAGGACGCCGTCGCCGCCCCGGCACGGGTGGCCCTCGAGCGGATGCTGGCGGCGCGGCCGTGACCAGACGGCTGGTGGTGGTCGGCAGCGGCATTGCCGGGCTGTACGCCGCGCTGCTGGCATCTGACGCCGTGCTTGACGCTGCGCCCGACGGCGGGCCGGCGTGCGAGGTGGTGCTGCTGAGCAAGGGAACCCTTGAGCAAAGCAACACCTTCTATGCCCAGGGCGGCGTTTCGGCAGTGCTCACGCCGGGGGAGGCCGCGCCCGGTGATTCCGTGGCCGCCCACATCGCCGACACCTTCACCGCCGGCGCCGGGCTCAACGACCCCGACGCCGTGCGGGTCCTCTGCATCGAGGCAGCCCGGGACATCGCGGGGCTGCAACGGTTCGGCGTGAACTTCGACGCCGGACCCGGCGGAGGCCCGGCGCTGGGCCTTGAGGCGGCCCACTCGGCCGCGCGCATCCTGCACGCCGGCGGAGACGCGACCGGTGCCCGGATCGCCCGCGCCCTCGTCGCAGCAGTCCTGGACCGCGCGATCCGGGGACAGCTGCGGGTCGAGACCGGAGCCTTCGTAACCGAACTCCTCACCGGGCACCCCGGAGCCGGGCCGGCGGGCGACACTGCCAGCGTCACCGGCGTCGCCTACCTGTCCCACGGGAAACCCCGGCGTCTGGACGCCGACGCGGTGCTGCTGGCCACCGGCGGCGCCGGACGGCTCTTCGCCCGGACCAGCAACCCCTCCGTTGC
This sequence comes from Pseudarthrobacter sp. HLT1-3, assembly GCF_059383535.1. Taxonomy (NCBI): domain Bacteria; kingdom Bacillati; phylum Actinomycetota; class Actinomycetes; order Micrococcales; family Micrococcaceae; genus Pseudarthrobacter; species Pseudarthrobacter sp. HLT1-3. The sequence continues at coordinate 27,745 of NZ_JBWZCJ010000015.1, read as the reverse complement.
CACGGCTGACGGCCTGGCCCTGGCCTGGCGGGCGGGGGCGGCCGTCCGTGACCTGGAGTTCTTCCAGTTCCACCCCACCACCCTGGCGGCGGACGAGATTCCCGGCGGTCCGCCGGCTCTGCTGATCTCCGAGGCGGTCCGCGGGGAAGGCGCCGTCCTGCTCGACGCAGCCGGCTACCGTTTTATGCCCGACTACCACCCGGATGCCGAACTGGCGCCGCGCGACGTCGTCTCCCGCAGCATTGCGCTGCACCTCGCCGCCACCGGCACCCCGGCGGACAGCCCCGTGTACCTCGACGCCCGGGGAATCGAGGCCACCCGCGGTCCAGGTTTCCTGGCACGGCGTTTCCCCACCATCACCGCCGCCACGCGCGCCGCCGGCTACGACTGGACCACCCAAACGCTTCCGGTGTCCCCGGCGGCCCACTACTGGATGGGAGGAGTGGCCACCGACCTCTGGGGCCGCACCTCCGTGCCGGGACTCTTCGCGGCCGGTGAGGTCGCGTGCACGGGAGCGCAGGGCGCCAACCGGCTGGCCAGCAATTCCCTCCTGGAGGGACTGGTCTTCGGCCGCCGCGCGGTGGAGGCCTTCCTCAGCGGAACGGACCCGGAGCCCGTTCCGGCCATACCGGTCAAACGCACCAGGGAAGACCTCCCGGCCGCGGGGACGGGTCAGGGAACTATGCCGTTCAGCCGGGACGCCCTGCAGCGCCTTATGACCAGCTCGGCCGGGGTGATGCGCAGCGGAGCCGACCTCGACGCCGCTGCCGCCCGGCTCGCGGAATGGACCGCAGCCTTCGCCGCAGCCGACCGGCTTCCGGATCAGGGGGCCGTTCCCGGCCAGTCCGACCACGAGGACCGGAACCTCCTGCTGGCAGCCCAACTGCTCGTGGCCGCGGCGCGGAAGCGGACCGGCTCGGTGGGGGCCCACTACCGTGCGGACGCTGACACCCCCGCCACCCTTCCCGCAGTGCTGGCAGCCCCGGCCCGCGCCACCCCGCCGGCCGGCACACACAGCCATCGGCATGTCGCCGCATCCCGTCCGAAGCAAAGGATTTCGTCATGACAGCACCCGCAGCAGCCCGCCCCAGCGCCCTCCCCGGAACGGCGCTCGACGGAACCCTGCCCGCAGCCGCCGTCGACGCCGTCCTGCGGGCCGCCCTGCTCGAGGATGCCCCGTACGGTGACATCACTTCCCAGACGCTCATCCCGGCGGACGCGCGCGCGACGGCGGTCCTCGCCGCCCGCGTCCCCGGCGTGCTCAGCGGAGGGGCGGTGTTCGTGGCCGCGATGAAGCTCACCGACCCGGACGCCGCCGTCGAACTGCTGGTTGCCGACGGAGGCGCGTTCGCCGCCGGTACCGTGCTCGCGAGGGTCCGCGGGAATGCCCGCGCCGTGCTGCTCGCCGAACGCGTGGCACTGAACCTGGTCCAGCGGATGAGCGCCATCGCCACCAAGACGGCGGAGTTCGTCGCCCTGGTGGACGGCACCGGGGCACGCATCACAGACACCCGCAAGACGACGCCGGGCCTGCGGGTGCTGGAACGGTACGCCGTCCGCTGCGGCGGCGGAGCCAACCACCGCTTTGGCCTCTCGGACGCCGTGCTGGCCAAGGACAACCACCTGGCCGTGCTGACTGGGGGCGACGCCTCGAAGCTCACCGATGTGCTGCGGGAGGCCAAAACCCGCCTCGGGCACACCACCCACTTCGAAGTGGAGGTGGACCGGATGGACCAGATCGGACCCGTGCTGGCCGCCGGGGTGGACACCATTATGCTGGACAACTTCACCCCGGCGGAGCTTGCCGCCGGGGTGGCCCTGGTGGCAGGCCGGGCCCGCGTGGAGGCCAGCGGCAACGTCAACCTGGCCACCGTGGCCGGCATCGCCGCCACCGGGGTGGACGTCATCTCGATCGGCGGGCTCACGCACAGCATTGCCGCCCTGGACCTGGGCCTCGACATCGAACTGGGCCTGACCAGCAAGATGACCAGCGGCATGATCGGCGACATCACCGGCAACAAAAACAGCGACCAGACGGCGGGCCAGGCGACGCCGTGATCTTCCTCGACGCCGCTGCCACCACACCAGTGCGCCGTGAGGTGCTCGAAGCGATGTGGCCGTATCTCAGCGGCGACTTCGGCAATCCGTCCAGCCACCATTCGCTTGGTGACTCGGCTGCCACGGCGCTCGCCGGGGCACGGGCGGCGACGGCCAGGGCGCTCGGCTGCAGGCCGGGCGAGGTGGTCTTCACCTCCGGGGGCACGGAGGCGGACAACCTGGCCGTCAAGGGCATTGCGCTGGCCCGGCGCGGAGCGGACCCCCGGCTGGACCGGGTGGTGATCAGCGCCGTCGAGCATCCCGCCGTGGAGGAGTCCGCCCGCTACCTGCAGCGGGTGCACGGCTTCGCCGTCGACGTGGTGCCGGTCGATTCCTGCGGCCGCGTCACCGGGGCCGCGCTCGCCGCCGCGCTCCGGCCGGAGACCGCCCTGGTCAGCATCATGTACGCCAACAACGAGGTGGGCACCGTGCAGCCGATTGCAGAGCTGGCCGCGCTGGCCCGCGCCCGCGGAATACCCTTCCACACCGACGCGGTCCAGGCCGCCGGCTGGTTGACCGTCGACACGGCGGCCCTGGGCGTGGACGCGCTGAGCATTTCCGGCCACAAACTGGGCGCGCCGAAAGGAAGCGGGGCATTGTTCGTGCGGGGCCGGACCCGGCTTGAGCCGGTCATCCACGGCGGCGGGCAGGAACGCGGGCGCCGGTCGGGGACCGAGAACGTGGCCGGAGCCGTGGCCCTCGCAACGGCGCTGACGCTGGCACTGACCGACCAGCGGGACCGCGCGGCCCGCGTGGCCGACCTGCGTGATGAGTTCATCTGCTCGGTGCGGGCCCAGGTTCCCGGCGCCGTCCTCACCGGGCATCCGAGCGAACGGCTCCCGTCCGTCGCGTCATTCTGCTTCCCGGGGACCAGCGGCGAATCCGTGCTGCTGGAACTCGAACGGCTGGGGGTCATCTGTTCCAGCGGGTCGGCCTGCGCGGCCGGTTCGGACGAGCCGTCCCCGGTGCTGCGGGCGATGGGCATCGACGCCGGAATTGCGCAGACCGCGGTCCGCTTCAGCTTCGACTCAACAATCACGGCGGCCGAGCTGCAGGAGGCAGCGGCCGCCGTCGGCACCGCCGTCGAAAGCGTGCAGGCACTCGGCTCCGGCACCTGACTAGACGTGCCGGGCCCGCCGGAAGATCCAGTGCCGCAGCAGGGTGAAACGTACGGCAGTGGCCACGAAGCCGGACAGTGTCGTGGTCCACAACTCATCGGCGACGGTGGCCTCGGGGTTGATCCAGTGCAGGACGCCAAGGCTGCCGCCGGTGAGCAGCAGCGCCACCAGGATCACGATAAGGCCGTTGAGGTGGTCGCGTTTCATCCGGTGGCGCTCGGTGATTTTGAAGGTCAACCGGCGGTTCAGCGCAGTATTCAGGAGTGAGGTGAGGATCAGGGCTGTCGCGTTGGCCGGCTGCGCGCCAAGATATGGCCGGAGGAAGGCATAGAGCGCCAGTGACGTCACCGTGCAGACGACCCCGACGCCGGTGAACCTCAGCAGTTGCCGGGCGAGCGGGTAGCGCAGGACGCCCCGGTGCCGGTGCCGGAAGTGGCCGGGATCGGCAGCAGTGACCGGAACGGGAACAGAAACCGAAATGCCGCCGGCGGCAACGTCAGGGGCAGGCGGGTGCTGCTCAAGCTGGGCGTCCACCGGCTCAGTACAGTTCGCCGACAGGGATCTCGACGGCCAGGCGGTTGGAGGGTCCGGCGAGGGGGCAGGCCCACGCCTCGTTGTAGGCGCAGGACGGGTTATAGGCAAAGTTGAAGTCAATGACGAACTCCGCCTCCGGGCCGGACCCGCGCACACCGTGGAAGGCGCCCTTGATCGTGTCCAGCAGGTAACGGCCCGCGCCGTAGCTGCCGCCGGGCTGCCCGGCCGTGGCATCACGGAACGGCACGAAGAGGCCGCCGCCGTAACCATGGAGCTTCCACACGGCGAGCTGGCCCAGCTCCGGCAGATCGAATGTGCCGAGCCGGACGAACCGGACCACACCGTCCGTCCCGGTTTCCACGGTCATCTCCCTGCCCGCGCCCTCACCCGTGATGGGAATGTGGAAACGGTAGATCGGATCGTAGTCCGCCGTCTTGAGGCCGCCGAAACTGGACTTCGCCTCCGCCGTCAGCGGCGAAGCAGGGTGCGTGCCGAACATCCGGTCCCGCTCCTGGCGCCAGTAGGAATGCGCCTCGGCTGGTTCCTCCGCCGCGATTTTGCGCACATCGGCGTAGAGCGCGAAGGTCCGGAGCCGCCAGTCCGCGATGTCGACGGCGGAGATGTCCGCCACGCTGTCCTGGGCCCCAATGTCCGTGGAGTCAATATCCTGATCCGCCATGTCCCCAGCGTAGCCCGCTTTCCCTCGGCGAAACGCTGCCCCGCGGCCGCCGGGCGGCTTGAAGTCCCGCTACGCTGGCACCATGAATGGGACGGGCACTTTCCGGCGGACGGCCGCCCGCGGCCTCCGGATCGCCACTGCGGTGGTGCTCACAGCGGCCGCTCTGTCGGGCTGCAGCAGCGACAACAAGGGCACCCCCGCGTGGACGGCGGACACCGGCCCGGGCCCAAGCGGAAGTGCCGCGACCGCGGAACCAACGGCAGGCGGCACCCCGACAGCCGCCACACCGGGGTCCACCGCCTCCGGAACGTCGGAACCCGGCTCGACGGCGGCCGTCTGGAAGGTCTTCACCGATCCGGCCAGGACCATCAGTTTTGAGCTGCCGCAGGAGTGGATCGCCCAGTCGGTGGCCCCGGAGCAGGGAACCCTGACGGGCGCCCTTAAGGTCGAGGTCAAAGACGCCCAGGGCGGGTACCTCGCCACCCTGCAGACCGGACTCCCCTCGCGGCCCGCCGCGGCCTGCGCGGACGACGCGGCGAAACCGTATGTCGTGCTCAGCAGCGTTCCGGTGGAGCTGCCGCATCGCGGCGGGGACGGCACCATCGAGCCGCACGTGGTGTTCCGGGCGATCCAGGGCTACAAGTACTTTGGCTCCTACGGCATCACCAACATCGTCGGCGGCACAGCCGGAACCTCCTGCGCGCTGCAAAACCTGGTCCGTGGCCCGGAAGGCAGGGGGGACTACTCCTTCGCTGACCTGACGGAGCTGAAGGCGTTCGCCCCGGACGAGAAGGTTGCACCGGCCAAGGTGTTCGACACCCTCGACCAGGCGGCCAAATACGTCAGCGAAGGCTCCGACTTCGCCAACGTCCAGCGGATGCTAATGTCTCTGAAGATCAAAAACTAGTCCCGCTCCGCCCGCACACCTCCGGGACGGGGGACGGTCTCTTTACCCGCTGTTACCCTCACACCCCGGAGAAACATGGAACGCTCTGTAGCCACCCGCCTGGCCTTCAAAACCGTGGCCGACACCAAAGTCGCGCTGGCGGTGGCCGTGGCCCGCAACCCCGGCTACAGCGCCTTCGTGGAGTCGTTGTCCGTGACCGCCGGCGGCACCGATGTGCCGCTGACCGAGCTTTCGGACCACCACGGCGGCCGCTTCCACTACATGGAATTCGCTGAACCCTCGGACGTGCTGGTGGAGTATACGGCCACCGCCACCGGATTCGCGGTGCCGGAGGAACCACGGCTGATGGACCTCATCCGCTACGTCCGGCCGAGCCGATACGCCGAGTCCGACCTGCTCCTGCCGACCGCCTACGCGGAATTCGGCGGCCTGCACGGTACTGAGCTGCTGCACGCCGTGCGCGACTGGGTCTTCAACGAGCTGCGCTACATCAGCGGATCCTCGCGGGGGACCGACGGCGCGGTCGAGACCCTGCTGCAGCGCCGCGGTGTCTGCCGCGACTTCGCCCACCTGGCCATCTCACTGCTGCGCGCGAAGGATGTGCCGGCCCGGCTGGCCGCCGTTTATGCCCCGGGACTGAGCCCGATGGACTTCCACGCCGTGGCCGAGGCCCACGTCAACGGCGCCTGGCACATCATCGATCCCACCGGCCTGGCGCCGCGGGAGAGTATGCTGCGGATCACTGCCGGACGGGACTCGTCGGATACCGCTTTCCTCTCGACAGTTGGCGGCAGCCTGTCGCTGACGCAGCTCCAGGTCACCGCCGTCGTTGACGGCGCCCTGCCGGACGAGGACCCGGCGCAGCTCGTCGCGCTCCAGTAGCCGCCACCGGTTGACACGCCGCGGGTCAGCGCGCTGCCACCGAGGCCCGCAGCTTCTCAGTCAGACGCACCAGCTCCCGCTGCTCGGCCGGGGTCAGCGCCGGACCCACCAGGGTCGCGATGTCGCGGAGGTGCTCCCGGCCGATCTGTTTTTGCAGCTCCCGGCCGGACTCGGTGAGCCTGACCAGGACGCCGCGGCCGTCGTCGGGCGCCGGCCTGCGCTCGACGAGACCGCGCTTTTCGAGCCGCTCCACCAGCCGGCTGAGGCTGGACTGGCTCAGCAGCACGTGGTCGTTGAGCTCGTTCTGGCGCAGCCATCCGGACGGACAGCGCGAGAGCGTGAACAATACGTCGTACTCATTGATGGGCAGGGTCTTGAAGGCGAGACTGGACTGCAGCCTGCGCATGACCGCCACCTGGGCGCGGAACAGGGATTCCCAGGTTTCCGCGGCCAGGCGCACCGGCGACTCGCTGGTCTTGGCGGACATCACACGCTCTTGCTGCCGGCGGTGCCGGCCTTCTCACCGGAGGTCTGCCCGGCCGCGGCCAGGGATGCGGCGACGCGTCCGGCATGGGTGGGCGGTTCGGGGACATGGGCCGGGGTTTTCTCGGCGTATTCCTTGCGCAGCACCGGCAGGACCTCTTCGCCGAACAGGTCCAACTGTTCCAGCACGGTCTTCAGCGGCAGGCCGGCATGGTCGATCAGGAACAGCTGCCGCTGGTAATCGCCGAAGTATTCACGGAAGCTCAGCGTCTTCTCGATCACTTCCTGCGGGCTGCCGACGGTCAGCGGGGTCTGCGAGGTGAAGTCCTCGAGCGATGGGCCGTGGCCATAGACCGGGGCGTTGTCGAAGTAGGGGCGGAACTCCTTGACGGCGTCCTGCGAGTTCTTCCGCATGAAGAACTGTCCGCCGAGGCCCACGATTGCCTGGTCGGCCTTGCCGTGGCCGTAGTGCTCGTAGCGTTCGCGGTAAAGGCCGATCAGCTGCTGGTAGTGCTCCTTGGGCCAGAAGATATTGTTCGCGAAGAAGCCGTCGCCGTAGTAGGCAGCGACTTCGGCGATCTGCGGCGTGCGGATCGAACCGTGCCACACGAAGGGGGCGACGCCGTCGAGCGGGCGCGGTGTGGAGGTGAAGTTCTGCAGCGGAGTGCGGTGCTTGCCCGACCAGTTGACGGTGTCCTCGTCCCAGAGGCGGCGCAGCAGGCTGTAGTTCTCGATTGCGAGTTCGATTCCGTCCTGGATGTTCTTGCCGAACCAGGGGTAGACGGGGGCGGTGTTGCCGCGGCCCAGGACCAGGTCCACCCGGCCGTCGGCCAGGTGCTGGAGCATGGCGAAGTCCTCCGCGATCTTCACCGGGTCATTGGTGGTGATCAGGGTCGTTGCCGTGGACAGGATGATGCGCTCTGTCTGCGCGGCAATGTAGCCCAGCGTGGTGGTGGGGGAGGAGGAGAAGAAGGGACGGTTGTGGTGCTCGCCGATGGCGTAGACGTCCATCCCGATTTCCTCGACCTTTTTGGCGATCGCCACGGACGCCTTGATCCGTTCGTGCTCCGTGGGCGTTCGGCCCGTGGTGGGGTCGGTGGTGATGTCGCTGACGCTGAATACGCCGATCTGCATGATGTGCCTTTCCGTGGCCGGAGTGTTCCGGGAGCTGTTTACAGTATAGCCGAGTTAGATGCGTTTGCATCTATTGCCGGATATAACGTGCCCCACGTCCGAATATTCCCGCGCCCGTGCACCTTTCTCTGCAACGGCCGGAGCGTTATGTTCGTAGCCAGGAGGATACCCACATGACGAAAAGGCTTGGAAGCGCCGCGGCCGCAGCCCTGCTTGCGATCAGCCTGGCAGTGTCGGGCTGCACGGCGTCCNCTCCGGGTATGAGGCCTCCGCGCGCTACGTCGAGGAGCAGCTGCGCGCCGCGGGGTACACCCCGGTCCGGCAGACCTTCAGCTTCCGCGGCGAGGGAAAGAGCCGCAAGCAGGTGGAGAGCTTCAACATCCTGGCCGATACCGCAGGCGATGCCGGGAACACCGTGGTGGTGGGCGGCCACCTGGACTCCGTGCGGGAAGGGCCGGGGATCAACGACAACGGCAGCGGGATCGCGGCGATGCTGGAGATCGCCCGGTGGATGAAGGACAGCGGGTTCACCCCGGCGAACCGGGTCCGGTTTGCGTTCTGGGGCGCGGAGGAGGACGGCCTGTACGGTTCCCAGCATTACGTCGATGAGCTGGGCCAGGCCGGGAAGGCCCAGACCGCGGTGAACCTGAACGTGGACATGCTCGCCTCCCCGAACGGGGTGCGGTCCATACATGACGGCGACGGCTCGGATTTCGGTCACGCCGGCCCGTCGGGTTCGAGGCAGATCGAGGACGTCTTTTTCCGGTTCTTCCAGGAGAACTCGCTGCCGGCGGAAACCACGCCCTTTGACGGCGGCTCCGACTACGACGCGTTCCTGCAGGCCGGCATTCCCGGCGGCGGGCTGTTCAGCGGCGACGTGGAAAAGAAGTCCCGGGCCCAGGTGCAGTCCTTCGGCGGCACGGCCGGCAAGGTCCTCGATTCCTGCTACCACAAGGCCTGCGACACGATCAGCAACACCGACACGGACCTGCTCAAGGAAATGTCCGCCGCGCTGGCCTACGCCGCCGCGTCCTACGCCACCGCCGCCCGCGGCTGAATGTCCCAACAGCGGGGGTGTCGCGCCCCTCGTCATCCGTTCCAGGCACCCGGGCGGCCGGCTGCAGAGATGGAAACCCGGGTACTTGCCCGACTACTTGATTGACCGAAACTTTGGTGTGAGTACAGCCAAGTAGACCCGGCCGGAAGTGCTTCAGCATTTTAGAGTACGGCCTACGGATCCCGAAGTTACCGGATTTCCCTAGCTTGGAGTTATCACCGGTCACACCTTCGACTGCGACTTTGCGCCGCGGCAGTTCTCTCACCGTGACCGTTTTCCGGATGTCTAAAGCCGCACTACGGCTGGGGAAAGAACGAAGGAAAAATACAGATGGATATTTTCGAAAGCCTGGAATCAGAAGTTCGTACGTACTGCCGGACCTGGGACACCGTTTTTGACCGCGCCTCCGGCAGCACCCTCTACAGCGAGGACGGCAGGGACTATCTTGATTTCTTCTCTGGCGCAGGGGCACTGAACTACGGACACAACAACCCGGACCTGCTTCGGCCGCTGGTGGAATACCTTCTCTCCGGAGCAATCGTCCATTCCCTTGATATGAAAACGGTTGCCAAACGGCGCTTCCTGGAAACATTCCACGAGCTGATCCTGAAGCCCCGCAACTATGACTACAAAGTGATGTTTCCTGGCCCGACCGGAACAAACGCGGTGGAAGCCGCCCTGAAGCTGGCTCGAAAAGTCACCGGCAGGACACATGTCATCAGCTTTACGAATGCCTTCCACGGAATGACCCTTGGCTCATTGTCCGTAACGGGCAATTCAATGAAGCGCGAGGGGGCAGGGGTCCCGCTGACGAACACGTCCAGCATGCCTTACGACGGATTCCTGGACGGCCCGTCGACAGACTTTCCGTGGCTCCGACAGGCGCTGGAAGACAGCGGTTCGGGCGTCGACAAACCAGCCGCCGTCATCGTGGAAACCGTCCAGGGCGAGGGAGGACTCCGGGCCGCCCGGGCCTCCTGGCTGCGGAGCCTGGCCGAACTGTGCCACCAGCACGGCATCCTGCTCATCGTTGACGATGTCCAGGCAGGATGCGGCCGAACGGGGACCTTCTTCAGTTTTGAAGATGCCGGCATCACCCCCGATATCGTCTGCCTGTCCAAGTCCATATCGGGATTCGGGCTGCCCCTGTCCCTGACGATCTTCAAACCGGAGCTGGACATCTGGAAGCCCGGCGAGCACAACGGGACATTCCGGGGACACAACCCGGCGTTTGTGACGGGAACCGCCGCCCTCGAGCATTACTGGCAGGACCGGAAATTTGAGTCCAAAGTCGCCGGGCTGGCCGCGCAATTGCACGCGGGACTCACTCAGATTGCGGCGGGTACCGACGGTGCCCTTGTCCGGGGACGTGGTCTTCTGGCGGGCGTCTACTACCCCGACCATCAGCTGGCAGGGAAGATCGCCGTCGAATCATTCGCTCGCGGCCTCCTGGTGGAAACCTCCGGGCCGGACGGTGAAGTCCTCAAAACGATGCCGGCGCTGACGATAGAACCCGCGGAGCTGCTGAAAGGTCTCGACATTCTTGCTGACGCGGCCGAGTCTGTGGCCGGCGGGAAGGTCACGGTGAAATCCATTGCCTAGTGATTGGTGCAGAGGGAATTTAGCCAGCCAGAAGCGACCGATCAGATCATTAGGAACGGTAAATGAACAGCCAAAAGGCAGCAGCGGATAACCAGCATGTTTTCAGCGCGGCAGGCGCCCCCGCATCGCGGCATCCCGTTGCCGGGTCCGGGACGACTCCGAACTACCCGGTGGGTCAACGGACCTCGCCGGCCGGACGATTGGGCCCCGGCTCGTGCTAGATGAACGGGACGCGCCGACTCCCCGGGGAAGCATCATCGTGCAGAAGTTCGGCGGCTCGTCCCTGGCAGATCCGGCGGGCATCCTACGTGCGGCCGAGCGGATCGCGATGACGCGGGAGAACGGCTACCAGGTCGTAGCGGTTGTCTCCGCTATGGGCGACACCACCGATGAACTGTGCGACCTGGCTGCAGCAGTTTCGCTCCGGCCGCGTGCCAGCGACCTGGATGCCCTACTGAGCACGGGCGAACTCATCTCATCGGCCGTGCTGGCCATCGCGCTGTCGGATCTTGGCCTCGCGCCCGTCACGTTCACGGGCAGCATGGCGGGCCTTATCACCGACGGTGTGCATGGCAAAGCCCAGATCACCGACGTCAGACCCGACCGCATCCGCACCTCCCTGGCCCGGGGCGAGGTCCCGATAGTTGCGGGGTTTCAAGGGCGGACGAACAAAGGAAAGCGGGTCACCACCCTGGGACGGGGCGGCTCGGACCTTACCGCGGTTGCCCTGGCCGCGGCGCTGGGCGCCGGCATCTGCGAGATCTACACGGACGTCGACGGGGTCTACACAGCGGACCCCCGGATCGTCCCGAGGGCCCGGAAGATCGGTGTCCTCTCGAGCGAGGTCATGCTGGAGTTCGCGGCGTCCGGATGCAAGGTGCTGCACCTGAGGTGTGTTGAATACGCCCGCCGCTTCGGCATTCCGATCCATGTGCGCTCCTCGTTCGTGCCGGACGTTGGAACGCTGATCCTGCCCGGCCTTGACCGCCACCCATTCCGCAAGCCCGTAAGGGAGCAACCCGTCGTGACCGGCGTGGGCGGAGTCAACTCGGCGGTGAAAGTCGTGGTTGTCGGAGTTCCCGACGCACCGGACAGCATGGCGCGCCTGTTCCAGGTGCTTTCGGGCTCGGGCGTCACCGTCCAGACAATCGTCCAAAGTGCGGCAGGTTCAGGTTCCAGGCGCTCCGACGTTGCCCTGATTGTCCCGGCACCGGAGGCGTCCCCCGCCCTCGCCGTGCTGGGTGCTGCCCAGGAGACCATAGGATTCGAGGGCCTGCTGCACCTCGGAGAGGTCGGCAGGGTGTCAGTTACCGGCGTCGGCATGCGTTCCTCGCCGGACGTCGTCTGCACGTTCCTGTGGACCCTGTCAGAAGCCGGCATTGACGTCGATCTGGTCGAAATCTCGGAGACCTATGTCGCCGCGATCACCCGCGCCGAACTGCTGCCGGATGCCGAGCGCGCCGTCCGACTGGCGTTTGGCATGACCCCAGTGGCCGGCGATGCTGCACCGTCAGTGCCGCCCTCGGACCCCGGCGGGACGCTGCACGGCGACACCCGCTGGGGCCATGGCCTCAAGGGATTGGCACCGAGCACCGCCTCGCGGAGCGGCTGACAGCAGCCAAAACATCACGTGCGAGGCCCGGCCGTCCGGACCGGTCTCTCGTCGAAACAGCAGCTCCTCCGGGACACGTCACATCAGGCGAAGAAGGCATTCCATGAGTAAGAAGATACGGGTACACAGCGGCGATACCACGCCCGCTGAGCTGCGCGGCAAGATCCTGACCGACGGCGGTGCGGTGGAGGGCACCTTCCTCACGTCGGCCGCTCCGGACCAGGCCGCACGCTGGCATCAGGGCGAACGCCTGGACCAGCTGTTCGAGGAACGCTGTGACCGGTTGCGTGACGAAGGGCGGAGCGGCCAGATCGCTGTGGACACGGGTGATGTCGTCCTGACCTACCTGGAGCTGGATAAGCGGGCGAATCAGCTCGCCCGACACCTCCTGGATTGCGGTGCCCGCCCCGGAGACCGCATCGCGCTGCTGTTCGATCAGCCGTGGCGGGCTTACGTCGCCATGCTTGCCGTGCTCAAGATCCACGCTGCCTATGTGCCGCTGGACCCGGGGTTCCCCCCTGACCGCCTCAAATACATTGTGGAGGACGCCGATGTGGCCATGGTTCTGTCCCTGTCACATCTGAAGGACCTGCTGCCTGAAGTCGCTGCCCAGACGGTGTGCGTGGACCATGTGCAGGCCCACATCGACGCGGAGGACCCCGCCCGGCTGAATGCTGCCGAGATGGGCGGGAAGAAAGATGAACTGGCCTACATCATCTACACCTCAGGTTCTACCGGACGGCCGAAGGGCGTGGCCGTGGAGCACGCCAGTATCTGCAATTTTGTCCGGGTAGCGGCCGCACACTACGGCATCGAGGCCACCGACCGGGTCTACCAGGGAATGACGATCGCCTTCGATTTTTCCGTGGAGGAGATCTGGGTCTCGTGGATGGCAGGGGCAACGCTGGTGCCCAGACCGGTCGGACCCAGCCTGCTGGGGGGCGAGCTTGCTGAATTCCTGCTGGACAAAAGCATCACCGCGCTTTGCTGTGTCCCTACGCTTCTGGCGACGATCGACGAGGACGTGCCCGGACTGCGTTTCCTGCTCGTCTCGGGGGAGGCCTGCCCCAAGGATCTGGTCACGCGCTGGCACCGACCCGGCCGTCGGTTCCTGAACGTCTACGGGCCCACCGAGGCGACCGTGACGGCCACCTGGACGCTCCTTGACCCCGACCGGCCGGTGTCGCTGGGAGTACCCCTGCCCACCTACTCTGCTGTCATCCTCGACCCCAACGAATCCCGCGCATTGCCGGCCGGGGAATCCGGGGAGATCGGGCTCGCGGGCGTGGGCTTGGCACGGGGCTACGTCAACCGCCCGGATCTGACGGAGCAGGCGTTCATCCCGGATTTCCTCGGGATCGGGAACAATCCCTCCGGCCGGATTTACCGCACCGGGGACCTGGGCCGGATCAACGTCTCGGGGGAGATCGAATACTTTGGGCGGATCGACACCCAGGTCAAGATTCGCGGCTACCGCATCGAGCTGACCGAAATCGAATCATTCCTGCTCCAGCTTCCGGGGATCGCGCAGGCGGTGGTCCAGACCTTTGCGCCGGAACGCGGAACCGTGGAGCTGGCCGCCTACTTCACGCTCCGGCAGGACATCGCGACCATCGATGCGCGGGAAATCCGGCAGATGCTCCGCACCAGGCTTCCCGGATACATGGTGCCGGCCTATTTCGAAGAGCTTGAGTCCATGCCCATGATGGCCAGCGGCAAGGTGGACCGGAAGCGATTGCCCCAGCCGACAAACCGGCTCAGCCTGGCCGGCAACGGATCCTACACCGCCCCGGCCACGGAGTCCGAGAAAGAACTCGCGGATCAGCTGGGGGCCGTGCTGGGTCTTGATAACGTATCCACGGATGCGCACTTCTTCAATGACCTGGGCGCCGACTCCCTGCTGATGGCCCACTTCTGTGCCCGCGTCCGAAAGGAAACCGGGCTGCCGCCAGCCGCCATGCAGGACGTCTACAAGCATCCAACAGTGCGGCAGCTGGCCGAGTGTCTTCAAGCCAGGCGCAGTGAAGCTGAACTGACGCCCGCCCTACCCGCGGGTGACAATGAACCCCCGGCATCGATGCCACGGGTCAGCTCCTTCCAGTACGCCCTCTGCGGGGCGATCCAACTGCTGGTTTTCCTGGGCTACACCATGTACGTGGCCTGGCTGCTGGTCTTCGGCTTCGAGTGGGCATCCGGGGGAACCGGCCCTTTCGAAATATGGCTACGATCCATCGGTTTCGGCGCCGCCACCTTCGTCATCCTTTCCCTGACGCCCATCCTCGCGAAATGGATCCTGGTGGGAAGGTGGAAGCCGGGCCTGATTCAGATCTGGAGCATGGCCTACCTCCGGTTCTGGGCGGTCAAGATCCTGACGCGGGCAAACCCGCTCGTGCTCTTTGCCGGATCACCGATCTATGTGCTGTACCTGCGGCTCCTGGGGGCAAAGATCGGCAAAGGGGTGGTGATCTTCTCCCGGACGTTGCCGGTGTGCACGGACCTGCTCACCATTGGCGACAACACCGTGATCCACAAGAACTCCTTCTTCCTCTGCTACCGGGCACTTCCGGGAGTCCTCGAGAAGGGGCCGGTGACTCTGGGCAGCAACGTCCTTGTCTCGGAGAAGACCACCTTCGACATCGGCACGTCGATGGGAAACAATACCCAGCTGGGACATGCCTCGGCACTGCTGACACCCCAGGCAGTACCTGACGGACAAAGCTGGCATGGTTCTCCCGCCGAACGCACCAGTACCAACTACCGGCGGGTTCCCGCCGTGAATTGCAGCACCCGCCGACGGGTGATCTTCAGCCTGCTGCAGTTGTTCAACCGCCTTGTCCTGGTTGTTCCAGTGTTCATTCTCGGACTGGCCTCGTTACTGCCCTCCTACCTCGACACCGGGCACCTGCAGCTGGGCGCCTTCGCGTTCTTTGTCGATGTGGCTGCCGTGACACTGATCATGTTCCTTTCCAGCCTCATCGGCGGGCTCATCTTTGTCCTCGGTGTCCCTCGGCTGCTGAACCTCTTCCTCAAGCCGGACAAGGTCTATCCGCTGTACGGAGTGCACTATTCCCTGCAACGGATGATGGCGGGCATCTCCAACGCCGGCATTTACAAGAACCTCTTCGGCGACAGCTCCTACATCGTGCACTACCTGCAGGCCCTCGGCTACGACCTGGGCAAAGTGGTGCAGACCGGATCGAACTTCGGTCCGGCGGTGGCGCACGAGTCGCCGTTCCTGAGCAACGTGGGATCGGGAACGATGGCGTCAGACGGCCTCAACATGATGAACGCCGACTTTTCGAGTACGTCGTTCCGCCTGTCACGCATCAGCATCGCCGGCCGCAACTTCCTCGGCAACGACATCACCTTTCCGATCGGAGCCAGGGTCGGGGAGAACTGCCTGCTGGGCACAAAGGTGATGATTCCCATCGACGGGCCCATCCGTTCCGACGTGGGCCTGCTCGGAGCGCCCCCGTTCGAAATTCCCCGCTCCGTGCAGCGTGACGCGCAGTTTGATGATCTCAAGCTCGAGGAGGCGAAAAACCGGCTGCTCCCGGCCAAGAACCGGTACAACATCAAGAGCATGGCACTGTTCCTGACCCTTCGGTGGTTCCTGATCTATGCCGCTACCCTCAGCGGCGGCATCGCCGTGACGGCGCACGGCTACATCGGAGTGCTGGCGATTTCCCTCACAATGCTCGGCTTCATGCTGTTCAGCATCTTCTTCTCAATTCTCGTGGAGCGGTCGGTCATGGCCTTCCGCCCGCTGAAACCCGAATATTGTTCCATCTACGACCGCTACTTCTGGCGGCACGAACTGCTCTGGAAGCTCCTGACCGGAGCGCCCTTCGGCGGAACTCCCTTCAAGTCCTTCTTCATGCGGATACTGGGCGTCAAAGTTGGCAGGCGGCTCTACGATGCCGGCTGCGGCATACCGGAAAAGACGTTGGTGACGATCGGCGACGACTGCGCGCTGAACGAAGGAACCGTCCTGCAGGGCCATTCCCTCGAAGACGGAACCTTCAAGACCGGCTACATTGTCCTGGGCGACCGCTGCACCGTCGGTGTCGAGGCCTTCGTGCACTACGGGGTGACCATGCGCGACGGCACGACCCTTGAGGCCGACGCGTTCCTGATGAAGGGCGAAGACGTGCCGGAAAATACAGCCTACGTGGGGAACCCGGCGCGTGAAGTCAGCTCCCGGCAGAGCGAACTGCGCCCCGCACCCCTGGGCGGCGGGCCCCGCCATCGGGCATCATCGTTGCCGGCGGCCCACCGGTCGCAGGCGACGACGAGGGTGGGCCGCGGCGAGCACACGCCACACCGTCACAAGGCAGTCCGGCGCTGACCGGCACCTATCGGCGCTGGCCGGCTCCCAGGTCCGGCGAAGGCTAATGCGAACCCGTCGGGACGCGTGCGTCGTCGGGAACATCGTCCGGGAAGTCATCGGGAACGGCACCGGGCGCTGCGCGGCGGCCACGGGCCGGGGCGGACATCGCGCAGGCATTCGTACCGACACTAGTACCGGCGCCGCCACCCGCACCAAGACCGGCAGCGGCCTTGGCCAGGGCCTTCCGCTCGCGACGCCCCTCCACCAGGCGGTACAGCACCGGCACCAGGACGAGGGTGAGGGCGGTTGACGAGATCAGCCCGCCGATTACAACGATCGCCAGCGGCTGCGAGATGAAGCCACCGCCGCCGGTCAGGCCCAGCGCCATCGGCGTCAGGGCGAAAACGGTGGCCAGCGCGGTCATCAGGATCGGCCGGAGACGCTGCCGGGCGCCGTGTGTGATCGCGTCCGCCACGCTCATTCCGGGTTCGCCGTTCCGCGGCTGGCGGTACTGGTTGATCAGGTCTATCAGCACAATGGCGTTCGTCACCACAATGCCGACGAGCATCAGCATGCCAATCAGCGAGGGGAGGCCCAGCGGCACTCCGGTGACGAGGAGCAGGCCGATGGCGCCGGTGGCCGCGAAGGGCACCGAGACCAGCAGGATCAGCGGCTGGATAAGGGACTTGAACGCGGCCACCATGATGACGTAGACGATCGCGATGGCCGCCAGCAGGGCGAGGCCCAGCTGGGCGAAGGACTCGGCCTGCTGGGTCGTGGCGCCGCCGATTTCTGCCGTGACGCCGGGCGGCAGCTGGACGGTCTTGAGCCGGGCCTGCACTTCGGTGCTGACCGCCCCCAGGTTGGCGCCCGACGGCGTGACGGAGACGCGGGCGGTGCGCTGGCCGTTGCTGGCGGTAATCGAGACGGGAACGTCGACCTGCTCCACGGCGGCGATGCTGGCCAGCGGCACGGGGCCGGCCGCCGTCGGCAGCGGGGTCTGTCGGACGGCGTCGATGCTGGTGAAGCGGGTGCCCTCACCGATGCGGACGGGGTAATCGTTTGTGTCGATGCGTACGGTGCCGGCCGGGACGGGGCCGATGGTGGAGGCGAGCACGCCGGCCACCTGTTCCTCGCTCAGGCCGGCGGCGACGGCTTTGGCACGGTCCACCTTCACCTGGACCACCGGCTGGCTGGCGGCCAGGTTGGTGGCCACCTCGGAGGAGCCGGGGACGCCGTCCATTGCCTGGACCATGGCGTCGCTCGCGGTCCGCAAGTCGGCCGTGGTGGCGGCCTTGAGCGTGATGTCCACGGTCGAGGACGTGCCAAAGCCGCCCTGCTGCGAGCCCACGGTGATCTTGCCGGAATCGGGGATCCGGGCAAGTTCGCTGCGGACGGTGTCCTTGAGTTTGCCCTGGTTTGCCTTTTCCTCGGTGACGACGGTGAAGCTGGAGTTCGAGGCCCCGGCCGACAGCAGTGCGGAGAAGCCGGTCTGCGCGTTGCCTGTGGTGGCCTGGACGTCCTTGACGCCGTCGATTCCCAGCAGCACCTGCTCGACCCTCCCGGCCGAGGCGCTGGCCTCGGCCAGGCTGGTGCCGGCGGGGAGCGCCTGCCGGACGGTCATGCTGTTTTCGCCGGAGCTGCCCAGCAGGTCCGTGGCCAGCAGCGGAGTCATGGCCGCCGTGCCGCCGAGGACCAGCAGGGCCGCGACCAGCGTCACTACCGGGTGTTTCTGGGTTTTGGTCAGGATGGGGACGTAGCCGCGCTGCAGCACGGTGCGTTGCTCTGCCTCGGACGCCTTCGCCGCGATGTCCCGCGCAGAGGCTGACGGGGCGGTGGCTTCCCCGGCTGTGCCCGCCTTGCGGGCGGGGTTGCGCAGGAACCAGTACGCCAGCACCGGAACGATGGTCAAAGAGACCAGCAGCGAGGACAGCAGCGCGATGGTGACCGTCAGCGCGAACGGCCGGAACAGCTCGCCGGCCAGCCCGGCCACAAAGGCGATCGGCAGGAAGACGGCCACGGTGGTGAGGGTCGACGCCGTGATGGCGCCGGCGACTTCGCGGATGGAGGTCTGGATCGCGGTGATCTTCGCCTCGCCGTAGCTCAGGTGCCGCTTGATGTTCTCGATCACCACGATGGAGTCGTCCACGACGCGCCCGATCGCGATCGTCAGCGCGCCAAGGGTCAGAAGGTTCAGGGAGTAGCCGGTGGCCGACAGTCCGATGAAAGTGATCAGCAGCGAGAGCGGGATGGACACCGCCGTGACCAGGGTGGCGCGGACGGACATCAGGAACAGCAGGATCACCGCAACGGCGAAGCCCAGGCCCAGCAGGCCTTCCGTGGTGAGGTCCTTGATGGACTTTTCGATGAACGGCGCCTGGTCGAAGATCGGCGTGAACCGGGCGTTGGAGCCGAGTTCGGCCTCGAGCTCGGGGATGGAGGCCTTCACCGCGTGCGAGATGCCCACGGTGTCACCTTCGGGCTTCTTCGTGACGGACAGGGCGAGGGTTTCCTTGCCGTTGGTCCGGGTGATCGAGGTGCGGGCGTCTTCGATAATGCTGACGTCCGCGACGCTGCCGATGGTCGCGGCGTTTTTGGCGCCGCCCAACGGGAGCGCCTTGATGGCGTCGAGCGAATCGACCGGGCTGCCGATCTGCAGCGAAAGTGTCTTGCCCTGCTCTTCGATGGTGCCGGCCGGAACGAGTGCACCGTTGTTCTTCAGCGCCTCGCTGATGGACTGGATGCTCGTTCCGGCGTCGGCCATGGCCGCCGGGCGGGGGAGGATCTTGATGTGCTGGGTGGCGCCGCCGGTCACGTCGGCGCCACGGACGCCGTCGAGCTTCTGCAGCCGCGGCACGGTGAGCCGGGCAAGATCGGCGTTCAGCTCGCTGAGGGGCTTGTCGGAGGAAACCGCGAGGAACACAATCGGGAAATCGCTGATGCTGCCGGCGATTGCCTGCGGCTGGACGTCGTCGGGCAACGACCGTTTGGCGTTGGAGATGGCCCGGTCGATCTGGTTCCGGGCACGGTCCAGGTTGGACCCATAGGTGAACACCAGGCTGATCTGGGAGACGCCGTTGCGGGAGGTGGACGACGTCGACTCCAGGCCTTCAACGCCCTTGAGCGCCGTCTCCAGCGGGCTGCTGACCTGCTTGTCCACCACTTCCGGAGAGGCCCCGGGCATCGAGCTGAGCACCGTGATTTGCGGGAACTCGATGGAGGGTATGAGTTCCTGTTTGAGCGAGGACATCGTGATCACGCCGAAGACCGACGCGAAGACGGTCACCAGCGCGATCAGGGCCCGGTTGGCCAGTGAAAGCTTTGCAAGCAGGAACATCTGATGGTCTCCTGATGGGTCGACGGACGTACTTCCGAGGGATCAAGCCCGCAAAGCGGTCGAACCTGCCCAACCCGGAGCGGGCCCTAGTTGCGCGCGGTGACCGGTTCGAGCTGCAGTGCCTTGGCCGTGTCGGCCTCGAGTTGCGCGGCAAGGTCCGGGTTCTCGTTGAGCTTGATGCCGTAGCCGGGCATCATTTCCTTGAACCGGGACTGCCAGCCCTTGAACTGCTTCGGGAAGGACTTCTGGAGCAGTTCGATCATGATCGGCACCGCCGTGGACGCGCCCGGGGACGCGCCGAGCAGGGCCCCGATGGATCCGTCGCGGCCGGCGATGACTTCGGTGCCGAACTGCAGCACGCCGCCCTTCTTCGGATCCTTCTTGATGATCTGTACACGCTGGCCTGCAGTAATGAGTTCCCAGTCGCCGTCCTGCGCCGCCGGGTAGTACTCCCGCAGGGCCTCGACCTTGGCGCCGTGCCGCTTGGCTACTTCCTTGACCAGGTAGGCGGTGAGGTCCATGTTGTCCTTGGCCACGGCCAGCATCGGAATGATGTTGGAGGGCCGGATGGACAGCGGCAGGTCCAGGTAAGAGCCGTTCTTCAGGAAGTTCGTGGAGAAACCGGCGTACGGGCCGAAAAGCAGCGAGCGTTTTCCGTCGACGTAGCGGGTGTCCAGGTGCGGGACGGACATGGGCGGGGCGCCGACGGAGGCCTGGCCGTAGACCTTGGCGTTGTGCTGGGACGCCAGCGTCTGGTCGGTGCAGCGGAAGAACTGGCCGGAGACCGGGAAACCGCCATAGCCCTTGCTCTCCGGAATGCCGGAGGCCTGCAGCAGGTGCAGGGCCCCGCCGCCGGCGCCCACGAAGACGAACTTCGCGTGGATGGATCCGTGCTCGCCGGACTGGGGGTGCTTGAGCGCCAGGTCCCAGCCGCCGTCGGACGCGCGTTTGATGCCGGAGACGTCGTGGCCGTAGTTGACCTCGACGCCGTTGTTCCCGAGGTAGGTGGTCAGTTCCCGGGTCAGCGCACCGAAGTCGACGTCGGTGCCTTCCGGGGCACGGGTGGCGGCGATCCGCTGCTTCGGGTCGCGGCCCTTGACGATCAGCGGTGCCCACTTGGCGATCTGGGCGTGGTCCTCGGAGTACTCCATCGAGCGGAACAGCGGGTTCGGCTTGAGTGCCTCGTAGCGGGTGCGCAGGAACCTGGTGTTGTCCTCGCCGATCACGAAGCTCATGTGCGGAACGGTGTTGATGAAGCCCTTGGGGGAGCCTATCTGGCCGTTCGTGACGAGGTGGGACCAGAATTGGCGGGACAACTGGAACTGCTCGTTGATGAGGATTGCCTTGGCGGGGTCCACCGAGCCGTCTTTGGCGGCGGGGGAATAATTAAGCTCACACAGCGCGGCATGGCCGGTGCCGGCGTTGTTCCAGGGGCCGGAGCTTTCCAGGCCCGGCTCATCCAGCTTCTCGAACAGGGAAATCGTCCAGTTCGGCTCGAGCTGCTTCAGGAAAGCACCAAGCGTGGCGCTCATGATGCCGCCGCCAATCAGGACGACGTCGGCATGTTGGGTCTTGGAAATGAAAGTCACAATCAGTCTCCGATAGCAGCGGGTCTGGCTGTCACAGAATATCCCCGCACCCGCCGCATACTGAAATTGGCTCCCCCCGTCAAGGCTTCAGCTCGATCTTTGTGAAAACTTCATTGAGGACCGGCGACGCCGGATACTTCAGCACCCGGTCCGACAACGCCAGCGCCGAGATCGGGAACGCAATCGGCACAGCCGGGACCGTGGCGGCGATCTGCGCGTTGATGGTCTGGTACTGCTCGGTCCGTTCCTTGCCCTCGGGCAGCCCGCGCGCCCGGGCGATTTTGGAAAAGACCTGCGGGTCCTGGAAGCCGAACTCGCCGGTGTTCTCGCCGAAAAGCGGACCCACGAAGTTGTCCGGGTCCGAATAGGAACCATTCCAGCCCAGCAAATGCAGTGCATGGTCGCCGGGGGAGGTGACCTGCTGAAGGTAGCCCTCAGACCATTCGACCGGCACCGGCTTGATGTTTAGTCCGACGGCGGTCAGCTGCTTGCTGATCTCCGCGTAGACCTTCTCCGGCGTCGGCAGGTATGGCCGGGTGACGTTCAGCGGATAGTAGAACTTCAGTTCCTCGCCCAGGTAGCCCGCCTCGGCGAGCAGCTCCTTGGCCTTTGCCGGATTGTGGCCCAGGGACGGGGCGTTGTTGTTGAAGCCGCTGAGCTTGGGCGGGACGAACTGGGTCGCCTGGGCGGTGTTGTCAATGAAGAAGCTGCGGATCAGGGTGTCCTTGTCCAGCGCCATTTCGATGGCCTGGCGGACCTTGAGGTTCTGCAGGATCGGCACTTCCTGGTTCATGCCCAAATACATAACGGAGAAGGGATCCCGTTGGATGATCTGCTTACCGCGTTTCACGAGCTGGTCGAAGTTGCCGGCGGTCACGGCGTCGTAGGCGTCGATCTTGCCATCGAACAGGGCCTGCATCCGGGTCTGGGCGTGATCGTAGGTGACGAAATTGATCGTGCCGATCTGGCCTTTGTCCCCCCAGTAGTCCTTGTTGCTGGAGAGCGTGATGGTGCCCGGGTCCCAGGAGCTGAAGGCGTATGGCCCGGTTCCCACCGGGTGGAGCCCGTAGGCGGAGACGGGCTGGCCGTCACGGGTCTGGTTCAGTTCGTTGGCGTTTTGGGACGCGAGGGCCTGGGGTGAGGAGATGGCAAAGGCAGGCAGGGTGAGGGCCTGCAGGAACCCCGTGAAGGGCTGGGTCAGCGCGATCCTGACGTTGTCCGGCGCCAGCGCTGTGCAGCCCTTGTAGATGGAGAGCGACGCCTGGTCGGCGTGTGCCTTGAACACGCCCTTGAACGTGGTCCCGGCAGCCTGCTTCCGCAGCGTGTCGGAGAAGTTGAACCAGCGGTCGAAGTTGCTGCAGACGGCGGCCGCATCGAAGGCCGTTCCGTCCTGGAAGGACACCTTGTCGCGGAGTTTGAAGGTATAGGCGCGGCCTTCATCGCTCGTGTTCCATTCGGTCGCCAGCAGCGGCGTGGGTTCCCCGGTGGTCTGGTCGACACCGACGAGTCCTTCCAGCACCTGGCGGGTAATCCGGTATGACTCGATGTCGGAGACGACGGCCGGATCCAACCCAAGGGGCTGCGATGCGGTGCCGAAGGTGAAGACGGCGCTGGGGGCGGCGCCGGTGGGGCTGCCCGAAGCGGTCGCCGAGGCGGGGCCCGGCCCGGGGGTGCCGGTGCACGCGGCAAGCGGGAGCACCAGGAGCACGGCACCGATACCGGCGGCAATGCGGCGCACTGCACGGGTTCGGACCGTGCCTGGGCGCACGGTACGGCTGGTCACTGTACTTCTGGGCACTCGGGAATCACCTCGGGGACTGGATTGACCGCCGGCTGCGGAACAGGCCCATTCTAGTTGACCTGCCCGGACGATCGCTGTGAGCCAGCCCGCCAGAGTCCGGGCCGGTTTTGGGCCGGTGGGCCAGCGCGTTGATCCGGAGGCGGCGGACCGGCCGCACACAAACGAAGGCCCGCACCAGGGGTGCGGGCCTTCGTTTCTCCCGGATGGTCCAGTGAGTCAGGCTGGAACCTGAGCAGGAGCGTTCAGTGCTGCCTACTTGGGCATCAGGACGGAGTCGATCATGTAGACAGTGGCGTTTGCCGTCTTCACGCCGCCGCAAATGACACCAGCGTCATCGACCTTGAGGGCGTCCTTTGTCCCGGTCACCGTGACGGTACCGCCCTGGACCGTGGTGTGCGTGCCCACAATCTCGTCCGGGCTCAGCTGGCCGGGAACAACGTGGTAGGTCAGGATCTTGCTGAGCAGGGCATCGTCCGTCTTCAGCGTTTCGATCGTGGCGGCATCAATCTTGGCGAAAGCGTCATCAACCGGCGCGAAAACAGTGAACTCGCTGCCATTGAGGGTGTCCACCAGGTCGACCTTCGGGTTGAGCTTGCCGGAAACAGCGGCGGTCAGGGTGGTGAGGATCGGGTTGTTGGACGCCGCGACCGCTACCGGGTCGAGGGCCATTCCGGAGACGGAGCCGGCGCCGCTGGGGACCTGGGCTGCGTAGGCAGCGCAACCGGAACCGACGAGGTTGGCCGCCGGATCCATGGCCGCTGCCGAGCTGGTCGATGGCGACGGAGCCATGCTCGTTTCCATCGGCGTGGACGCCGGGGCCGAGGAAGCGGGTGCTGTGGTGGCGGATCCGCCACACGCAGTGAGGCTGAGCATGGCTGCAGCAGCGATACCTGCAACGGAAAGTGTCGTGCGCTTGATGTTCTGCATTTCGGTTTCTCCCTTGTTGTGCCGAGCTTGGCCAGCGGCGCTAGTGCCGCACCGGCCCTTTTCTGACTTGTCGGGCACCGACCCTTGGTTGGTGTCTCAATGGGTATTCGGGAGGTCCGGGGAGACGGATGGGTAAGGGATGGGAATTCTTTTCGATCGCTGGAATCTGGCCGGCTATTCCGGTGTTCCGGGCGGCGGCATGCGACGGCCGCGGCGTTAAATGAGGAGAGCCCCGGTCCAAAGACCGGGGCTCTCTCTTAGTGCGCAAGGGGGGATTTGAACCCCCACGCCCGAAGGCACAGGAACCTAAATCCTGCGTGTCTGCCAATTTCACCACTCGCGCGCGTCGTTGCTCAAAAGGTCGTAGGACCGTTGAGGGCGGATGCCAGGCTCCATTGTACATTTCGCAGCGCGCGGTACGGCGACCTTCAAATCGGCGGATGCCCGCCCGGCTTTTTAGCGGCGGCACCGGAAGTCCCCGATTGCGTGTCTAGGCGCCGACCTTGAGGTCCCGGCGGAGTTTGGCGACATGCCCGGTGGCCCGGACGTTGTATTGCGCGACGGCGACCGTCCCGTCGGCGTCGACGACGATTGTGGATCGGATGAGTCCTTCGTACGTCTTGCCGTAGTTCTTCTTCTCCCCCCAAGCTCCGTAGGCCCCGGCGACGGAGTGGTCCGGGTCCGAGAGCAGGGGAAAGGTAAGGCCTTCCGCGGCCGCGAATTTGGCGAGCTTTTCTACCCGGTCGGGGGAGACGCCGACCACCTCGTAACCGGCCTGCTGCAGGGAGGCCAGGGAATCCCGGAAATCGCAGGCCTGCTTTGTGCAGCCGGGGGTGGACGCCGCCGGGTAGAAGTAGACCACTGTGTTCCGGCCGCGGAAGTCCGTGAGGGAGACCTCCACCCCTTCGGAATTCTTGAGAGTGAATGCCGGGGCTGGGTCGCCGGGGATGAGTCGTTCAGGCACGTTGTGCTCCTTCTCGGAGGGGTCTCGGATCTCGATATCCCAAGCCTACTGAGCGTCGATGCGGGCGCCGAATCCTTCGCTCGCTATACTCGTTGGTATGCCTGATATGGATCGCTGGCCCACTGGGCGCCTATTGTCCACGGCAGCACGCCTTGTTGAACACTCCTGGAACGAGAAGCTGGGGGCCATTGGCCTAACCCATGCCGGGGTCATCGCCATGGAAGTGCTCGCCGTCAACGGACCGATGACACAGGCCCAACTGGCCCAGCTGGTGCGCGTCCAGGCGCAGACCATGGGAAAGACCCTCAGCCGGCTGGAAGCACACGGACACATCTCCCGGCAGCGGAGCGCCTCTGACCGGCGCAGCCACGTCGTGTCGTTGACGGACCGGGGCCGCGAGGCCGTGGCGGAGGCAGCGGACATGGAACGCTCGGTGCTCGCCGCCGCCTCCATCGACCCGGATGTGCTCAGGCAAGAGCTTCAAGCAGTCGTCCGCGAACTGGCGACCCGGATTTCGGCCCCGGCCGTGAAGGCTATCGTCACCTCTGCGGAACCCGGCCTTTCGGTCGAGGCCAACTAGGCTTTCCCGAAGCTTTCACGGGCCCCGTGTCAATCACCTGCACTGACGCGCACCGCACATAGGCTCGTGGGATGGACGCGAAGCCGACTGTTGAGCTGGACGGGCAGACCTCGATCAACGAGCTGCTCGACGAGCCCGTCGGCGCGTCCCCGGTCCAGCTGGCGCTGCCCATCCACTTCCAGCTGGCAGTTGCAGCCCAGCGAGGTTCCTGAACTAACCCGCCGCAGCGGTCCGCACCCGGATCGCCAGTGTCGCGGGGGATCTGATCCCGCGAGTCTTGGACCCAACTGCAACAACCCGAAGGGACCCCATTGACCAGCGGCGGAGGGTCCGGGTATCTTATCGACTGTCGTTATTAACGAATGTCGATAAACATGGGGAACCGATGAAACTGTCGAACGCTGGAGCGCGGCCGCAGAGCGGCGGCAAGAAGGTCGTTTCCAGAGCGGACGCTGTCCTGCTCATGATCACGTCGTTGGCCGCTGCCCTCCTCACGACCGTGATGACTGTCTCCGGTCTCATCGGGTACTCAAGCGGGCCTGTGACGCTGGTGCTTCCGGTGTCCACGGCGCATCACACCGCCACGGGTCTGATACCGGGAGTGACGGGACACTTCACGGCTGTTGAGGCCACCGTTCTGGCCCTTCCCCCCGGCCCCGCAGCGCTTCTGGTCTGGGCGGGATCCTTGAATCAGATCGGCATCCTGGCCGTTCTGACCCTGGTTTTCCTGCTGGCCCACAGGCTCCGGAGCGAGATTCTGTTCACTCCTGGATCCGCGCGGATCGTCGGTTCCTGCGGCGCCGTCCTCGTTTTGGCCGGCAATGTAGGGCAGATCCTTGACGCCATCGCGCGCAGCAATCTGGCAGAAGTGATAGGGGCCAACGCCCGCCCCACAGGGGCGTCCTACAGCTTCACGGCCGACTTCAACATCGCACCGTTGATGCTGGGCATGGTCCTGATGCTGGTCGCCGGTGTCTTCCAGTACGGCCGCCGTCTGCAGAAAGACACGGAGGGTCTGGTCTGATGCCGGCAGATGACGCATGCGATATTCACTGCCGCCTCGATGAACTCCTGGCGGCAAGGGGCTTAACCCTGACGGAGCTCAGTAAGCGGGTCGGCGTAAGTCTAGTAAACCTGTCGGTGCTCAAGAACGACCGGGCGAAGGCGATCAGATTCTCCACACTGACGGCGATCTGCGAGGCGCTGGACTGTCAGGTGGGCGAGCTGCTGGTGAACGTGCGGCACTGACCGTTGAGCAGATGACTGAGTCTTAAATTTGCCGCAGAATTATCCGAATTCCAGAGCAGTTGGGCAGCTTTGCAGAATAGCGAACCGGTCAGGTCCGTGCCGGCCCTCAGGGTGGTCCGTCCGGCCCTACTTCCCGCGGACGCAAATACCTAGCATGGCGTCATGGAACAGCTACAGGACACGGGCGCCGAAGAACCGGCGATTTCTGCCACCACGGTTTTCGCCAGTCTGGCGGAGCTCCGGGACGCTCCCGGCTATGGCCCAAAGGCCATCGCTGACCGGCTCATACATTCTATGGGCGCCGATGCCGCCGCACCCCTCCTCGGGGTCAGCGTGGAACTTCTGAATCGCTGGGCAGCGGGCCAGGACGCGCCGGACCCGAACGGCCGACTCCAGTTGGCGGATCTGGATGCCCTCGTGTGCCATCTGCACAGTGCCTTCACCCCGGCGCAGGCCATGATGTGGATGTGCAGCCCCAACGTGCACCTGGGTGCCCGTCCGATCGATGTTTACCGCACCCAGGGTTCGGCTCCGGTGATCGGAGCCATCCGCGCCCACGCGCAGGACGCATTCGCCTGACCGGCCTCGCCAGGCCCGGAACGCGCGGGACAGCCGATTTCAGCCCAGCGGCACCTGAACCGGATTGAATTTGCCCGGTCCTCCACACTCGCGCCCGAAGGGATACTCTCCGGTCGGCTCCGTCACGATGGGCAGCGCGCGGTCGATGCGAGCACCGGACGGGTACACCGCTTCAACGTAAACAGACGTGGGTCCTGCGGGCGGAACCAGATAAGGCTGTGACTGCGGCACCAGCCAATTGCCGTCCGGGCTTCTGTTCACCGCGGCGGGGGTGCAGCCCCCCCC
>NZ_JBWZCJ010000014.1:0-119122 GCF_059383535.1 Pseudarthrobacter sp. HLT1-3 | reverse complement strand
ACGGACTACACCAAAGCCGGCGCTGCCGGGCCGACCCGGCGATAATGGCCCGGTCCCGGACGGGGCTGGGGGCCCCGCACCCCTCACTTCATATCGTCTAGGCTGAGCGTCGACGTCGTAAGGAGGCGCAAATGAACGAAGCAGAAGCCCTGCGCATGACCCTCTCGGACGTTGCCGCCCTGGCGCAGGTCCAGCGCCCCGTCGTGTCCATGTGGCGCAAGCGCAGCGCCGCGTCTGCCCACCCGTTTCCGGCTCCGGCAGCGCTCGACGGCGGGAGGGAACTATTCGACGCCGACCAAGTCGGCGCATGGCTGGAAGCCACCGGCCGCGGCAACAACACCGAGGCGCGGTACGACGCCGCCGCCTTTGCCGCCCCGGCTCTGCAAGGCCGGCGGGAGACCTTCAACGCCCTGACGTCGCTCATGGCGTTGAAGGTCCTGACCGGCCGACAACTGTCAACGCTCGGCACGGATCAGCTACTGGACGTCGCGGACGAATGCGACCCGGACGATCGCCTGCTCTACGCCGAACTGGAAGCCCTGAGAGACGAGTTGACGGCGCTGGCCGGCTATGGGGACAGACTGACCGACAGTGCGTACAGCGCACCGGCAGCATTCGAAATGCTCCTGGCGGACCGCTTCCGTGCCGGACTTCGCGAACACGCGGACACCGCCCTCACGGCACCGGCCCTGTCTCTGGTCGCGTCGGCCGCCACGGCACTGGCCGCCACCCTGGACGGTCGCCCGGTATTTGTCGATCCGACGGCCGGCGGCGGCGACCTCCTGGTCGCGATTCTCCAGGCACACGCCGATGCCGCCAACGTTCCGGTCTTGGCCACGGACGACGACGGCGCCGCCGCGCGCCTCTTGCGGCGACGGCTCGCGGTCCACGGCGCCGACACGGGATTGGTCAGCATCAGGGGCGAAGACGGCCTCGCCGTCTCCGGGCCAGCAATTCAGGTGGCCCAGTACCCCTCCCCCGGCAACCCCCGTGCCACTGCGGAGGACATCCTGACGGGAATCGAAAACATCGTGCTGCAAATGGACGACGCCCAGCGCGCCGTAATAATCGCACCTGCCAGACTGCTGTCCGCTCCCCTGACCGGAACAACCGGCAACCTGCGAGGCGACCTGTTGCGCTCAGGCCGCGTCCGGGCCATCGTCCAGCTGCCGCCCGGCCTGCTCAAGGCCAAACCCCGGGAGCTCCAGGCCCTCTGGATCCTTGGGCCGTCCTTCGCCGAAGTCCCTATCGTCGACCGCTGGACCATGGTGGCTGACCTCAGCACCCGGCAACTCACGCAGGGCGTCAGCCAGGACCTCGTCAGCGACGTCGTTGCCGCTATGGGCAACCGCTGGACTCTCCGCGCGCATTCCTTCCGCTTCGCACGCCTCATTCCCACCCGTACATTGCTGGCCGGAAAGGGATGCCTCGTGGCGGCGGCCGCACCAACGACTACGCGCGTCAGGGCCAGCGCCGAGACCGCCTTGAGGATCGACGAACTGCTCAGATCCGGACACTCCGGGTCCACGGAAGCCGGGCTTGTGGTTGAGCCGGTGGAGGCACCGGCGGCAACGGGCACCACCAAGGTCGAGGAACTGCTGCGTTTGGGTAACCTTCGGTACATCAAGGGCAACCGGGTTCCGGAGGCAACCGCGACCAAACCGGAGGGCATCAGGCTCCTCGGACCGGCGGATCTCCTCAACCCGCATGCTGCGCCGCAGCGGTACATCGACCTTCTCGAGTTTGCCGCCAACAATCCTTCCGGCCGGCTCACTGAGCCGGGCGACGTCGTGTTCTGCACGAGCCCCCACCCCGCCGCTCTGGTGGATCACGACGGCGGCTCCGCCGTCGTGTTTCCTGCCCGAGTGCTGCGGATCGACGCCGGCGACCCCGGCGGGCTGCTGCCCGACGTCGTCGCCGCGGACATCAACACCCTTCCCGCAACGGACAAGACCTGGCGCCAGTGGCGCCTGCGCCACGTGCCGGATGCCCAACGAGACCAGCTCGCCGCATCGCTTGCAAGGCTGCAACACGGGCAGGACTTGGCCCGCGAACGCCTCAAACGCCTGGAGGAACTCGCTACCCTGATTACGGACGGCGTAGCGGGCGGAAGCCTCACCCTGACAGAACCCAGCAGTAAGCTCGCCGAACCACAGACCGAAGGAACCCAGTAATGCCCCCGAAATTGAAGGTGGAGCTCGCCCCGTCCACCATGAAGGAACTCAAGGACACCCTTTGGAAGGCCGCGGACAAGCTGCGCGGCTCCATGGATGCCTCCCAGTACAAGGACGTGATCCTGGGACTGGTATTCCTGAAGTACGTCTCGGACGCCTTCGAGGAGCGCCGCGGGCAGATCCAGGCCGAGCTGGAAGGGGACGGGCTCAATGAGGAGCAGATCGCTCAGCTGATCGACGACGTGGACGAGTACACCGGCCGCGGCGTGTTCTGGGTCTCGGAGCGGGCGCGCTGGACGTACCTGGCCGAGAACGCCAAGGGCCTCCCATCGATGGGCGGCGCCGAGCCCAAGCAGATCGGGCAGCTCCTGGATGAGGCCATGGACCTCATCATGGCCGACAACAAGAGCCTCGCTGCCACGCTCCCCCGCATCTACAACCGCGACAACGTGGACCAGCGCCGCCTCGGCGAGCTGCTGGATCTGTTCAACTCTGCCCGTTTCACCGGCCAGGGCGCCAGCAAGGCCCGCGACCTGCTCGGCGAGGTGTACGAGTACTTCCTGGAGAAGTTCGCCAAGGCCGAGGGCAAGCGCGGCGGCGAGTTCTACACCCCCGCTGGCGTGGTCCGGGTCCTGGTGGAGGTTCTCGAACCGCACCGCGGCCGCGTCTACGATCCCTGCTGCGGCTCGGGCGGCATGTTCGTCCAGGCCGAAAAGTTCCTGGCAGCGCACAACATGGAGGGCTCGGACATCTCCGTCTACGGCCAGGAGCTCAACGAGCGCACCTGGCGAATGGCCAAGATGAACCTCGCCATCCACGGCCTCAACGCCAACCTTGCTTCCCGCTGGGGCGACACCTTCGCCCGCGACCAGCACCCCGAGCTGACCGGCAACAACGGCGCAGACTTCATCATGGCCAACCCGCCTTTCAACATCAAGGACTGGGCCCGCTCCGAGTCCGACCCCCGCTGGAAGTACGGCGTCCCCCCGGCCGGCAACGCCAACTACGCCTGGATCCAGCACATCATCTCCAAGCTCGCCCCCGGCGGCAGCGCCGGCGTGGTCATGGCGAACGGTTCCATGTCCGCCAACTCCGGCGGCGAGGGTGAAATCCGCGCCCAGCTCGTGGAAGCAGACCTCGTCTCGTGCATGGTTGCGCTGCCTACGCAACTTTTCCGCAGCGTGGCCATTCCGGTCTGTACCTGGTTCTTCGCAAAAGATAAGACCCCCGGCAAACAAGGATCTGTGGACCGCACGGGCCAAGTGCTATTCATCGATGCCAGAGACTTAGGGCACATGGTTGACCGTACAGAACGTGCACTGTCCGATGATGACATCGCGAAGATCGCCAATACCTTCCACGCCTGGCGGGGCACTGCTTCAGCGACGGAAAATGGACTGACATACGACGACGAAGCCGGCTTCTGCTATTCCGCCAGCCTCGCTGAGGTCAAGGCTGCAGACTACGTCCTGATGCCGGGTCGATACGTCGGGGCAGCCGACGTTGAGGACGACGGGGTGCCGATCCAGGACAAGATTGCACTTCTATCCAAGGAGCTGTTTGACCAGTTCGAGGAGTCCGAGCGGCTGGCACAGGTTGTGCGCGAGCAACTCGGGAGGGTTTCGTGAAAAGTGCGACATCCATGCTTCTGAAGGAGCTTCTGCTTGAAACGAAGGATGGTGACTGGGGCAGTAGTGAACCCGCAGTGGGCTTGCTCCCCTACCACGTAATTAGAGCCACCGACTTCATTTCGGCATCTCACGGCGACGTGCGCTCGGTACCACTCAGATTTCTTCCGAGTCATACCGTCGAGCGTCGGACTGTCCAAATCAACGACGTACTCATCGAAACCGCCGGTGGTTCTCCCGGGAGACCAACTGGCCGCACCATGTTGATTACTCAACGAGTGACAGACGCCTTCGACGGGCCGATAACGTGCGCGAGTTTTGCTCGATTCATGCGCGCCGACCCCGAGATAATCGACCCTCGCTACCTCTACTGGTTCATGCAGGGTCTCTACCAGTCCGGGGAAATCGAAAAGTACCAGGTACAGCACACTGGGGTCGCCCGGTTCCAGTTCACGCAGTTTGCGGCTTCACAACGGATTCCTTTGCCTAAGTTGTCGGATCAGGGGGCCATCGCGGAAGTAATGGGGAGCCTCGACGACAAGATTTCCGCCAACATGCAACTCTCGGTAACCACACACAAACTGCTCCAGGCCGCATATCGAGGACTTGCCATGGTGTCACCATCGCTCACAGTCCCGGTAGAGAATCTGGTCGAACGTCTCAGGTCAAAACGCAAGTTCACGAAGGACGAACTGACCGACCACGGAGCGTTCCCGGTATTCGATCAAAGCGACTCCGGCTTCCTCGGCTATTTGAACGGTGATGGTTTCCTTGAGGCCAGTGCAGAGGAGCCAATCCTTTACTTCGGAGATCACACCTGCAAGCTTCGCATCTCTGCGGAGAGATTCATTGTGGGGCCCAATACAGTGCCGTTTAGGGGTTCTGGAGTACCGTCACTGACCCTGTACTGCGCATTGAACGGCCTGCAGAATCACGAGGAGTACAAGCGCCATTGGCAACTGCTGATGAAAAAGGAAGTCTCAATCCCGGACGCCCCGAACGCGGCTGATTTTGCATTGCGTCACAGGCATCTGCTTTCCCTACTCAAGAGTCTGAGTCTGGAAAACACACATTTGAATGCCACCCGTGACGCTCTCCTCCCGCAGCTCATGTCCGGCAAGCTCCTAGTCAAGGACGCAGAGAAGAAACTGGAGGGCGCGGGGGTATGAAACCGCCAAGTGGCGCGTCAGCCAACAACACCGTAGCCGATTGTCGCGACGTGGCAAGCCAAACAATTGTGAAGGCGCCCCTTTCACAATTGCCCGGGTACCACGCAGGGCGCTGATCCTGCCCAGCATCGGCGAACTCGAAGCCGATTTTCACCCGACACTTAGCATGACATCCGGTCAACCAGGGGGAACCACCGTGACAGCAGCACCCGCCGTAGCCTTTTCCGAAGCCGACTGGGAAGGCGTCGCCTTAGAGCTGTTGGCCGAACCGCTCGGCTGGCGCCCTGCCACCGGGCAGGGCATCGCACCCGGCAGGGGCGAGCGGGATTCCTGGGACGAGCTGCTGATCCGGCCCCGGTTGCTCGCGGCCCTCCAGCGGTTCAACCCGACGGTCCCGGCCCAATACCTTCAGCAGGCCCTCACCGAAATCGCCGCGCCCAAGTCCAACGACGCCATCACGGAGAACCACCGCATCCACAGTTACCTCGTGGAGGGGTGCCGGCTCAGTTACATCGACTCGGATGGCAACGAGGCCAACCCCACCATCCACCTCCTCAGCTCGGACCCGGACCAGAACGACTGGCTCGCCGTCAACCAGGTCACCTTGGTGCAGGGCGACTACAAACGCCGCTTCGACGTCGTGCTCTACTGCAATGGCATGCCGGTGAGCATCATCGAACTCAAGAAGGCCGGCAGCGCCACCGCCGACGTAGCCTCAGCGCACGCCCAGCTGCAGACCTACCTGCGCGAGTTCCCTATGGCGTTCCGCTTCTGCGTGTTCACGCTCGCCTCTGACGGAATCCAGGCCAAGTACGGCACGCCCTTCACTCCACTCAACCACTTCTCACCCTGGAACGTCGACGACGACGGCGTGCCCGTCGCGCCCGGGTACATGGAAGACGGCGAAGCTGTGACGGCGCTGGAGACGTCACTTCAGGGGCTCTTCAACCAGGAGCGCTTCCTGCAACTGGTCCGGAATTTCACTGCCTTTGACGAGGGATCGGACGGACTGTCCAAACGCATTGCCAAGCCGCACCAGTATTTCGCAGTAACCAAGGCCGTGGGCAGCACCGTCCAGGCCGTGGAGAGCAATGGTAAGGCCGGCGTCGTCTGGCACACACAGGGTTCGGGCAAGTCCATGGAGATGGAGCTCTACGCGAATCTGGTGGCAAGGCACCCCAAGCTCAAGAACCCCACCGTCGTGGTCATCACAGACCGCAACGAACTCGACGGCCAGCTGTTCGCGGGCTTTGATCGCAGCCTTCTGCTCGCGGAGTCCCCCAAGCAGATCAGGAAACGCTCCGAACTCCGGGACGAGCTGAGCAACCGCACCACCGGCGGCATCTACTTCACCACCCTGCAGAAGTTCGGCCGCAGCAAGTCGGAGAAGGACGCCGGCGCCGACCACCCGCTGCTGTCCGACCGGCGCAACATCATTGTGGTGGTGGACGAGGCGCACCGCTCGCACTATGACGACCTGGACGGCTACGCACGGCACCTCCGCGATGCCCTCCCCCACGCGACGCTGATCGCCTTCACCGGGACACCGATCTCCTTCGATGACCGCAATACCCAGGACGTGTTTGGCGAATACATCGACATCTACGATCTCTCCCGGGCAGTGGAGGACGGTGCCACCGTGCCGGTGTACTTCGAGCCACGGCTCATCAAGGTGGGGCTGGCCTCGGACGTAACGGAGGAGATCCTTGATCAGGCGGCTGACGAGGCCACTCTGGGCCTGGACGAGACGGAACGGGCGCGCATCGAGGCGAGTGTCGCCGTCGTGAACGCCGTGTACGGTGCGCCGCAGCGGATCGCGGCGCTGGCCGCTGATCTGGTGGCGCACTGGGAGAACCGCAGCGCACGGATGGGGAAGTTCATCGAGGCCCCAGGCAAGGCAATGATCGTGGGCGGGACGCGGGAAATCTGCGCGAAGCTGTACACGGCGGTTGTTGAGCTGCGGCCGGACTGGCATTCCGACGATCTCGCTAAAGGCAAAATCAAGGTGGTCTACTCCGGGACAGCGTCCGATGTGCCTCCGGTCTCCAACCACGTGCGCCGCGACTCACTGAACGCGACCGTGAAGGAACGGCTCAAGGACGTGGACGACGAGCTGGAACTGGTGATCGTCAAAGACATGATGCTCACTGGCTACGACTCGCCGCCGCTGCACACCCTGTATCTGGACCGGCCGCTCAAGGGCGCCCTGCTGATGCAGACCCTGGCCCGCGTAAACCGCACGTTCCGCGGCAAGAAGGACGGGCTGCTGGTGGCGTACGCCCCCCTGGCGGAGAACCTGGCCAAGGCTCTGGGTGAATACACGCAATCCGACCGGGCGAACAAGCCGGTGGGCAAGAACATTGACGAGGCCGCTGCTGCCGCGCGTGACCTGGTGGAGTCCCTGCGGGGGCTGCTCGCCGGCTACGACTGGAGGGACGTGCTGATGAAGGGCGGCCCAAAGGCGTTCGTGTCGGCGGCGACGGGCGCGGCGAACTACCTTCGCAGCCCGGAGACACCGGGGAACCAGCCCGTCGCGGGAGAGGAGACACTGGCCTCAAAGTACCGGCGCTTTTCCAGCCAGCTCTCCCGGGCGTGGGCGCTGTGCTCTGGGTCCGAGACCCTGGCCGAGCTGCGCCCGGAGATCCAGGTCTACGAAGAGACCCGGGTGTACATGGCCAAGTTCGACGCCGCCGACCGGCAGGCCAGCGGCGAACCGGTGCCGGAAGAGATCCAGCGGCTGCTCGGCAACCTGATCGCTACCGCGACGTCGTCCGGCGAAGTGCTGGACATCTACGAGGCTGCAGGCATGCCCAAGCCATCCTTGGATGACCTGACCCCGGAGTTCATCGTCAAGACCCAGCAGGCGCGCAACCCGCAGCTGGCCATCGAGGCACTGCGGAAGCTCATTTCCGACGAGTCAGCGAAGACAACCCGGAACAACGTGATCCGCCAGCGCGCCTTCTCCGAGCGGATCACCGAGCTCATGAAGAAGTACACTAACCAGCAGTTGACGTCTGCGGAGGTAATCGCGGAGCTCGTGGAGCTGGCCCGTGAAGTGGCCGCCGAGAGCCACCGCGGCGCCCGGTTCACTCCCCCGCTGAATTCCGATGAGCTGGCGTTTTACGATGCCGTGGCGCAGAACCAGTCTGCGGTGGAGGTCCAGGGCGAAGGCATGCTGGCGGACATCGCCCGCGAACTAGTGTCGGTGATGCGCCGTGACGTGCGTACTGACTGGACTGTGCGTGACGATGTCCGGGCGAAGCTGCGGTCGTCAATCAAACGGCTCCTGGTCCGTTTCGGCTACCCGCCGGACAAGCAGCCGGAGGCCATCAAGCTGGTCATGGAACAGATGGAGTCCATGGCCCCGCGTTTTGCCGACGCACGGCGCTGAATCCGATCCGATCCTCGAGTTCAGTCCTGTCACGGTTTGTCGAAATCTCACGCGCCTGAAGCGATAGTAACTGTACCGATCATGTCAAGAGAAGGATACCAAATGGTTGCAACAGCCGACGAGTTTGTGCCGACGACTGAGACATTTCTAGGCCTATCTTCCACAGGCTGGACGGCCTTGACGGCCTTGGCCACTGCACTCTTGGTCCTCGCCGGTGTAGCCACCGTAGCGGCTGCCATAGGCGACAGCCGGGGCCGGAACAGGCCAGTTCTGACTCCAGAACTCGAGCTGACGAAATGGGGAGGCGGGCTTGATCTCGCAATCACGAATCACGGTGCTTCGCCTGCTTCCAACGTTTTAGTCAAATTTACCAAGAACTATGTCGACACAAAGGCTCCGGCCGGAAGTAACGCGGAGCTATATAAGGAATACCTCCTGAAGAAGTATTCTACGCCTATTCACACGTGGGGTCCTGGGCAGAAGGAAGTAAATGGCTGGATCTTGGGAACGGAACATCAGAAAGCAATAGACGGCCTACCTAAGGATGACGAAGAGATCACCATTTCGTACGACAGACGAAGCATCTTAAATCTCATACCAGGAGTAAATCGTCGTTACACAGAGACATATCCCCTGGCTATGGTAAAGCGTATGCACGACCTCACCACCACGTCTAGCAGGGACTTAGATCAGCAGATGAAGGAAGTCATCCAGCAATTGAAGAACATCACCCAGGCAGTCAGTAACGGGCAGAAATAATGTTATTCCTCCAATGGGGCCAGCCATGGTCGACGAACGAGGAGGCTCAATAAATACATATCCGCCCTAGGAATTCTCATTAACTGTCTGCCGCCAATTGCCAGACCAACCTGCCGAGGCGTTCCGCAAACCAATTCCCCCAGTCATCAACTCAGTCTACGAGCACCGACGCAAGAACTCCCTTAGCTAGCACGAATGACCCCCGCAATTTCCTCCGCCATTTCCTCGATGGTCGTAAGTGACGAGTTCAGCGCCAGAATCCCGGCAAGCAAGGGGGATTGGGTCATGACCTCGTTCTTGGACACTCGATGCCAAACCGGGAGGATCAGGTTCTCTCCGGATTCCATCTTTCTCCCGAAGAGAGCATCCAGTTCCGCCTGAGTCCATTGCTTTCTGAAGAAATCCGGCGAGACAATGACCACGCCGAACCGGCAGTTCGCTATCCCGGTCTCAATCTCCTGTCGGATACTCTGGCCCAGCTTAATCTTTAGTTCATCGAACCAGACTGAGATTCCGCGGCTCTCAAGGGCGTCCTTCAGTGGACGTGCGATGTCGTCCTTATCTTCACTGGCGTGGGAGAGGAACACGTCTGATGTTGCAGTGACAGGCAGGGCGGCCGAGATCGCTGATCCAATTCGAGCAGGAGCGCGAAATTGAAGGGCAGCCCGATCATTTTCCCGCCTCAGCTGGGCGAAGGCCTTAGTCTGCGCGTCTCGTTGTTCCTTCTCGTACTTCTGTTGAGTGGCGTAGACCTTCGTTTCGATGCCAGCGAGTTTGGTTTCGGAATCAGCGCGCTTCTTCTCGGCGTCATTTGCTGCCTTAGTCGCACGCTCCGCTTCGGCAAGCTTGCTTTTGACTGTCGACGTGCTTGTCGATCTGCTGGCCGCACTGCTCGCGTCTGCTGCCTTCTTCCGTTGAGCTGCCACCACCCCAGAAGCCTTGGCAACGTCGCCCCTGTGCCTGGATTATTCAGAACGCAGGCGCCGCAACTCGCTTTCGTAACTCAATGATGCCCCTTTGGCTTCCGAATAACAGTTCCACTACTTCCAAACGAGCCGAACTCTCCCCCCCGAACGCGCGTAATCTGGTTGCTTACGTCTAGGTCGCCCCCACGTTGCACGGTCAAGTACCGAAGACATCCGAAATAACCACCGACACGCCGGCCCTCGCAAACTACCCGCGAACCGCAGGCCGGCGGGCGTCGCCGCCACCGCGTCGGCATCCGAAGGACCAAAGACCCAAGTGCACTAGCGACAAACTAACTGGACGAAAAGACCAAGTGTCCGGTCAACCAAGAAGGTAAATGGACCGGACGGACGGAACGGAGAAGAAGAAGAAGGACGACGGACGAACCACACAACCTAGAAGTCCCAGTCGTCATCCTCAGTATTAACAGCCTTGCCAATCACATAAGACGAACCCGACCCCGAGAAGAAGTCGTGGTTCTCGTCCGCGTTCGGTGACAGGGCCGACAGGATGGCCGGGTTCACGTCGGTGACGGAGGCCGGGAACATGGCCTCGTAGCCCAGGTTCATCAGCGCCTTGTTGGCGTTGTAGTGCAGGAACTTCTTGACGTCCTCGGCCAGGCCGACGGAGTCGTAGAGGTCGTGCGTGTACTGGACCTCGTTTTCGTACAGCTCGAAGAGCAGCTCGAAGGTGTAGTCCTTGATCTCCTGCTTGCGCTCCTCGGACAGGCCCTCCAGGCCCTTCTGGAACTTGTAGCCAATGTAGTAGCCGTGCACTGCCTCGTCGCGGATGATCAGGCGGATCAGGTCGGCCGTGTTCGTCAGCTTGGCCCGCGAGGACCAGTACATCGGCAGGTAGAAGCCGGAGTAGAACAGGAAGCTCTCCAGCAGAGTGGAGGCCACCTTGCGCTTCAGGGGATCGTCGCCCTGGTAGTAGTCCATGACGATCTGGGCCTTCTTCTGCAGGTTCACGTTCTCGGTGGACCAGCGGAACGCCTCGTCGATCTCCTTGGTGGAGGCCAGCGTGGAGAAGATGGAGGAGTAGCTCTTCGCGTGCACGGACTCCATGAAGGCGATGTTCGTATAGACAGCCTCTTCATGCGGAGTGATCGCGTCCGGAATCAGCGAGACGGCGCCGACGGTGCCCTGGATGGTGTCCAGCAGGGTCAGACCGGTGAACACGCGCATGGTGAGCTGCTGCTCGTCCGGGGTCAGTGTCGCCCACGACTGCACGTCGTTGGACAGCGGGATCTTCTCCGGCAGCCAGAAGTTGTTGACCAGGCGGTTCCAGACGTCCACGTCCTTGTCGTCCTGGATGCGGTTCCAGTTAATGGCCTCAACGTGGCTAAGCAGCTTGACCTTCTCGGTCATGTCATCCCCTAAAAGTTGGGTTAAGTCTCTGGTTAAAGCGTACGACGGCGGGCGGGCGCCCGCCGTCGTACTGAAGCAAAATCAACCGATATCGGTTACAACATGCAGCTGACGCAGCCGTCCACCTCAGTCCCTTCCAGCGCGAGCTGGCGGAGACGGATGTAGTAGATGGTCTTGATGCCCTTCTTCCAGGCATAGATCTGGGCCTTGTTGATGTCGCGCGTGGTGGCGGTGTCTTTGAAGAACAGCGTCAGGGACAGGCCCTGGTCCACGTGCTGGGTGGCCGCGGCGTAGGTGTCGATGACCTTCTCGTAGCCGATCTCGTACGCGTCCTGGTAGTACTCCAGGTTGTCGTTCGTCAGGTACGGCGCCGGGTAGTACACGCGGCCCAGCTTGCCTTCCTTGCGGATCTCGATCTTGGACGCCACCGGGTGGATCGAGGAGGTGGAGTTGTTGATGTAGCTGATCGAGCCCGTCGGCGGGACGGCCTGCAGGTTCTGGTTGTAGATGCCGTGCTCCATGACGGATGCCTTCAGCTCGCGCCAGTCATCCTGCGTGGGGATGTGGATGTTCTTGAACAGTTCCGCGACCTTGGCGGTCTGCGGGACCCATTCCTGGTTCGTGTACTTGTCGAAGAACTCGCCCGAGGCGTACTTGGACTTCTCAAAGCCGCCGAAGGTCTGGCCGGTCTGGATGGACAGCCGGTTGGAGGCGCGGACCGCGTGGAACACCACCGAGTAGAAGTAGATGTTGGTGAAGTCAATGCCTTCTTCGGACCCGTAGTGCACCCGCTCGCGGGCCAGGTAGCCGTGCAGGTTCATCTGGCCGAGGCCGATGGCGTGGCTCTGGTCGTTGCCGCGGGCGATCGAGGGCACCGAGGTGATGTTGGACATGTCCGAGACGGCTGAGAGGGACCGAATGGCGGTCTCGATGGTCAGGCCGAAGTCCGGTGAGTCCATCGCCTTGGCGATGTTCAGCGAGCCCAGGTTGCAGGAGATGTCCTTGCCTGTCTGGTCGTAGGACAGGTCATCGTGGTAGGTCGTGGGCTGGGAGACCTGGAGGATCTCGGAGCACAGGTTGGACATGATGATCTTGCCGTCGATCGGGTTTTCCCGGTTCACGGTGTCCTCGAACATGATGTACGGGTATCCGGATTCGAACTGGATCTCGGCGAGGGTCTGGAAGAATTCGCGCGCCTTGATCTTGGTCTTCTTGATCCGGGAATCGTCCACCATCTCGTAGTACTTCTCGGTGACCGAGACGTCGGAGAACGGCATCCCGTAGACGCGTTCGACGTCGTACGGCGAGAACAGGTACATGTCCTCGTCCTTCTTGGCCAGCTCGAAGGTGATGTCCGGGATCACGACGCCGAGCGAGAGGGTCTTGATGCGGATCTTCTCGTCCGCGTTCTCCCGCTTGGTGTCCAGGAAGCGGTAGATGTCCGGGTGGTGGGCGTGCAGGTACACCGCGCCGGCACCCTGGCGGGCACCGAGCTGGTTGGCGTAGGAGAAGCTGTCCTCGAGAAGCTTCATCACGGGGATGACGCCGGAGGACTGGTTCTCGATCTGCTTGATCGGCGCGCCGACCTCGCGGATGTTGGTCAGCGCGAACGCCACGCCGCCGCCGCGCTTGGACAGCTGCAGCGCGGAGTTGATGGAACGGCCGATCGACTCCATGTTGTCTTCGATGCGGAGCAGGAAGCAGGAGACCAGCTCGCCGCGCTGCTTCTTGCCGGCGTTCAGGAACGTCGGGGTGGCCGGCTGGAAGCGGCCCTCGATGATCTCGTCGACCATCTGGGTGGCGAGCCGCTCGTCGCCGCGGGCCAGGTGCAGGGCCACCATGCAGACGCGGTCCTCGTAGCGCTCCAGGAAGCGCTTTCCGTCGAACGTCTTCAGCGTGTAGGAGGTGTAGAACTTGAACGCGCCGAGGAACGTCTCGAAGCGGAACTTCTTTTTGTACGCGCGGTTGTAGAGATCGCGGATGAAGTTCATCGTGTACTGGTCGAGGGTTTCGCGCTCGTAGTAGTCGTTCTTGACGAGGTAGTCGAGCTTTTCCTCAAGGTCGTGGAAGAAAACGGTGTTGTTGTTCACGTGCTGCAGGAAGTACTGGTGCGCGGCCTCGCGGTCGGCGTCGAACTGGATCTCCCCGTTCGGGCCGTAGAGGTTCAGCATGGCGTTGAGCTCGTGGTAGCCCAGGCCCTGGAAGGCCGCCGGCATCGCCGGCTTCTCACCCGGGACGGTGTGCTTCTCGACGTGCTTTTCGACGGCGGCGGCGGGCTTCGCTGCGGCGGAGCCGGACCCGGTTACTTCTGTGTCTGCGACAGTCGTGTCCAAAATTGTTCCAATCCTTGTTGTACTCGGCTGACGTCTTCCGGCGTCCCCATGAGTTCGAATCGATATAAATGCGGGACCTTGCATTTCGCGGCGATGATGTCGCCGGCCATGCAGTAGTTGTCCCCAAAGTTCGTGTTGCCCGCCGCGATCACTCCGCGGATCTGTTGCCGGTTGCGCGGATCGTTCAGGAAGCGGATGACCTGTTTCGGAACGGATCCCTCTCCCCCGGTGCCGCCGTAGGTGGGAAGCACCAGCACGAAGGGCTCGGTGGCCACGAGCGCGGGTTCCTTCGCGTGGAGGGGGATCCGTGCCGCGTCGAAGCCCAGCTTCCGGACGAAGCGTGCGGTGTTCTCCGACGTGGAGGAGAAGTAGATGAGGTGGTTGCTGGTGGTTTGGACGGTGTCTGCTGCCAGCGGCGTATCGGCTGTTGCCAATGCCATGGAG
Organism: Pseudarthrobacter sp. HLT1-3; assembly: GCF_059383535.1. Classification (NCBI taxonomy): domain Bacteria; kingdom Bacillati; phylum Actinomycetota; class Actinomycetes; order Micrococcales; family Micrococcaceae; genus Pseudarthrobacter; species Pseudarthrobacter sp. HLT1-3. Next base: position 104,888 of record NZ_JBWZCJ010000014.1, on the reverse strand, counting down.
TTCCTCACCTCATCTGACGTGATTTCTTGCGAAGCGGTTCAGGCTACGGCGACGGAGACAGCCTGCGCCAGTTCTTCGATCTTGTCCGGGCGGAACCCTGACCAGTGGTCCTGGTCCGTGACGACAACCGGGGCCTGCATGTAGCCCAGGGCCTTCAGGCGCTCGAGGGCATCCGCATCCTGCGAGATGTCGACGCTCTGGTAGGTAATGCCCTTCTTGTCCAGCGCGCGGTATGTAGCGTTGCACTGAACACAGGCCGGCTTCGTGTAAACCGTAACGGTCATGGTCCCTGTCCCCTTTGTTGAAGTCTTTGGTACTGCGTAGTTTTTGCTGCGATCTAGCCACTGCGTTTGAGCTGAGTCTCTGTTGCGTCTTTGGTGCCGGGCCCCTTGCGGAGCCCCTTGTAAGCCTCTGGTGCCAGTAGTCCGGGCGGGCCGATCCGGGACAGGAATCCTCATCCGTTACTGGCCTTGCCTGGCGAGCATTGCTGCTCCGCTGGAACTGTATGTCGATACTACATGTAGTGCAAGAGCCCGACGTGGACCCCTAGATGATGTATTACAAGTATGTCATTTAATGCACCGCCAGTCCACAGGCAGGGTGTCTCAAAATGTCCGTAATTCCGCAGTTTAACCGGACGAAATCCACAGGCTGTGGAGTACCTTTGCACAATTAACTCCCCCGCGTGTCGCCCCGGAGACGGCGTGTCGCGGGTGCGGCGCTTGGGGCCGGAAGGTGCCACACAACACCACATATGGTGTCCGGGAACACGACAAAGGCGGGCACCAGGAGGGTGCCCGCCTTTGTCGGCGTGAGGCGTCTAACAGCTGCGCTCAGTTCGCCGCCGAGCGACGCCGGCAGCTGCGCCCAGTTCGCCGCCACGTGCGACGCCGGGCGCGGCACGGTCAGGCGGCGGATCCGCCGCCCGGCTCGCCCACCCTGCGGCTGTCCAACACGATCTGCTGCACATCGAGGTAGCCGGTTTCGAAACCCGCCCGGGAGTAGCAGAGGTAGAACAGCCACATCCGCTGGAAGATTTCGTCGAAGCCGAGGCCGTGGACCTCGGCGGCGCGGGCCATAAAGCGCTCCTCCCAGAGCCGGAGCGTCTGGGCGTAGTGCTCCCCCATGGCGAGGCGTTCGCGGACGCGGAGTCCGGTCTGCTTCTCGGTGATCTCCTCGATGGCCCGCACGGAGGGAATGACGCCGCCCGGGAAGATGTATTTGTGCACCCAGGTGTAGCTGGAACGGGTGGCCAGCAGCCGGTCGTGCGCGATCGTGATCGCCTGGATGGCGACCTTCCCGCCCGGGGCGAGGACCCGTTCGATGGTCTGGAAGTAGGTGGCCCAGTACTCGAAGCCCACGGCCTCGATCATCTCGACGGAGACGACGGCGTCGTACTCGCCTTCGACGGCGCGGTAGTCCTTGAGTTCGATGGTGACCGCGTCGGCGTAGCCGGCCTCGGCGACCCGCTGGCGGGCCAGTTCCTGCTGCTCGCTGGAGAGGGTGACCGAGTAGACCGTGGCGCCGCGCTGGGCGGCCCGGAGGGCGAGTTCCCCCCAGCCGGTCCCGATCTCCAGCACCCTGGTGCCCTGGGTGACGCCAGCCTTGTCCAGCAGCCGGTCGATCTTGGCCTGCTGCGCGTCGGCCAGACCGTCCCAGGCCGCGCCCTTGATCGCCTCGCCGGACGCCGGGAAGAGCGCGCTGGAGTAGGTCATGGTCTCGTCCAGGAACGTGGCAAAGAGTTCGTTGGAGAGGTCGTAGTGCCGGGAGATGTTCGAGCGGGTGTTCTGCTCGGTGTTGCGTTCCCGGCGCGGCTGGCGCGGCAGGTACAGCGCGCGCAGTTTCTGCAGCGGTTCGGGCACGAGGTTGCCGACGCTGCCCGCGAAGACCTCGAGCACCGCGGTGAGGTCCTCGGCGTCCCAGTCGCCGGCCATGTACGACTCACCCAGGCCGATCAGGCCGCCGTCGCCAACCCGGGCCGCGAAGGCCTCGGGCCGGTTGATCGTCATCACGGGGTGGGCCGGGCCGGACCCTGACTCCCCGGCGGTGGGCTTATCGGCATTGCCTTTGCCGGAAGCGGCTTTGCCGAGCACGGCGCCGTCGGGGTACCGGACCTCCAGCGGAAGCCGGCGCACCGCGGTCTTGAAGATGGCCTCGGCCACGCGGCCGGCGACCGCTGCTTTCAGTCCGGAGGGGACGGTGGCGATGCCGGGCCAGAAGTCGGCGTCGACCACCGCGGGCGGCTGCGGGACGGTGTACGGGACGCCGGTCCGGTACGCCGTCGCCGTCGCTGCCGCCGGAGTGGCGGCGGCCGACGTCGCGGCTGCCGACGTGGTGTCGGTAGAAGCTGCAGCTGTGTCAGGTGCGGCAGCGTCGGGGGCTTCTGTGTCCGTGGCCAGCCCGGTGGGGGCAGCCGACGTCGCCTGGTGCGGGCGCCCTGCGGCGGGTCCGGTCGCTTCGGTGATGGTCACTGAACAGCCTCCTGTGAAGGGTGGTGCGGTCGTTTGATGATGGGCAGCCGACGTGCCCAAAGCTTAATTCCCTGCCAGCGGATCTGCACGGAGACGCGCAGGGGTGCCAGCGGGACCGCGAGCGCCGCGGCGAGGATGTTCGGCACGGTGGCTTCGCGGCGTTCGCCGTCCATGCTGGCGATAAAGGGCTGTTGCCCCTCGCGTTCCAGCACGATCGAGACGGCGAGCCGGTCGCCGGGTTCCGGAAGTTTCATCCGGTACTGGCCGTCGACGTCGTTGAACGGGGAGACGTAGAACGCCTTGGGGACGCTGGCCCGGCCGGCGTCGTCCGTTTCGAGCAGGTAGCAGTGCCGCTCCCCGTACGTGTTGTGCACCTCGGCGAGGACGCAGCGCAACTCCCCGGCGGCGTCGTGGCACCAGAACAGGCTCAGCGGGTTGAAGACATGCCCGAACATCCGGGCGCTGGCCAGCATGGTGATCCGGCCGCCGTCGAGGCTGATCCCCCGGGTGGCGAGGAACGCCTCGACATTGCCGCGCAGGGTGCCGTCCGGGTCGCCCAGGTGGTCCGCGGCGCTGAAGCCGGCGAGCGGCCGGAGCAGGCGGGGCAGCACGGGAAGCCGGTCGACGTCGACATACCAGCTGTAGCTGCGGTAGGTGAAGGCGTTTTTCAGCGGGGTGCGGCGCACATGCGCGATGGACGTGCGGTAGATGGCGGCCGGGGCGCTCATGAGCCCTCCGCGGCGACGCTCTGCAGGTCCGGGTCGATCGCGACGGCCCGGTACTCCTGGTTCAGCGCGACGGCGGCGTCGTCCCAGCTGCGTCCCAGCCGGGCCGCGGCGCGGACCCCGGAGAGGGCGCCGTCCTCGTGGAATCCCCAGCCGTGGTAGGCGCCGGCGAAGGCCAGCCGGTCGTCGCCGAGCGCCAGGATCCGCTGCTGGGCCTTCAGGGACTCGGGAGTGTACTGCGGGTGCTCGTAGACCATCCGTTCAAGCACCGTGTGGTCCGCGATCAGCTCGGATTCGCCCAGGCTGACGATGTAGCGGCCGCCGTCGGCGGGTTCGAGCCGCTGCAGCCGGGTCATGTCGTAGCTGACCAGGACCTTGTCCGGGCGGGCGTCGCAGGACGGCAGCCGGTAGTTCCAGGACGCCTTCGCGTTGTCACTGGAGGGCAGCACGGCGGAGTCGCGGTGGAAGACGGTGTGGTTGACCGAGTACGGCATCCCGGCGAGCGCAGCGCGTTCGGCGGGCGAGGCGTCGCTGAGCATGCCCAGCGCCTGCGCCGGGTGCGTGGCGATCACGACGGCGTCGAAGGTCTCGGTGGTTACGGTGCCGGCGCCGGTGGCGATGGACACCGTGACGCCGTCCGCGTGGCGGCGCACGCCGGTGACCGGGCTGGCCAGGCGGATGTCCGGCAGTGTGGCGGCGAGCTTGTCCACGTAGCTGCGCGAGCCGCCGGTGACGGTGCGCCACTGCGGTGAGCCCGAGACGCCGAGCAGGCCGTGGTGCGCCAGGAAGGTGAAGAGGTAGCGGGCCGGGTACGCAAGCGCCGTGGTGGGGTCGCAGGACCAGACCGCGCTGACGATCGGGGTCATGAAGTGCGAGATGAAGTAGCCGCTGAACTTCTCCCGGGCCAGGAACTCGCCCAGGGTCAGCTCGGGCTCCCCTGAGTTGTCCACTGGGTTTTCCCCTGAGCTCTCCGCTGTGTTCTCCCCTGCGGGGGTCTCCTCGGCGAGCAGGGCACTGGCGCGGCGGTAGAAGCGCATCACCTCGAGCAGCATCAGCAGGTACCGTCCGCGCAGCAGGGTGGCGGGCCGGGGAAGGATGCCGCGGCCCTTGGCCCGGGCGCCGGCGTATTCCAGCCCGCAGCCGTCGCAACGGACGGACATGCTCATTTCCGAGTCCTGCGTTTTAATGCCCAGTTCGGCGAAGAGCCGCAGCAGCGTCGGGTAGGTCCGCTCGTTGTGGACGATGAAGCCGGTGTCGATCCCGAGCACCGGGCCGCCGGCCTGCGGCACGTCGTGGGTGTGGGCGTGGCCGCCGAGTCGGGCCTCGGACTCGAAGAGAGTCACGGTGTCCTGCCGGTTCAGCACATAGGCGGCGGTCAGTCCCGCCACGCCGCTGCCGATCACGGCTATCCGCCGGCCCTCGGGAATCCCTGCTGCATCTGACACTGATCTGCTCCTGTTGGCTGGTACGTCGACTGGCTGAATCGTCCTGGTGAATCCTCTTAGGGGCAATTCGTCGCGGGAGCGCCGGCGGATGTGTCCGGCTTCCAACAATTTCCACTTCTGCCAAATGTGCCAGAATGAAGCGGGATTGCGGTCCCGGCTCACCGGAATTAGGCGAAGGGCAACCCTTGATTAACCCCGTCCACCTGCGGACCCTTGTCGAAGTCACCCGGATGGGCTCCTTCGCGGCGGCCGCCACCCGGCTCGGGTACACGGCGTCGGCGGTCTCCCAGCAGATGTCCGCCCTGGAGCGCGACACCGGCGTCGAGCTGTTCCAGCGCTCCGCCCGCAGCATCCAGCCCACCGAAGCCGCCCTGGTCATGACCCGGCACGCGGCGAAGGTCCTCACCGATATCGAGGCGCTGATGGCGGCGGCGTCCCGCACCGGGGACACCACCCGGCAGGAACTCCGGCTCGGTATTTTCCCCAGCCTGGCCACTTATGTGCTGCCGCGGATCCTCGCCAACCCGGCCTGGAAGAAGCTCGGCATCGACCTGCGGGTGTCCGTGGCGGAGCCGGCCCAGACCATCCAGGGCCTGCGCACCGGCGGCGAACTCGACGTCGCCCTGGTCTACCAGGTGGGCCAGTCCGGCCTGGCCTGGCCGCACACCGTCAACCGGCAGTGGATCGGCGACGACGACTTCCGGGTGGTGCTGCCCGCGGCCTGGGGCATCGGCACGGATTCGAAGGTCGCGGCCGACCACCTGTCCGACATGCCGTGGATTGTGCACCACCCGGGCACCTCCGACGCGACCGTGATCGAGCGGCTCTTTGCCAGCTGTAACCTGCACCCGCGGGTGGTGGCCTACAGCGATGACTTCCACGCCAGCCTCGAGATGGCCGCGGCGGGGCTCGGCGCGGCGCTGGTTCCGGAGCTTGCGCTGCTGCACCGCCCGGCCGGGGTGGTGGTGCTGGACGTTCCCGAGATCCGGCTGGCGCGCAACGTCTTTGCCCTGCTGATCAATGAGAAGCAGACCGCGCAGGTCCAGCTCTTCCTCGACCTGCTCGGGGACACCTTCAACTCCCCGGCCCTGAAGCCCGCGGGCCAGCGCAGGGGCTGACTCAGCGCAGGGGCGCCGATTCAACGCACGGGCGCCGATTCAACGCACGGGCGCTGAGTCAGCCCTTCCGGAACCGCTGCATCAGCTGCTGCCGCAGGCTTGTTCCAGTGCCGGCGAGGGCGCTGGCAATCCGGTGCTTGGTCCGGGTGTAGGGCGGGTAGATCAGTTCCAGGGTGTCCGGCCGGAACGGCTTGGCCAGGGTGGAGCGTTCGTGCGAGAACGTCTTCAGCGAGTGCTCCCCGTGGTAGGCGCCCATCCCGCTGCCGCCGACCCCGCCGAACGGCAGGCCGGGCACCATCAGGTGCGCCGCCGGGACGTCGAAGCACAGCGCCCCCGAGGAGGTGCGTTCGGAGAAGGCCCGGCGGGTCTCGGCGTCGTTGCTGAACACGTACAGCGCCAGCGGTTTGGCGCCGTCGTTGATGATCCGGATGGCTTCATCCCGCCCGGCGACCGGGACCAGCGGCAGCAACGGTCCGAAGATCTCCTCTCCCATCACGGCGTCACCCGGGGCGGGCCGGAGCAGGGTGGGGGCGAAGTGGCGGCTGGCGGCGTTCCGTTCGCCGCCGTGGACCACGGTGCTGCCGTCCGCGAGGGCTGCGATCCGGGCGAAGTGCCGGTCGTTGACGATCCGGCCGTAGGACTCGCTGCGCGAGGCGTCCGGGCCGAACAGCGCGCCGATCGCCTTGACCAGTTCGCGTTCCAGCGGCACCAGCACGTCCTCGGTGGCCAGGATGTAGTCCGGCGCCACGCAGGTCTGGCCGGCGTTCAGGAACCGGCCCCAGGCGAGCCGTTTGGCGGCCTTCGCCAGGTCCGTGGTGGCGTCCACGTACGCCGGGGACTTGCCGCCCAGTTCCAGGGTGACCGGGGTCAGGTGCTCCGCCGCGGCGCGCAGCACCACCTTGCCGGCGGCCTCTCCGCCGGTGAAGAAGATGTGGTCGAAGCGCATCGCCAGCAGGGCGGTGGTTTCCGGGATGCCGCCCTCCACGACCTCCGCCGCGCCGGGCAGGTATTCCGGGATCCAGCGGGCCAGCGCCGCCGAAGTGGCCGGGGCGTGTTCGCTCGGCTTGAGCACCACGGTGTTGCCGGCGGCGAGGGCACCGGCCAGCGGGGCGAGCAGCAGCTGCAGCGGGTAGTTCCATGGGCCGATCACCAGGACAACGCCCAGCGGGGTCAGCTCGGTCCAGGCCTTGGCCGGCTGCACGGCAAGCGGCACGGGGACGGGGCGTGGCCGCAGCCAGGCCTCAAGGTTCTTTTCCAGGTGCACGATTTCGGCCGTGGCGAAGCCGATTTCCGTCAGCAGGGCCTCGGTGGCGTGTTTGCCCAGGTCGCTGTCCAGCGCTTCGGCGAATTCCGTTTGGCGTTCGGCCAGCATCCGGCGCAGGCTGCCCAGCTGCTCGAGCCGCCAGGCGAGCGGACGGGTGGCGCCGGTGTCGAACAGTTCACGGGCTCGGGCGACGGCGGGGGCAACGTTTTGCATCCGCCCAATGTACCGGCACCGGGCGCCCTGCCGGGTCCGGTACCGGATAAAACCTTGGGAATGCTGGAACGGGCCGGATTTGAGGACTATGTTGAAGATATGAACAAGGTAGCGAGCAAGCACTTCGGAGAGGTCGAGCTTAACCACGGCAGGGACCATAACTTCACCGCCAAGCACGAACTGGCGGGCGAGACCGTGGAGCTTGACCTGAATGTCAACGCGCATGACCGCTTCGATGAAGCGGCGCTGCACAAGGTTGACTACCGGCTGCGCTTCCTGCCTGAACTCGTGGACCAGGTCCGCGAAATGATCGCCGACGAGCTCGAGCAGGACGGCACCAGCCCGCAGGAGTACCGGCACTTCCACTGCAACGCGATCAAGGACGAGTACCTGAAGACAGTGTTCGGCGTCGAGGACAAGAGCCAGCTCACCGACGCGGTCTTCCTCAAGGCGCTGAAGCTGGGCCATGTGGGCATCTTCCCCGGCCAGCCGGAACGCTACTTCGTCCTGGACTTCACCCTCGGCAAGCACTTCACCGACGAGGTCCTGGTGGCCTCCGCGGACGAGGACGGCGTCGTGGACGACGAGATCCTCTGGGAGTCCTGAACCGATTAAGCTCCAATCCATTGCTCCGCAACGGCCCTTTTGAGGGGTCTAAAGGGCTTCTGCTCAGCAGTCGATGAATAAGAAGGTACGACGCCGGCCGGTCACCTCTCGAAGGTGGCCGGCCGGCGTCGTTGGTTCAGCGTTCGCTAACCCAGCTGTCAGTCCAGCTGGTCAGGGCAGCTGCGTGCTACTGGGCCGCCTGCAGCAGCCCGGCGCGGACTGTCTTGGTGGCGGTGACCAGGTTGCGCAGGGACTCCTCGGTCTCGGCGTAGCCGCGGGTCTTCAGGCCGCAGTCCGGGTTGACCCAGAGCTGGCGGGACGGGACGTGCTTGACCGCGGTGCTGAGCAGTTCGGTGACTTCCTGCTCGCCCGGGACGCGCGGGGAGTGGATGTCGTAGACGCCCGGGCCCACGCCGCGGCCGAAGCCGTGGGACTCGAGGTCGTGGACGACCTCCATCCGGGAGCGGGCGGCCTCGATCGAGGTGACGTCGGCGTCGAGGCCGTCGATCGCGTCGATGATGGCACCGAACTCCGAGTAGCACAGGTGGGTGTGGACCTGGGTGGCGTCCCCGGCACCGGCGGTGGCGAGCCGGAACGACTTCACCGACCAGTCCAGGTACGCGGCCTGGTCGGCCTTGCGCAGCGGCAGGAGTTCGCGCAGGGCGGGCTCGTCGACCTGGATGATCTTGATGCCGGCGGCTTCGAGGCCGGCGATCTCGTCGCGGAGCGCGAGGGCCACCTGGTTGGCGGTCTCGCCCAGGGGCTGGTCGTCGCGGACGAAGGACCACGCCAGGATGGTGACCGGGCCGGTGAGCATGCCCTTCATCGGTTTGCTGGTGAGGGACTGCGCGTACTCGGCCCATTCCACCGTGATGGGGGCGCTGCGGGTGACGTCGCCCCACAGGATCGAGGGGCGGGTGCAGCGTGAGCCGTAGGACTGGACCCAGCCGTGCACCGTGACGTCGAAGCCGTCGAGGTTCTCGGCGAAGTACTGCACCATGTCGTTGCGTTCGGGCTCGCCGTGGACCAGGACGTCGAAGCCGAGCTCTTCCTGGAGCTTCACCACACGCTTGATCTCATCCTTCATCAGCTGCTTGTACTGTTCGGTGCTGAGCTCGCCCTTGTTCGCGCGGGCCCGGGCGGTGCGGATCTCGCCGGTCTGCGGGAAGGAACCGATCGTGGTCGTGGGCAGCGGCGGCAGGTGCAGCGCCTTGGTCTGCGCGGCTTCGCGGACGCCGTAGGCGGAGCGGCTGAAGTCGGCGTCGGTCAGGGCCGCGGTGCGGTTCCGGACCTCGGCGCGGCGGACGCCGTCGGCTGCGGCGCGGTCGGCGATGATGCGGGTGGCCTCATCGATGGCCGGCTGGACAGCTGCCGGGTCGGTCAGCAGGCCGGCGAGGGTGACGACCTCGGCCGTCTTCTGGTCCGCGAACGCGAGCCAGCTGCGCAGCTGCCCGGAGAGCTGGGTTTCCTCGTCGACGTCGTGCGGGACGTGCGCGGTGGTGGTGGAGGTGCTGACGGCCAGCTTGGCGACGGACTTCTTCAGCTCGGCGATCTTCTCCGCCGAGGCAGCAAGGTCGTTGAGCCAGATGTTGTGGCCGTCCACGACGCCGGCGACGAGGGTCTTGTTGGCCAGGGCGGCCAGGGCCGCGGCGGAGGGCACCCCGCCCTTGAAGACGTCGAGGTGCAGGGCGTCGATGCCGGTCGCGGCGAGGGTGCCGAGCTGGCCGTTAAGCGCACCGTACGGGGTGGAGACGAACAGCTGCGGGCGGTTGGCGGTGGCGGAGAGGACCTCGTAGGAGCGGGCGACGGCGGCCTGGATCGCCTCGGCCGGAGTGTCCTGGTCCACCACGAGGGCGGGCTCGTCGAGCTGGACCCAGCTCGCGCCGGCGGCGGCCAGCTTCTCCAGCAGGGCGGTGTAGACCGGCAGGACGTCCTCGAGGCGGGACAGCGGGCTGAAGCCGGCCGGGGCGCCGTCGGAGGCCTTGCTCAGCAGCAGGAAGGTGACCGGGCCCACGAGGTACGGGCGGGTCTCGACGCCGTTGGCGAGGGCGTAGGTGAATTCCTCAACGATCCGGTTGGAGGTGAGCGAGAAGTCCGTCTCCGGTCCGATTTCCGGAACGAGGTAGTGGTAGTTGGTGTCGAACCACTTGGTCATTTCGAGCGGCTGCTGGTCCTTGTTGCCACGGGCGAGGGTGAAGTAGCCGTCGATGTCGAGCTGGCCCTGCGCGTCCAGGAGGTTGCCGAAGCGGGCGGGAACGGCGCCGAGGTGGGCGGCGGCGTCGAGCACCTGGTCGTAGTAGGAGAAGGTGCCGGGAACGGCGGCGGCTTCGGTGAGGCCGAGGTCCGTGAGGCGCCGGGCGGTGCCGAGCTGGATTTCCTTGGCAGCGGCGTCAAGGGCGGCGGCGTCGATCTTGCCGGCCCAGTAGGCCTCCACGGCCTTCTTGAGTTCGCGGCGGCGGCCGATGCGCGGGTAGCCCAGGATCGAGGCAGCCGGGAACGGAGTGGGGTTGAGCGTGATCTGTTCAGTCATGGCGAAAGTCCCTAGGTGTTGGGGGTGTGGTGCGGAGGGAAGTTGTGGTGCCGCGGTCAGCTGGCGAGCTGGCGGCGGCCGTGGTTGCGCTGGTGGGTACTGTGCCGGTTGCGCCTTCGCGGGCGGGGCAGCGCGAGCTTGTCCAGCACGTCAAGGGCCGCGGCGTGTTCATTGAAGGTGTAGAGGTGCAGTCCGGGGGCGCCGGCGTCCAGGGCCGCGTTGGCCAGGTCCACGGTGGCGCTGACCCCGATCCGGGTGCGCTCGGCGTCGGTATCGGCGGCGGAGAGCCGTCCGATAAGTACCGGGTCGGGGTCGACGCCGGTCAGTTCGCTGAGCCGGGCGAGCCGCCGGAGGCTGGTAAGCGGCATAACACCCGGGATGATCGGGATCGTGACGCCGGCCCGGCGTGCCCGGGTCAGCAGGTCCGCGTACTGCTCGGTGTGGAAAAAGACCTGGGTGATCGCGAAGTCGGCGCCGGAACGCTGCTTGGCGAGCAGCACCTCGACGTCATGCGCCTCACTCGGGGATTCCGGGTGCCGGGTGGGGTAAGCGGCGACGCCGACGGCGACCTTGCCGGCGCACAGCAGCGCGGAGCGGCGCTGTTCGACCCGGCGGATGAGCTCGATCAGGTCCTGGGCGTAGCGCAGCGATCCCTCGGCGGGGACGCTGCCGTCCTTGGGCTGGTCGCCGCGCAGGGCCAGGATGCCGCGCACGCCGACGTCGAGCAGTTCGCCGATGATGTCGGCGAGCTCCTGCGGGGAGTTCCCGACGCAGGTCAGGTGCGCCAGCGGCCGCAGGGTGGTTTCCTGGACGAGGCGGTTGATGAGTTCGACGGCGGTGTTCCGGTTGGAGCCGCTGGCGCCGTAGGTCACGGACACGTAGTCCGGATCCGTGGCTTCCAGTTCGCCGATGGTGGTCCAGAGCGACTCCGCGGCCGCGGCGGACCGCGGCGGAAACAGCTCATAGGACAGTGCGACCGGGGCCGTGCCGGCCAGATTTGGATGGGTGTCAATAAGGCTTGGTGGAGACATTTGCGTCCTTGGCTGTGAACACCGACAGCTGTGCCCGGTCAAGGGGTCCGTCGGTGAATTGAGTTTGGGGAACACGGAGGAAACTCCAGCAGGACGCAGCCGCGACTGTTACGCCTGATACGAAGTTTTCCGTGAGCAAATGTCAGGCCCACATGGGGGCACCCACACCCTCCTCGGCCGCCGTGGGGCAGACCTTCAGCGGAGGATCGCTGACACGTTACTGAGGTAACTTGGATAGAACTCTAGGGCCCCCCGGCAAACGGTTCAAGTCGGCTGCCGAATTAAGACGCACCTTTACGCCCCATTCCGGCCCCGCACAGAACATTCTTCGCCCGGGGGCTCACCACGGCTTGTCCGTGAGCGGTCCGGTGACCGTGCCGTCGAGATACTCTTCCCGTTCCGGACCGCGGCTGCTCTCCCGCTGGGCCGATTTTCCGGAGTCCTCGAGCTGCTCAGGCTGCGCCTCCGGCAAATGGGAGCCCTCCCCATTGTGCCTGCGCAGGACTATCCTTTTGCCATGATCCAGCTTCCAGCCAGCTACCAGCAGTATCTCGCCGGCAAGAGCGAGAGTTTCATCAACACGGTCCGGCCGATTCTGATGCAGTCGGCGGCGGACAGGTTGCATGGGGTCCGGGTGGTGGTGCATCCACACGACCACCAGGCGCACCTGGACGATTCGATCCCGTTCGGCACTGTCGTCGAGGACATCGACTGACGGCATAGCCCCGGGCCGCGGCCTGTCCTAGTCCCCCAGGGCGGGGCTTTTCAGCGCTAGTCCCCCAGCAGGAGCCGCTGCGAGCGGGGTGCCAGCGTGTGTTCCAGCACGAGGCAGGCTGCCCCGACCGCGCCGACATCCTCGCCGACGCCGGTGCCAACCACCTCGATCTCATGGATCTTCCGGGTGGCGCTGCCTTCCCGGACGAGCTCAGGGATCCGTTCCAGGTAGCGCTGCGATAGGCAGGTCCAGAACGGTCCTCCGAAGACCACACGGTCCACGTCCAGGACGTTGGTAACGGAGGAGACCGCTCGGGCGACAAGCACTGCGGAGCGGTCGATGATGTCCGTAGCCCGCGGGTCTCCGGCGCCGGCGGCGGCACAAAGTTCGAGGAAGCTCTCCTGCAGGGCGGGACCGATCATGTGTTCGAGGGGTCCGGCCAGCACGCCCGCGTCGACCGCCTGGGCCACCAGCACCTGCGGGATGCAGGTGGATTTGATGCAGCCGCGCAGTCCGCAGTCACAGGGTGCGCCGTCAGGGTCGACGATGATGTGCCCGATTTCGCCGGCGTTCCCTGAGGTGCCGCGCACGACTTCATCGTTCAGCACGATGCCGCACCCGATTCCGGTCCCCATGTACATAAAGATGAAGCTGCCGGCGCCGCTCGGTCCGCCTGCCCAGGTCTCCGCCACGGCGGCACTGGTGACGTCCTTGTCAACGATGGTGGACAGGCCGGTGGCCGCGGCGAGGGCGTCGCGGAGCGGCACCCGGTCCCAGCCGAGCAGGAGCGGCGGGTCCACGACGGTGCCCTCCTCGAGGTCGATCGGGCCGGGCGAGGCGATGCCCAGGCCGGCGATCCTTGCCGGGTCGACGCCGGAATCCGAGATGAGCTGCTTGATTTCTGCGGCGATGGTGTCGATGACGGCTCCGGCGTCGGTGCCGGACGGGGTCTTGATCCGGGAGTGCTTGACGACGGCACCGACCAGGTCCAGCACCACGAACGTGGTGACTGCCGGGTCCAGGTGGACGCCCACAGCGTACATTCCGGTGGAATTAAGCCGGAGCATGGTCCGGGGTTTGCCGGGTCCGGTGCCTTCCTTGCCGGCCTCATAGATGAGTTCCTGGTCCAGCAGCCGGCGCGAGATGTTGGAGATGGTCTGCGGGGACAGCCCCACGATCTGGGCCAGCTCGACCCGGCTCAATCCTGCCGGGGAACGCCGGATGGCGTCGAGGATCACCGTGAGGTTGAAATCCCCCATACGGGGCAGATTGGTTCCGCGCCGCGGCGAGGGCTGGCGGATCTCAGACACTGATAACCCCTAAACGTCTTTGGCTGCGCACTGCTTATGTCAGAATCGTACGTTACGCCCCCGTGGCCACCCACGCGCGCTGCTTCACACTTCGGCGGATTTCCGGATGCTGGCGGTCACGGTGAATTTCGGGTTCCTGCCAACCTCGCGGGTCGGGCCGATCAGCCGCTGCAGCGCAGGCTGGTAGTGAAGGTGGCTGTTGAACACCGTCCACAGCTCCCCGCCGGGAGCGAGGACGCGTCCGGCCGCCTCGATGAGTTTGAGGCCGGCCCCGGCATGCACCGCCGCGCCTGCGTGGAAGGGCGGGTTGAGCAGGATCAGATCGGCGTCACCGGCCGGCAGCAGTTCCATGGCGTCGTCCTGGCGGACGGTGATCTGGTCGGCGAGCCCGTTGGCTTCGGCAGTCGCCCGGGCGGAGTCGACGGCGGCCGCGGACTGGTCGGTGGCCGTGACGCGGGCCCCCGGGTTGCTGCGGGCGTACATGGCGGCGAGGATCCCGGTGCCGCAGCCGAGGTCGACGGCGTGCCGTGCGGCCGGCATCTGCGGCAGGAACTCGAGCAGGAAGCGGGTGCCGATGTCCAGCCCGGTGCCGGCAAACACGGCACCGCGGGCGCAGACTGTCAGTCCCAGCTCGGTGTTGGGCTCGGCGACGGGGAACGGCGGCGGGCCCGCGGGGGGCCGGGGTCCGCGGGCCAGCAGGACCCGGGATTTTTGCCGGGCATGCTGGGGCTGGACCTCGCTGAAGTAGCGCTCGAGGACGGCGTTCATGCCCAGGCTCATGTGTTTGACCCGGCCGCCAGCCAGCAGCACGACGTCGGGGGCCGCGTGGCGGGCGACGGCGTCGGAAATCTCTTCAAGCTCCGCGAGGGACTTGGGCAGCTGGAGGAGCACCAGGTTCGCCCCCGCCAGCAGGCTGGCCCCTAGCGGGAGCTGTTCGAAGCCGCCGTCGATGCCCAGTGTCGCGGCGTTGCGGCGGAGGGCACGCTCGCCGGTGATGAGGTCCTGGTGCACCCGGACCGAAGCGGTCCCGCCGCCGGAGCCGGCGTCGGAGGCGAGAGGGCCGGCGTCGGAGGCGAGTGAACCGGGGCCGGGGGCGAGGGCGCCGAGGGTTAGCGCACCGTAGCGGTCCCCCACGATGGCGATTCTGCTGCCGCGCTGCAGCACTCCGGCGGCCAGCAGGAGCCGGTCCGTGGCGTCCCAGGCCTGCAGGTTGGCCGCTTCCACGTCGGGGAATCTGGCCAGCCGGGAGAAGAGGGATTCAAGAGTGTCGTCCGCCACGCGCGAGCTGCCGCCTTTTTGTGAGTCAGGGTGTTGGGGCCGTGAGGTTGCGGGCCCCCGCAAACTTATCCTGCTCCCGCAGTAAATGCAGGATGCCGGCCACCGCGGTCCGGCCGGCGCGGTTGGCGCCGATGGTGGAGGAGGACGGCCCGTAGCCGACCAGGTGGACCCGCGGCTCGACGGCCACCTGGGTGCCGTCCATGGCGATCCCGCCGCCGGGGCCGCGCAGGTGCAGCGGGGCGAGGTGTTCCAGCTCGGCCCGGAATCCGGTGGCCCAGAGGATCACGTCGGCGGCCAGGAAGCTGCCGTCCGCCAGCCGCACTCCCCCGGGTTCGATGGCGCTGAACATGGGGCGGCGCTCCAGTGCGCCCCGGGCGGCGGCCGCGCGCAGCGCCGGGGTCCAGATCAGTCCGGTCACCGCCACGACGCTTTGCGGCGGCAGGCCCTGCCGGACGCGCTCCTCGACGAGGGCTACGGCGTCGTGCCCGGCCTGCCGGTCGAAGGGGGCGTCCCGCCAGACCGGTTCCCGGCGGGTGAACCAGCTGGTGCTGGTGACCTGGGAGATCTCGTCGAGCAGGCCGACGGCGGAGATGCCGCCGCCGACCACGATCACGTGCCGGCCGCGGAACTCCTCGGCGGAAACGTAGTCCGCGACGTGCAGCTGCCGTCCGCGGAAGGAGGCCTGGCCGGGGTAGATCGGCCAGAACGGCCGGGTCCAGGTCCCGGTGGCGTTGATGATGGCCCGGGCGGACCAGTCGCCGTGGGAGGTGCTGATCCGCAGCCGCCCGGCCGTGTCGGTGTCCTCGCGGGAAACGGCCCGGACCTTGACGGGACGTTCGATGGCCAGCGCGAGCTGGTCTTCGTACCCGCCGAAATAGCGGGTCAGGAAGCTTGAGCTGGCTTCCCTCGGGTCGACGGAGGGCTGCGGGATGCCGGGCAGGTCGCTGATGCCGTTCACCGTGGCCATCCGGAGGCTCTTCCAGCGGTGGCGCCAGGCGCCGCCCGGGCCTTCCTCGGCGTCCAGGACGGTGTAGGTCATGGCCGGTCCGCCCGCGGGGTCAGGGTCTGCCGGTCCGGTCCCTGCCGGGACAAGGCCCCGGCGTTGCAGGTGGTAAGCGGCGGAGAGCCCCGCCTGGCCGGCGCCGATCACCACGACGTCGGCGGACCGGTCCGGGCCGTCAAGCCCCGCTGGCATGGGGCTCAGATCTTCTTGACGACGCTGGATTTAAGCTGCATGGGCCCGACGCCGTCGACCTTGCAGTCGATGTCGTGGTCGCCGACGCCGTTGACGAGCCGGATGCCGCGGACCTTGGTGCCGACCTTGATCACGGTGGAACTGCCTTTGATCTTGAGGTCCTTGATGACCGTCACGGTGTCCCCGTCGGCAAGGATGTTGCCGACGGCGTCCTTGATCGGCTTCGCTTCCTGGTCCTCGGACTCCGGCTCCGCGGCCGGCGACCACTCATGCGCGCACTCCGGGCAGACCAGGAGCGCCCCCATCTCGTAGGTGTACTCGCTGGAGCATTCGGGGCACGGGGGCAGGGTCTCATTCACGTCCCCAATCTTAGTCCAGCCGGTCGGGCCAGGGGCCTGTGCGGCGGCATTGCTAAGCCGCCGCCCCGGCTCCCGATGCTCAAGGACTTTGTGGTTAGCAGTTGCCGTGTTCAGCGCGGGCGTCTGGGGCCAGCTAACATCCATCCGGTGACGCCGCCGAGCACCGTGAGGCCTGGAACAAGATTCCACAACAGACCTTGCAGCTCCCGGAGCAACCCGGTGCTGGCTTCCAGTACAGGAGTGATCAACAGGTATACGACGGATGCCAGCACAAAGCCTGCGGTTCCCCCGCCGAGCGCTCCCCACAGCCTCCGACGGACTTCTCTCCTGCCCGGTGCCGGGGACGGTGACTCATTCATGACCCTCCTGGCTTGCCTTGTGTTTACGGAAAAGTGACTGGAGCAGAAACATCCTCCCGAGGCCTAGAACAAAGCTGAACCGCTGAGCCAACAGCAGCGAAAGAGGTCGGGGATACTCAGTCATAGGGTTGGGTGGAGCCCACAGCGTCTGCCAGGTCCAGAAGATGCTGTCGTTCGGCTGGTGAGTATTTTCCGACGCCGATAGCCGCGCGCATCCGTCCCCGGTGTTCCAGGATTTCCGTCCGATATTGGCCGCTCCGGTCGCACCAGGTGAGCTCCTGGAGGAGTGCAAGGAGGCGCCCGGCCACGACGGGGTCCGCCGCGCCATATAGCCTGGGCTGGTTCATGGCCATATCCAGAAGGTCCTTGAATGTGGGCAGTGCGACTACCACCCTTACCCGCCCCTCGTCATCAGTGAGGTGCTCGGGGCCGGGGTTTCTCTCCGTCAGGCGGCACAGGAGCGCGGAGAGGTGCCCGATGATGTGCACTGCCGTGGTGGGGTCGTTGATCCCTGGGGAAAGTGCCCGTGCGGCGACGTCGACCAGCTGGCGGAACCCGAATCCGACGTCCTGGACGTTGGTTCGTTCAAACCCCGTTGCGACGGCGGAGTTGACTCTGGTTCCCAGCTCTTCCCGGATTGCAGGTGTGAAGGTTTCCCCGGCCTTGACCGGCCATGCGGTCGCGAAGGGAACGCCTTCGACCAGGGAACTTCCCGGTTCACGGTCTAGCCTTATGACTCCTCCCACGTCGGCGGCCGCCTGCATGAGCGATGCTTTATCCAGCGATGTCAGGAATCCGGAGCGGGCGGATTTGATAAGGAATGCCGTCTGGACAGGTGCCGGTTCCGGTCCTCGGCTGGAGCGGTCCTGGGGGAAGACGCGGTTTATGGTCCCCTGCGTTTCGACGTTGACCCGCCGCATCATCGTCTCCACGCGGATTTCCCGGGTGAGGTGTGCCAGGAACAGCACGAGGCCGATGACGCTGGCAATGGCCAGCCCGAAAGCCACAGTGACGGAGATCTCAGGGACAAACGCCTGGTTCCCGTTGCCCTCGCCGCGCACACTTCGAAGGACAGTTAAAGAGTAAGCGAACGCAGCCAGAAACAGGGCCAGCGTGATGTGGACGAACCGGTCCGAGGTGAAGGTCCTTAGCAACCGTGGCGAGAACTGGCTGCTGGCCAGCTGCAGCGTGACGACTGTCAGGGAGAACGTCAGGGACGTAACGGTGATGAGTGACCCGGAAATGGCCTGCAGGACGGACCTTGCCGCCTCGGGTCCACCGCTGAAGAGGAGAACGGCAACGACCCCGGGCAAATGACCGTCGACGGCAGCGTCCAAGGCGGGCACCATCGTTCCCAGGGCGACGGCCAGGGCGACTGCCGCCACCGGAAGAGGCCATAAGTGTGTGCGCAGCGCATCCATCCATCGCGCCGTACGCCCGTTCATCGGCTGCAACCGGGTGGCATCCAAGGCGTTTCAGCCATAACTTCCTACTCGCGTGGGAGGACTGGGTCTGAGCCATGTCTAACACGCGCAGCGTCCCAGGCCAAACCACCAAATTCAGCCATGGAATAACAACATTTCGGCAGTGCTGGGGGCCAGGGGCTTTTCAAGCTGCATTGCTAAGCTGGCCCAACCCCAGCGAAGGCGGCACACCATGGCACGGCCCCCCGTTCAATCCGGCCGCGCGGACTCCCGGCTGCACGCCGGCTTGCGGACCGCCGGCCGGCTGGTGCTGGGCGTGTTCCTTGTTCTGGCCGGCGCCAGCCACCTCTGGTGGAGCCGGGAGGCGTTCTATGCGCAGGTGCCGGCCTGGCTTCCGCTGGACAAGGACTTTGTGGTGGTCGCCTCGGGACTGGTGGAGATTGCCCTGGGCCTGAGCCTGCTGCTGCTCCAGCGGTGGCGGGCTGCCATCGGCTGGATTGTTGCGGCCTTCTTCGTGGCAATCTTCCCGGGAAACATCTCACAGTTCGCCACCGGCACCGATTCATTCGGCCTCAATTCTGACCTGAGCCGCGGACTCCGCCTGCTCTTCCAGCCGCTGCTGGTGCTGTGGGCGCTGTGGTGCACGGGCGCCTGGCGGTCCCGGCGGCAAAACAAAGGAGGCCCTGCTCAGTGAGCAGGACCTCTTCGGTGGAGCTGAGGGGACTCGAACCCCTGACCCCCTGCATGCCATGCAGGTGCGCTACCAGCTGCGCCACAGCCCCGAATTTGCCGGGGAATTCCGTCCCGCGAAGGACCGTCTTCCCTGAAGCAACCTGTTTATCTTAAACCACATTTCCGGTTCACGCGAATCGGCACGCCCGACGGTGACAAAGGAGCCGGTCAGCGGCCAAAAGGGCCGGCATCCCTCTACGTCAAGCTGGTTGTGAGTCAGTTCATGATCAGTAGGAGGCAAGGGAATGTCTATTAGTCCAGGGTTCACGGCGGCGGAGATCCTCGAGTTCGTTCATGACTATCAGAGCGTGCCGCAGGGGCAGAAAGGTGTCTGGCTGGCAGAGCGCGAGGTCAGCTATCACAGGCTGCGGCGTTGGCGGAGCGCGGTGTTCGAGGGTGACCTCGACCGTGGGTTGATTCCGCGAGATGGTAGTCAGATGACTATTCCACCGGATAAGCGCACAGCGCTGGCGAAATTGCGTGCTGCTGAGCGCGAAGCACACGCGGCTGAGGTCGCAAAGCTGAGCGGGCGTGTGCGCGAGTTGGAGGAGACCAACACCGCGCTGGGAAAAGCTATCGGGCTCTTGCACGCGATGAGCGAGGAAGAGCCCGCAGACAACCCGATGACCCCCGACTCGTCCAATTCCTGACGCTGGAGAACGAGCTCGTCGCGGAGCTAACGCGCATGACAGGCTCGCAACGTAGCGCGTTGGCTATCGCCGGCGTCGCACGATCCACATGGCAGTACCGGCACAAGCCCCGCGCCCGGGTATCCGAGCCGGTCCTGCAGAAGGATCGTGCTTACCCGTCCCGCATCTCCACGGTCGATCGGACCGCGATCGCGGAGAAGATCACGGCGGGCTGGGCCAACGGGCACGCGGTCGATCACACGTTCGCGTCCGTCTGGGACGAGGGTGTGATGCTTGCCGGGCGCCGGTCATGGTGGCGTATCGCAGCCGATATTGAGGACCAGAGCGCACGCCCCATCGCGCCCACGGGGCGGGGGTCCAGAACGCCCCGGGAGAAGCCGGTGCTGATAGCGACCGGGCCCGGGCAGGTCTGGAGTTGTTATGCCGACGTTGTGATTATGCCGATGTTGGTCTGTGATCCCAGGTTCCAGGCACCAGCCGGCGTCGTCGGGATCAATCATCTCCCCGACGAAACCGTCACAAGCTAACCCAAGTGACTCCACTCAGCTTGACATCGCGCGCATGCCGCCAATTTGTGGAACGGAGACTACTTCAGACCATAAAAAAATCCGCCGGAATCTTTCGATTCCGGCGGATTGTCCGGTGGAGCTGAGGGGACTCGAACCCCTGACCCCCTGCATGCCATGCAGGTGCGCTACCAGCTGCGCCACAGCCCCGAATTTTCGTTGCTCCGACCCCGTCTGCTTGCGCTTTCGGCTCCGGCTCTTTTGTCCGGATCTCTCCGAAGCAACTCAAATATCTTAGAACAGCCCGCTGGAAAATTCCAAATCGGGCATATTCTGCTTTTTACGCCTGGCTGCTACTCCGAGTCGGCTGCAGCCGCTGCCTTCGCCGAGGTGTCGTCGCCGAGCTGCAGGTCCACCACTGGGCAGTCCTTCCAGAGTCGCTCCAGTGCATAGAAGACGCGGTCTTCCTCGTGCTGGACGTGGATGACGATGTCGCCGTAGTCGAGCAGGACCCAGCGGCCGCCGGAGCGACCTTCACGGCGGATCGGCTTGAGTTCGAACTTGGAGAGCTCGTCTTCAATGCCGTCGACGATGGCGTTGACCTGGCGCTCGGACGGTGCCGAGGCGATCAGGAAGATATCGGCCAGGGCCAGCCGCTCGCTGACATCCATCGCGATGATGTCCTCGGCGAGTTTCTCCGCGGCAGCGCGGGCTGCGTGGCGGGCTGTGGCGATGGATGAATCTGTTGCAGTCACGGGACTCCTTGTTGGGGTGAAAAGCTTGTGTTGTGAAAATGCGTGGAACGGCCTGCTGCCAAGACAGCGCGGCCGGGAACGAAGCTGACTAACCGGAGAGGCCGGTGATGATCAGCGTGATGCCGGCGATCAGCGCAATCAGGCCCAGGGCCAGCACCGCCAGCTGCACCAGGCGGAGGCGGCGTGCCCGGCCGAGGCCGGCCGTGGCCGCGTCCAGGGGGTCGAGCCCGTAGGCGGCATTCGCCGCGACGGGTCCCCTGCCGGTGAAGTCTTCTTCTGACAAGGCTGCGGCGGGGTTGGCCGCGCCTTGCCGGGCTGTGGCCTCAGCTCCGGTTGCCGGCTTGGCGGTTCCGCCCGGTGCGGCGGCGGCAAGGGCGGCGGCTTCGGCGCGGGCCAGCACTCCGGCGCGGCTGCCGCTGGAGCCATCACCGCGCTGGCGGAAAGGCGCCGGACGGCGGTTGCCGGACTTCCGGGCCGGCTCCACCCGGGGACCCGGGTGGGTGACGACCGGAACGTAGGACGTGGCAGGGCGCTTGAGGACGGGCCGCTCCACGCCGGGGACCTGGACGAACTCCAGGGGCGTCACCATGGCCAGGTTGTTGGCGGTGGTGGGATCATTCCGCGCTGGTTCCGGTGCGCTGTTCTGCTCGGCCAGTTTCTGCTTCGCGGCGGCCCGCCGGTTCAGCACGGCGGCCCGCTCGGCCAGGGCAATCTGCTCCGCCAGCACGTCAGGGTCGACGGCGTCAGGGTCGGTCGCGTTGATGTGCTCCATTTTGGCCAGCTGGTTCTTGGCCTGCTCGGCCAGGAGTTCCCGGGCGGCCAGGGCCTGTTCCACGGTCATTCCCTCGGGAGCCTGACCTCCGCGGCGGGCGGGGCCGGCGTCGGTCGTCCGGGGGGCCGCGGCGCCGGCCGCGGGAGTGTTGGCCTTCTGCCCGGCGGCGTCGGGGCCGGGGGCGGGAGCGTTGGCGCCGGGAGCGGGCTCCGCGCCGGGGCCCTTGCCGGGCCGGGGCACGACCGGGGTCGCGCGGGTCCGCGGCGAGGCGGGGACGATCAGGTTGGCGGAGGTCGCCGGAGCAGTTTCGGCGGCCAACTGCAGCAGCCGCAGCTGGCGCCGGGTGAGCGGACCGCCGCCGGCGAGGTTGCCCTCTTTTTCGGCGAGCTCCTTGATGGTGCGCAAGTTGGCGCGGTCCCGGGCGCGGACCTGTGAGGACCGTTCCGAGCCTGTGGTGCTGCGGATGGAGTCCACGGGGCCCGGAATTCGACGGCGGCCGCTCACTTCTGATTCTGTCGGCTCGTCGGGCTTCACGGCGCGGGTCAGCGGCGGAGCGGTGGGGGACGGCGGCGGGCCGGCTGGGGTTTTCGGGGCCGGGCGTTCGGAGGCAGGGTGAACCGCACCGGGACCCGGGGTACCGGCATCCTGGTTCGCTTCCAGACGTTCATCTCTGGCCTGCCGCAGTTCGCGACGGCTGCGGATCGGTGGCTGTTCCTGACTCATGGCAAACTCATTCGGTGCTGGCGGGTTGGGCTATCTCGGTGCTGCGATCATAGCGTGCGGCGCCATTGCCGGCGGAGGTGTCCCCGGTGTCCGGGTCGCCGCCGTAAAGTCGGTATTTGGCGATGTATTGAACCACGCCGTCGGGGACGAGATACCAGACGGGGTTCCCGTCCGCCACCCTGGTGCGGCAGTCGGTCGAGGAGATCGCCATAGCGGGAACCTCAAGCAGGCTGACGTCCTTCCGGCCCATTCCGTCCAGGACGTGGCCGGGACGGGTGACGCCGACAAAATGCGCGAGGGACCACAGCTCGTCGATGTCCTTCCAGGACAGAATCTGCGCCAGGGCGTCAGCTCCGGTAATGAAGAACAGGTCCGCGTCGGGACGCAGCGTGTGCAGGTCCCGGAGCGTGTCAATCGTGTATGTCGGCCCGGGCCGGTCCACATCAACGCGGCTGACGGTGAAGCGGGGGTTTGAGGCGGTCGCAATGACGGTCATGAGGTACCGGTGCTCGGCCTCGCTGACCTTCTTGCTCATCTTCTGCCACGGCTGGCCGGTGGGCACAAAGACCACCTCGTCCAAGTCGAACTTGGCCGCGACTTCGCTGGCCGCGACAAGGTGGCCGTGGTGGATGGGATCGAACGTGCCACCCATCACACCCAGCCGCAGGCGGCGCTGGGCGCCGCGCTGCTTCACGATGGCGGAAATATTAGTGCCCTTGGCCGTGGTCGTGCTTGTTGGGGTGCTGGCGGTGCGGGTCAGAGTGCTCCTCGACGGCTTCGTGGCGCCTGCCCAGGTTGCCGTAGGACAGCGTGACGAACAGCAGGACCATCAGGACCGCGAACATTACGACGCCGACGACCCACGGCGGCGCGATAAGCGGCGCGAGTTCCTCGTGGCCTGATCCGCCGGCGGCGGCGACGATTGTGGCGATCTGCTGCGACAGCATGTTCTCCCCTAGTGAGTTCAAGAAGTGATGACGGCGGGTATCCCCGCCGTTCCGGAGTTCTGTTCCATGTTACAGCGTTACTAGGCCCTGATCTGGCCCTCGCCCTGGACGATCCACTTGGTGGTGGTCAGTTCCTTCAATCCCATCGGGCCGCGGGCGTGCAGCTTCTGGGTGGAGATGCCGACCTCGGCACCCAGGCCCAGTTCGCCGCCGTCGGTGAAGCGGGTGGACGCGTTCACGATCACGGCAGCCGACTCAACCTCCGCAATGAACCGCTCGGCGTTGCCGAGGTCGTTGGTCAGGATGGCCTCGGTGTGGCCGGTAGACCAGGTGCGGATGTGCTTGACGGCGTCGTCCAGGCTGTCCACCATCGCCACGGCCAGGTCCAGGTCCATGTATTCGGTTGCCCAGTCCTCATCGGTCGCCGGAACCGAATCGACCGAGTCCGGCAGCGCGGCGCGGATCCGCTCGTCGGTGTGCAGGGTGACGCCGGCGGCACGCAGGGCGGCGGCAACGGCCGGCAGCACCGTCGAGCCGGAGTGGACCAGCAGGGTTTCGACGGTATTGCACACGCTGGGCCGCTGGGTCTTGGCGTTCAGCAGGATCTCCACGGCCATTTCCTCGTTCGCGGAGGCGTCCACGAAGATGTGCACGTTGCCTTCGCCGGTCTCGATCACGGGGACCCTGGCGTTGGTCACGACGGACTGGATCAGCTCCCGGCCGCCGCGGGGAATCAGGACGTCGACCCGCCCGCGGGCGCGCATCAGGGCGTTGGCGCCTTCCCGGCCGTACTGGTCGACGCTCTGCACGGCGTCGGCGGGCAGGCCCACCGAATCGAGGGCGTCACGGAGCACCGTGACCAGGGCGGCGTTGGTGGCGGCGGCGGCGGTCCCGCCGCGCAGGATGACGGCGTTGCCGCTCTTCAGGCCAAGCCCGGCGATGTCCACGGTGACGTTGGGGCGCGCCTCGTAGATGGCGGCGACGACACCCATGGGCACGTTGATCTGGCGCAGCCGCAGCCCGTTGGGGAGGGTCTGGCCGCGCACTACGTTGCCAACCGGATCCGGCAGGTTGGCGAGGTTCTCCAGGGCGTCAGCGAGGCCCTGGATGCGGGCGCCCGTGAGGGTCAGCCGGTCAAGCATCGCCGCAGATGTTCCGTTGGCTTTGCCGGCCGCGACATCCTTGGTGTTGGCGGCAAGGATCTGGGTCTTTCGCTCCAGCAGTGCGGCCGCGATGGCGCGCAGCCCGCGGTCCTTCCAGGCCCGGTTGGCGCGGGCCATCCTGCGGGCGGCCTGACGCGAGCGGTCGGCGATGGCGTGGACGGCGGCCTCGACGGCGGCCGGTGAAGGCTGTACGTTCACCTGGTCCGGCAGCGAGGCTGCCTTCGTGGCATCGTGGGAAGTCTCAGCGGCTTGGGAAATCTGTGCCTCAGTCATCCTTCAAGTCTAGGCGGGCCTGCGTGCTAAACCAGAACCAGGTCGTCAACGTGAACAACCTCGCGGTCGAATCCACGGCCCAGCGACTCCCCGAGTTCCACCGTGGAACGTCCCAGCATCTGGGGCAGCTCCGCAGCGGAGTAGTTGACCAGACCGCGTGCAATGACCGTGCCGTCGGCAGCGACCATTTCCACGGCGTCGCCTGCCTCGAAATTGCCTTCAACCGCGGAGATCCCGGCCGGGAGCAGCGAGGTGTGGCGGTCGCGCACGGCCCGGACCGCGCCGTCGTCGAGGATCAGCCGGCCCTGCACGTGTGCGAGGTGGGCAAGCCACATCATCCGCACCGGCTTGCGTGCCCCGTTGACGGTGAACCACGTTCCAACGTCCTCGCCGGCCAGGGCTGCAGTGACATTCGCGGTCGACGTAACCATCGCGGGGATTCCGGAATCGGCCGCCATGATGGCCGCCTCGACCTTGGTCTGCATCCCTCCGGTTCCGACTCCGGCCTTGCCGGGCTCGCCGATGGTTACACCCTCGAGGTCCTGCGGGCCGTCCACGCGGGGAATGCGCTTGGCGCCCTTCGCCGGAGGGCCGTCGTAGAGCGAGTCAACGTCGGACAGCAGCACCAGGGCATCGGCTCGCACCAGATGGGCCACGAGCGCCGACAGGCGGTCATTGTCGCCGAAGCGGATCTTGTGCGTGGCAACGGTGTCGTTTTCGTTGACCACCGGCACCACGCCAAGGTTCAGTAGCCTGTTCAGGGCGCGGAAGGCGTTCGTATGGTGGCTGCGCCGCATGAGGTCGTCGGCTGTGAGCAACACCTGGCTGACAGTCACGCCGTGGGCGCCGAAGGCGTGCGTGTAGCGCGCCATCAGGAGTCCCTGGCCCACGCTGGCCGCTGCCTGCTGGGTGGCCAGGTCCCGGGGACGCTTGGCCAGTCCTAACGGCGCCAGGCCGGCTGCGATTGCACCCGAGGACACCAGGATGATTTCCATGCCCTCGTTGCTCTTGACCGCCAGCGCATCCGAAAGTGCAATCAGCGCTTCTTCCGAAATGCCGCCTTTGATGCTGGTGAGCGACGACGATCCCACTTTGACCACGATGCGGCGCGCTCTGGCGAGCACGCTCCGGTCGTTGCTGGGTTCCTCGATCAATACTGCGGAACTGGCACTCACTTCTGCGGGTTCACTTCCTCATTTTCTTCGTCCAGGGCACTCTCCTTGAGCGGCTTGGGCCGGCGTCCGCTGACGGATTCGGTCCAGATCCCGGCCTTGCGCTCGGCTTCGAGTTCGGCGCGGGCCGCGGCCTTGGCCTCGCGGCGCTCGACCTGCTCGTCGCGCTTCTGGCCGCGGGTGGGCCGGTCGCCGATGTCGGCGAAACGCACGTCGGTGCCTCGCGGCGCCGCCAGCAGTTCGGCGCCGGCCATCATGGTCGGCTCCCAGTCGAAGACAACACCATCGTCCTCGCCGATAACAACCATGTCGCCGGGCTTGGCGCCCTGCTTGAACAGTTCATTTTCGACGCCGAGCTTCGCCAGACGGTCGGCGAGGTAGCCGATGGCTTCCTCGTTGGTGAAGTCGGTCTGCTTGACCCAGCGCACCGGCTTGTCGCCGAGCACGCGGAACAGCGGCTCCAGGTTCTTCTCCTCGCGGCGGATCTTGAAGCCGGATTCGTTGACCGCGCGGGGCTTGAGCACCGGTGCGTGCACCTTCGGCGGGGCAGCGGCGACGGCGTCGCGGGCGGCCTGGACGATTTCTCCCATGGCGAAGCCGAGCTGGCGGAGGCCCTCGTGGCTGGTCGCGGAGATTTCGAAGACCTTGTAGCCGCGGGATTCCAGTTCCGGGCGCACGAATTCGGCCATGTCCTTGCCGTCCGGCAGGTCGACCTTGTTCAGTGCGATGAGGCGCGGGCGGTGGTTCAGCGGGACGACTTCGCCGTCGGAGCCCGCGAAGCTCATGTCCACGGCGTACTTTTCCAGCTCGGCCTCGATGACGGCCAGGTCGGAGAGCGGGTCGCG
Organism: Pseudarthrobacter sp. HLT1-3; assembly: GCF_059383535.1. NCBI lineage: Bacteria > Bacillati > Actinomycetota > Actinomycetes > Micrococcales > Micrococcaceae > Pseudarthrobacter > Pseudarthrobacter sp. HLT1-3. The sequence continues at coordinate 78,307 of NZ_JBWZCJ010000014.1, read as the reverse complement.
GTCCGATTCGAGCGTTCCGCAGTCAAGGACGTGCACCAGGGCGGCGCAGCGCTCGACGTGGCGGAGGAAGTGGTGGCCGAGGCCCTTGCCTTCGCTGGCGCCTTCGATCAGGCCCGGGACGTCGGCGATGGTGAAACGCACGTCGCCGGCCTGGACCACACCGAGGTTCGGGATCAGCGTGGTGAAGGGGTAGTCGGCGATCTTGGGCCGCGCGGCGGACATCGCGGCGATCAGGCTGGACTTGCCGGCGGAGGGGAAGCCGACCAGGGCAATGTCGGCGATGGACTTCAGTTCCAGGACGACGTCGGCGGCTTCGCCTTCGATGCCGAGGAGGGCGAAGCCGGGGGCGCGGCGCTTCTGCGAGGAAAGCGATGCGTTGCCCAGCCCGCCGATGCCGCCGGCGGCGGCAATGTATTCGGTGCCTTCGCCGACGAGGTCAGCGAGGACCCGGCCGTCCTTGGTCTTGACTACGGTGCCCTCGGGAACCGGGAGGATCAGGGTTTCGCCGTGCTTGCCGGCGCGCCAGTCGCCCATCCCGGGGCCGCCGTTGGTGGCGTGGCGGTGCGGGGCGTGGTGGTAGTCAAGCAGGGTGGTGGTCTGGGGGTCGACACGCAGGATGACGTCGCCGCCGTTGCCGCCGTTGCCGCCGTCGGGACCGCCGAGCGGCTTGAACTTCTCGCGGTGGACGGAGACACAGCCGTGGCCGCCGGTACCGCCGGATACGTGCAGTACTACCCGGTCTACAAAGCTCGCCACGTGGATCTCCTCAGTGCTGTTCCCCGGGCCTCCAAAGACGCCCAAGATGATTGTAATGCGGTTAAAACACCGGTGGAGCGGACCTAATGGCCCGCCCCACCGTTTTAAGACTTGTTGTTACTCTGCAGCTGCAGCAGTCACAATGTTCACGACGCGACGACCGCGGCGGGTGCCGAACTCGACAGCGCCGGGGGTCAGTGCGAACAGGGTGTCGTCGCCGCCGCGGCCAACGCCGGCGCCCGGGTGGAAGTGGGTGCCACGCTGGCGGACGATGATCTCGCCTGCGGAAACTACCTGGCCGCCGAAGCGCTTGACGCCGAGGTACTGGGCGTTTGAGTCACGACCGTTGCGAGTGGAACTCGCGCCTTTTTTATGTGCCATTTGGAAATGCCTGCCTTAAAATTCTGGGGAATCTGCTGAAAACCTGAACAGTAACGGTTAGTTACTTGATACCGGTGATCTTGACCTTGGTCAATTCCTGACGGTGACCCTGGCGCTTCTTGTAGCCGGTCTTGTTCTTGAACTTCTGGATGACGATCTTGGGACCGCGAAGGTCCTCAAGGATCTCAGCCGTAACCTTTACCTTGGCCAGGTCCGAAGCTGCAGACGTGACCTTGTCACCATCCACCAGGAGCAGTGCGGGCAACTCAAAGGTGCTGCCGGCTCCACCGGGGACGCGGTTCAGGGTAACGAAGTCTCCAACGGAAACCTTCTCTTGGCGGCCGCCTGCGCGGACAATCGCGTACACCACTGGGGAACTCACTTCTCTCGACGTTTATTACTAGATTTGCGTGCGGAACCTGGGTCCAAAGATTCTGGTCCGGCTCACGCTGTGCCTCTACGCCGGTGGGTTCCCCGGGGGGACCCATGAGCTATCCCGTGGACAATCGCACTCGAAATCAAGTGGAGCGTCCTCAAGGTCATAACCCAAGTGTTGGCGTAAGCACCGAAGATCTAGACTACGCTAATTTTGCCTTCGGCCGCAAATGAGGCTGGTTCCGACGTGAAATACGTGGTAGGCGCCACTCTGTATGGACAGAGCCTGCCGTAACGACTTCCGGAACCGTGCCCAACCATCGTACAGGCTCGGCGGGCCCCCGCCGTCAGGCGTGCAGCCGCGGCGCGTCGAAGAAGTCGACCTCGTAGCGGGAGGACTGCCGGAAGACCAGGGTCATGGCGTCCCGTTCAGCCGGGGACGCCGCCCGGGCGGCGTCGTCGGTGTAGGCGATTGCCTGCCGGGTGGCGGCGGCGAACTCCGCATCGGCGTAGGTGCGCAGCCACACCGCGTACGGATGCGCGTCCGGGGCGCCCGCTGCGAGGAACTGCGCGTGCAGGGTCTCCCCCACCTCGGCATAGAGCCAGAAGCACGGCAGCACGGCTGCCACCAGCACGCCGTAACTGCCGGCCGAGGCGGCCAGCAGATGGTCCAGGTAGGACCGGGTGACCGGCCCGGGAGCCACGCCGGCCGTGCCGGCGCCAAGCCAGGTCCGGTGCAGCTCGGATTCCACTTCGAGGCAGTTCTGTGCGGAGCGGAGCCAGAAGAGCTGTTCGGCCTCCGTGGGTGCGATGGCGGCGGCCCGGGCCAGGACCCGGGAATAGCCGTTCAGGTACAGGGCGTCCTGGCTGAGGTAGTAGGCAAATTCCCGCTCCGGCAGCGACCCGTCGGCCAGGCCCCTGATGAAGTCCAGCCCGTGGATCGCGGCCAGGTCGGCGGTGGCGGCGTCCCGGAGCACGGCGGTGAATTCACCCTGGGCCGGTACCCGGCCGGTGCTGGAATGATTTTCGGTCTGCTGCTGGACGTGATGGAAGTGGTGCACCGGGCCGTTGCCGGTGCCGACGTCGAGCCGGTCCGAGGTGCGCAGCGCCTCCCGGAGCCAGGGCTTGACCTCCCGGAGCGCAGCCTCCCAGTCCCCGGTCCCGGCCTGCCCGATGATTCTGGCCTGCACCGTGGCGATCGCCGAGGACAGCGAGCAGCCGGTCCCGTGGCTGTTGCGGGTGGGCACCCGCTCCCCCGGCACCACGATCAGGTCCTGGGCCAGGAGCCCGCCGGTGTTGACCAGCGCGTCCGGGCAGCCGCCGCCGTCGAGCTGGCCGGAGGGATCTCCGGTCCCGCCGCCGGGCCGGCCGCCGTCGAGGTGGCCGCCCTTCACCAGGACGGTGGTGCCGGTCTGGGCGGCGAGCCGCTTGCCCTGCTCCAGCGCCCCGGCCCAGTCCCCGGCGACCGCTTCCCGGAGCAGGATCGCGAGCTCGGCCAGGTTGGGCGTGATCAGGTCCGTGAAGGGCAACAGCGCGTGCAGGGCCGCCTCCGCGGACTCCTGCAGCAGCCGGTCGCCGCTCGTCGCCACCATCACAGGATCCAGGACCACGACGCCGGGGCGGGTCGTCGCCAGCCAGCCGCGGACGGCGTCGATCACGGCGGCATCCCCGAGCATCCCGATCTTGACGGCGTCGATGCTGATGTCCTGGCTGAGGGCGTCGAGCTGGGCGGTCAGGAAGTCCGCCGGCGGGACGTGCACGGCGCTGACGCCGCGGGTGTTCTGCGCGGTCAGGGCGGTGATCGCCGCCATGCCGTAGCCGCCGTGCGCCGCAATGCTTTTGAGGTCGGCCTGGATGCCTGCGCCGCCGGAGGGGTCGGAGCCGGCGATCGCCAGCACCCTCGGGATCCGGGATACGGGCACGGCAGGGGCGGGCGGAAGAAACGATGGGGCGGCGGTCATAAAAGACATCCCTTCGCCGGTGCTAACCGGACAGGTTCAACGGGTTTGGATCTCAGCCGGCTCGATGCGGCACCCCGTGTCAGGATCCAGCCTAGCCGGATCCATTAACGAAGCCGCGGGCACGGCCCGAACCTGGCGTATTGCTACGCGGTCCGGACCGCACCCGCGGCCTGGTTGAACTGTTCTGCTGTTAGAGCTCGGACGCCGGAACGCCGACACCGAGGATGATCGGCTCGCTCGCGGCAGGCTTGGCGGCCGGCAGTGCTGCCGGGACCTTGGCCTCGTGCACCGAGACGGGCGCGGCCTGCGGGGTTTCCCTCCGCTGTTCCACCGAAGTCTCGTTGGCTGCACCCTGGGCGCGGCTGGCGCTCCGGTTGCGGCGGCCGCGGCGGGCGCGCGAGGTGCCGCCCGCGGTGTCTGCCTCGGTCTGGGAACCCGGCGCCTGGGCGCGTCCCGGGCCGGTTCCGCCGGTGCGCGCCGGAGCTGCCGCTGCGGTCCGGGCAGCCGGGGCTGCCGCCGCCGCCGGTTCCGGGGCTGCTGCGGTGGCGGCCGCTTCCGGGGCTGCCTCGGCTTCACCCAGGTGGGCGAAGGCCTCCGTCAGCAAGTCCAGGGTGAGTGCGGGCGCACTTGCCTGGTCGGCGTGTTCGACGAAGGGCAGGGCGACCTGCTCACCGCCGAACGTCAGCACGGCGGCGGGGCGGCCGGCTGCCTCCTCCGACGCGGCGAGCTCGACCACTGCATCGACTGCGGCCTGGCGGGACTGGGCGTCGGCAGCGGTGGCTGTCTCGCCGTCGTGCAGGTGCGCGGCGTGCGCCGCTGCGGCGATGTTCGCCAGCGCGGCGCGGGTTGCCTCGGCCTTGGCGTGGCGTTCGGCCTCGGTGGGCTCCGGGTGGACTGCTGCCGGGACGGACTGCTCGTCCGTGCCCTGGCCGCTCCTGCCGCGGCGGCGGCTCTTGCGTTCGGTGCGTGCGGCGGGCTGGTGCTCGGTCCGCGGTACGTGGTGCTCTGCGGCCACCACGTTGGCGCGGCGGTGCTCCACGGGCTCGTCGTGGGTGACGATGCCGCGGCCGGCGCAGGTTTCGCACTGCTCGCCGAAGACTTCCAGCAGTCCGGTGCCCATCCGCTTGCGCGTCATCTGCACGAGGCCCAGTGAGGTCACCTCGGCGACCTGGTGCTTGGTCCGGTCCCGGCCCAGGCACTCGACCATGCGGCGCAACACAAGGTCGCGGTTGGATTCGAGCACCATGTCGATGAAGTCGATGACGATGATGCCGCCGATGTCGCGGAGCCGGAGCTGCCGGACGACTTCCTCGGCTGCTTCGAGGTTGTTCTTGGTGACGGTTTCCTCAAGGTTTCCGCCGCTGCCGGTGAACTTGCCGGTGTTGACGTCCACCACGGTCATGGCTTCGGTGCGGTCGATCACGAGCGAGCCGCCGGAGGGCAGGAAGACCTTGCGGTCCAGGGCCTTGTGGATCTGCTCGTCGATCCGCCAGGCCGCGAAGATGTCCGTGTCCTTGGTCCACTTCTCCAGCCGGCCGACGAGGTCGGGCGCCACGTAGGTGACGTAGGCCTCGATGGTGTCCCAAGCCTCCTCGCCGGAGACGATCAGCTTGGAGAAGTCCTCGTTGAAGACGTCACGGACCACCTTGATGGTCAGATCGGGTTCGCCGTAGAGCAGTTCGGGGGCGAGGATCTTGGTGGAGGTCGACTGGCCTTCGATGCCTTCCCACTGGGCGCGGAGGCGGTTGATGTCGTGCGTGAGCTCTTCCTCGGACGCGCCCTCGGCCGCGGTGCGGACAATGACGCCGGCGTGTTCCGGCAGCCGGTCCTTGAGGATCCGCTTCAGGCGGTTGCGCTCGACGTCGGGCAGCTTGCGGGAAATGCCGGTCATGGACCCGCCGGGAACGTACACGAGGTACCGGCCCGGCAGTGAGATCTGGCTCGTGAGGCGGGCGCCCTTGTGGCCGACCGGGTCCTTGGTGACCTGGACCAGCACGGAGTCGCCGGACTTCAGCGCGTTTTCGATCCGGCGCTGCTTGCCCTCGAGGTTGACGGACTCCCAGTTGACTTCACCGGCGTAGAGCACGGCGTTGCGGCCGCGTCCGATGTCAACGAAGGCGGCTTCCATCGACGGCAGCACGTTCTGGACCTTGCCCAGGTAGACGTTGCCGATCAGGGAATCCTGCTGGGTCTTGGACACAAAGTGCTCGGCCAGGACGCCGTCCTCGAGGACGCCGATCTGGATTCTGTCGTCGCGCTGGCGGACGATCATCTGGCGGTCGACCGATTCGCGCCGGGCCAGGAACTCGGCCTCGGTGATCACGGTGCGGCGGCGGCCGGTGTCGCGTGATTCGCGGCGGCGCTGCTTCTTCGCCTCGAGGCGGGTGGAGCCCTTCAGGGACGTGACACGGTTGTTGACCGGCGCCTCGGTGGCCGCACGGGGTGCCCGGACGCGGGTCACCGTGTTGGGCGGATCGTCGTCTTCCCCGCCGGTCAGTTCGAGGTCCTGGTCACCACGGCGGCGGCGGCGGCGGCGGCGCGAGGTCACGCCGTCCTCGAGCGGCTCCTCGGAACCGTCCTCCTCTTCGTCTCCGGCGGCTTCGGTGTCGTTTCCGGCGCCGGCCTCACTGTCGGCTCCGCGGCTGGTGCGTCCGCGGCGGCCGCGGCTGCGGCGCCGACGGCGGCTGCCTGCGTCTTCGCCGTCCTCGCCTTCTTCTTCTTCGTCCGTGTCTGCCACGGCTGCCACGGCGGGGGCCGGGCGCACGACGGCGGTCAGGTCGGGCGCCTGGAAGATCATCGAGGAGAGCGCGCCCGGCTCGAGGAAGAGTGAGGCGGCGGAGCGTGCTTCGGCGGCGGGCGCCTCCGCTGCGGCGGGGGCTTCTGTTGCCGCCGGCGCTTCGGCTGCTGCAGTTGCTGCGGCCGTCGCGGGGGCTTGGGCTGCCGAACCCGCGGACGGGGCGGTGCGGCCGGTCCGGGCGGTGCGGCCAGCGCGGGCGGTGCGGGCGGTGGCAGTGTCCACTGCGGCGCCTGCCTCCGGCGCTTCCGCCGGGGCGGCCGCGGTGGCTTCCTCTGCCGGGGTCTCGGCGGTCGGGGCCGCCACGGGGGCTCCAGCTTTGGCGCGGCCGACGCGGCGCCGGACCGGCTTCTCGACAGGCGCCTCAGCGGCCGCGGCCGCCGTCGTCTCAACTGCGGGGTTCACAGCGGTGGGAGCCTCGGCTGCGTCGTCAGCGAACGCCGGAAGGGGTGCGGCCGGCTCGGCCACCTTGCGGGCCCGGGATCGGCGGGCGGGCGCCTTGGCCTTGGCTTCAGCGGCTGGGGCCTCCGCGCCCTCGGCGGGAACCGCAGTGTCTGCTGCGGTGTCGGCTTCAGCTGCGGTTTCTGTGACAGCTGCGGTGCCTGCGTCCGCCGCGGCGCCGGTCTTGGGCAGAGCCTTGCGGCGGGTCCGGACCGGCCGCTTCGGCGGCGTGGCTGCGGCAGTTGCTGTTGCTTCGGATGATTCGTTCGCGACAATCGCGTCTTCGTTGCCTGTTACAACCTGGTCATTATCCATATGTGGCGACACTCCTGCCCCTGACGTGCCGCCACATCCGGCACCCGTTGGGGCAAATATTTGTCAACACCCGCAGGCATCGACAGAAGTCAATTGGATACCCTCAGGTTCGCACCGGCAGTGGGGTGCGGCAGCCCTGGAGGGCCGGCGGAATTGTTCTGAAACCCGTTGATCTACACGCCACAACCAGGTGCCGTCCAATGGCATTGCGGGACAGCCCGGATCAGAGGATCCGCAGCTCCCTGCTCATCATTGGCGGTCTTGGGAACAAAGTCGCCGGACCGGAATCCGGATGTGGATCGGGTTCCAGCCACGATCATTGTCTCACAGGACCTGACAAAGCAGGCGTAAGCAAGTCATCCGGCTCACACCGTGTACCGAATTACCGGTGAGGGCCGTCGCTTCCCGGGCTTCCTTCAGTCTCCGGCGATAGAATCGGACCAGTTGCACCCGACCCGAAGGACATCCATTCCATGCCCAGCATCTCCAGTGCCACCGGCCAGGCCGCCGTGCAGCAGCAGCACGCCTCCAGCACGCCTGCTCCGGAACGGCCGCTGCCTCCGATGACCCGCGACCGCCCGTTCGCGTGGCTCCTGCTGATCACCGGCGTCGTCGGCTGGCTTGCCTCCGGGACCCTGGTGCTGGAAAAACTGGAGGTCCTCAAGGATCCCAGCCACGTGACCGTGTGCGACGTGAACCCGTGGATCTCCTGCGGCCAGGTCATGCAGACGTGGCAGGGGTCGGTGTTCGGGTTCCCCAACATGTTCATGGGCATTGTGGCGTTCGCGGTCATTATCACCACAGCGATGGGCATGTTCGCGGGAGCCACGTTCGCGCGCTGGTACTGGCTGGGCCTGCAGGCCGGTGTGACCCTGGGCTTCGCCTTCGTGGTGTGGCTGTGGTCGCAGGCGCTGTATTCCATCCACATCCTGTGCCCGTTCTGCATGGTGGTCTGGGCCGCGATGATCCCGCTGTTCGTCTGGGTCACCGTCCGGAACGTGACCCACGGCGTGATCCCGCTCCCCGCGGGCCCCACCAAGATCCTGGGCGACTCCGGCTGGATCATCACCGCGCTGCTTTACGTCGCCGTGGTTGCCTCCATCTTCTTCGCCTTCATCCAGGTCTTCATCGGAACATCCGGCTACTAGGCACATCCCCGCCGCATAACCCTTCCCGCTCCGACGGCCGCCTAAACGCCGCCGAGGTGACAGCTAAGGCCCGTGTTCGCGACGAACATGGGCCTTAGCTGTCACCTCGGCGGGCGGGGGCGGGAGGGTGGGTCCGGGAAGTTAGTCCTGGAACCAGATCTTGATCTCGCGCTCCGCGGAGTCCACGGAGTCCGAGCCGTGGACCAGGTTCTGCTGCACCTTCAGGCCCCAGTCGCGGCCGAAGTCGCCGCGGATGGTGCCGGGAGCCGCCGTCGTCGGGTCGGTGGTGCCGGCGAGCGAGCGGAAGCCCTCGATCACGCGGTGGCCCTCGAAGATGGCTGCGACGACGGGCCCGCTGAGCATGAACTCGACGAGCGGCTCGTAGAACGGCTTGCCCACGTGCTCCTCGTAGTGCTGCTCCAGCAGTTCACGGCTCGCGTTGACCTTCTTGAGCTCGGCCAGGGTGTAGCCCTTGGCTTCGATCCGGGCGATGATGCTGCCGGTCAGGTTGCGGGTGACGCCGTCGGGCTTGATCAGGACGAGGGTGCGCTCAATGCTCACAGCTGCTCCAATGCGTTGGGGGTGGGTTGGAAATAAGTCTAGTTGCTCTGGTCTTCGGGGTGGGCTGCGTCCCAGGCGGCCTGGTCGCGTTCGCGCTGGGCGGCCTCGCGGTCAATCCGGATGCCGGTGCGGATCCCGTACCACCATGCCACGGCGAACAGGGCGCCGACGAGGAACATCGCCGGCTCCAGGATGCCGGTCAGGATCAGCACAATCTGCAGGACCCAGCCCAGGGCCACGCCCCACGGTTTGGACAGCACCGCGCAGGTGAAGGCGTAGATGAGGCACAGCGCGATCCCGACGGAGAAGATCAGGGCCGGCGGGAACTCGTCCCGCCGCAGCCCGAACACGGTCAGCGTGCCGAAAAGCACCACGAAGGCTTCGAGCAGCAGCACCGTGGACGCGAACATGACCTTGGTGGAGCGGCGTTTCTTGGGCATGCCCGGGCGCCATTCGCGCTGGGCCTTGGTGAGTTTCGCCATGGTCTAGGCGTCCGCCTTTCCGAGCAGGATCCGTGCTTCCGCGACCAGCGTGATGGAACCGGTGACGAGGACGCCGCCGGCGAGGTCTTCGTTGGCTTCGGCCCGTTCCACCGCCCACTCGATCGCGTCGTCGAGCTTCTCCGCCACGTGGATATTGTCCTCGCCGAAGCCCAGCTCCACCGCGAGTTCCGCGAGGTCCTCGGCCGGTACGGCTCGGGGCGAGTTCGACTGCGTGAAGCAGTACTCGGCGGCCAGGTCGCCGAGTGATTCCTTCAGCTGGCGGAGGATTTCCTCGGCGTCCTTTTCGCGCAGGACCCCAACCACCACCACGAGTTTGGTGAAGCTGAAGGCCTCGTGGATGGCCTCGGCCGAGACCCGGATGCCTTCGGGGTTGTGCGCGGCGTCCACGATGAGCGTCGGGGCGGTGCGCACCACCTCGAGGCGCCCGGGCGAGGTGACGGAGGCGAAGGCCTCCTGCACGATTTCGGCGTCGAGCGGCTTTTCCGCGCCGAAGAACGCCTCCAGCGCAGCGATCGCGACGGCGGCGTTCTCGGCCTGGTGCGCGCCGTGCAGCGGAATGAGCAGATCCTCGTAGCGGCCGGCGATGCCCTGGATGGTGACCATCTGGCCGCCGACGGCGACGGTGCGGGATTCGACGCCGAACTCGACACCTTCGAAGCGGAACGGGACGTTCGTTTCCTGGGCCTTGTCCAGCAGGACCTGGGCCGCGTCCCGGGGCTGCGCGGCGCTGACCAGGAAGCCGCCGGGCTTGATGATGCCGGCCTTTTCGTGCGCGATGTCCTCGGTGGTGTCACCGAGCAGTTCGGTGTGGTCCAGCGAGATCGGGGTGACCACAAAGACCTGGCCGTCGCCGACGTTGGTCGCGTCGGTGATGCCGCCCAGGCCCACTTCGATGACGGCGACGTTGACCGGCTGGTCGGCAAAGACCGCGAAACCCAGGATGGTAAGGCACTCGAAGTAGGTTAGCCGGGGCTGGCCCTCGGCCTCGAGTTCGCCGTCCACGATGGCCAGGTACGGGCGGATCTCGTCCCAGATCCGGACGAAGGTCTCATCCGACACCGGTTCGCCGTCGATGCTGATCCGTTCGGTGACCTTGGACAGGTGCGGGCTGGTGTAGCGCCCGGTGCTCAGGCCGTGGGCGCGCAGCCCCGCCTCGATCATGCGGGCGGTGGAGGTTTTGCCGTTGGTGCCGGTGACGTGGATGATCGGGAACGCCTTGTTCGGCTCCCCCAGGATGTCCATCGCCCGGTGCAGCGGGGCCAGCCGCGGCTCCATCTTGTTTTCCGGGGCGCGGCCCAGCAGTTCGGCGTAGACGCTTTCTACGGAGAATTCGTCGGTCATGGTTCAGGCCTCAACTTTCTTGGCAACGCTGACCTGGGGTTCCTTGACGTCGGCCGGAACCGTTTCCAGCTCAAGGGTCAGGGTTTCGGTCTTGACGAGCTCCGCGTTGGCCAGCAGGGCGTCGATGACGTCCTGCCGTGCGGTGACGGTGGTGTGGATCCGGTCGCTGACGTTGAGTCCGGCGTCCTTGCGGGCCTGCTGGATGGCGCGGACCATGTCCCGGGCCGCGCCTTCGGCTTCGAGCTCCGGGGTGACCTCGGTATTGAGGACTACGAATCCGCCGCCTGGCAAAACGGCGGCGGCGCGGGATCCCTCGCCCTCCGCGGCCTCGGCCACGACGGTTTCCAGGGTGTATTCCTGCGGCTCGAGTTCCAGGCCGCCGGCGGTGACCACTCCGTCGACTCCGTCGATTGTTTGAACGGACCAGTCGCCGGACTTGGAACCCTTGATGGCCTGCTGGACGTTCTTGCCCAGCCGCGGGCCCGCGGCCCGGGCGTTCACCACGAGCTTCTGCTCGATGCCGAATTCCTCCGGGGAGGCACTCTCGGCGTCGAGCAGGCGGACCGAACGCAGGTTCAGTTCATCGGCGACGACGGCGGCGAAGCCTTCCAGCGCGGCCGCGCCGGGTGCCACGACGGTGAGTTCCTGCAGCGGCAGGCGCACCCGGAGGTTCGCGGCCTTGCGCAGTGAGGAGCCGGTGGAGCAGATCTGCTGGACCCGGTCCATCGCCTGGACGAGGCCCGGGTTGGCCGGGAACAGCTCCGCGTCCGGCCAGTCGGCCAGGTGGACGGAGCGCCCGCCGGTAAGCCCGCGCCAGATTTCCTCGGAGACCAGCGGCAGCAGCGAGGCCGAAACCCGGCACACCGTTTCCAGTGCGGTGTAGAGCGCGTCGAAGGCGTCCACGTTCTCGTCGAAGAAGCGCTGGCGGCTGCGGCGGACGTACCAGTTGGTGAGCATGTCCAGGTAGCTGCGCAGTTCGTCGCAGGCGCCGGAGATGTCGTAGCTGTCCAGGGCCGCGGTCATGTTCCGGACCAGGTCCCCGGTGTTTGCCAGCAGGTACTGGTCCAGGGTGTCGGTGTAGCCGTCATAGCGCAGCTTCGCGTCATACCCCGGCTCTGTTCCACCGGCTCCACCGGCCGCGTTCGTGTACAGCGTGAAGAAGCTGTACACGTTCCACAGCGGCAGGATGACCTGGCGGACGCCGTCGCGGATGCCCTGCTCGGTGACCACAAGGTTGCCGCCGCGCAGGATCGGGCTGGACATCAGGAACCAGCGCATCGCGTCGGAGCCGTCACGGTCCAGGACCTCGGAAACGTCCGGGTAGTTCCGCAGGCTCTTGGACATCTTCTGCCCGTCCGAGCCCAGCACAATGCCGTGGCTGATGACGTTGCGGAACGCCGGCCGGTCAAACAGTGCGGTGGAGAGGATGTGCAGCATGTAGAACCAGCCGCGGGTCTGGCCGATGTACTCGACGATGAAGTCCGCCGGGTTGTGCGTGTCGAACCAATTCTCGTTCTCGAATGGGTAGTGCACCTGGCCGTAGGGCATCGAGCCGGAGTCGAACCAGACGTCCAGGACGTCCTCGACGCGGCGCATCACGGACTGGCCTTCCGCCGGGGTGCGCGGGTCATCCGGGTTCGGGCGGGTCAGCTCGTCGATGAACGGACGGTGCAGGTCCACCTCGCCGGCGTTGTTCAGCGGCAGCCGGCCGAAGTCGGCGTCGATCTCGGCGAGCGAGCCGTAGACGTCGGTGCGCGGGTAGTCCGGGTCGCTGGACTGCCAGACCGGGATGGGGCTGCCCCAGTAGCGGTTGCGGCTGATGGACCAGTCGCGGGCGTTGGCGAGCCACTTGCCGAACTGGCCGTCCTTGACGTTGCCGGGGATCCAGTTGATCTCCTGGTTCAGCTCGGACATCCGGTCCTTGAACTTGGTGACCTCGACGTACCAGGACGACACCGCACGGTAGATCAGCGGGTTGCGGCAGCGCCAGCAGTGCGGGTAGCTGTGCTCGTAGCTGGCCTGGCGGACGAGGCGGCCCTGGGCGCGGAGCACCTGGGTGATCGGCTTGTTCGCGTCGAAGACCTGGAGTCCGGCGATCTCGGCGAGGTCGCCGTGGCCGAACAGCGGCAGGAACTTCGCGCCCTCGTCCACGGACAGGACCACCGGGATGCCGGCTTCTTCACAGACCTTCTGATCGTCTTCACCGTAGGCGGGGGCCTGGTGGACGATGCCGGTGCCGTCGGTGGTGGTGACGTAGTCGGCGGTGAGGAAGCGCCAGGCGTTCTCGGTGCCGTACTTTTCGGCGTCCTCGAAGTAGTCCCAGAGCGGCTCGTACGTCAGCCCGTCGAGCTCGGCGCCGGTGTGGCGGGAGGTGACGGCGGCCTCGGCGGCCGCCACGCCCTCGGCGCCGTCGCCGTAGCCGAGGTCCTTGGCGTAGGTGCCCAGCAGCTCGGCTGCCAGCAGGAAGCTGCCGCTGACGGGCGCGTCGGCTGCGGCGGCCTTGATGCCGTGCGGGCCGGCCGGCAGCACGGCGTAGTCGATGCCGGGCCCGACGGCGAGCGCCAGATTGGTGGGCAGTGTCCAGGGCGTGGTGGTCCAGGCCAGGGCCTGCACGCCGGCGAGCTGCCGCGACAGCTCCGACTCCCCCGCCGTGATCGGGAAGGTCACCGTGACGGTCTGGTCCTGCCGGTTCTTGTAGACGTCGTCGTCCATCCGCAGTTCATGGTTGGACAGCGGGGTCTCGTCCTTCCAGCAGTACGGCAGCACGCGGTAGCCGTTGTAGGTCAGGCCCTTTTCGTGCAGCTGCTTGAAGGCCCAGAGCACGGACTCCATGTACTCGACGTTGAGCGTCTTGTAGTCGTTTTCGAAGTCGACCCAGCGGGCCTGGCGGGTGACGTAGCTCTTCCACTCATCGGCGTACTTCATCACGGACGCGCGGCAGGCGTCGTTGAACTTGTCGATGCCCATCGCCTCGATCTGGGTCTTGTCCGTCATGCCCAGCTGCTTCATGGCTTCGAGTTCGGCGGGCAGCCCGTGGGTGTCCCAGCCGAACCGGCGCTCGACCCGGCGGCCGCGCTGGGTCTGGTAGCGGCCCACGAGGTCCTTGGCGTAGCCGGTGAGCAGGTGGCCGTAGTGCGGCAGGCCGTTGGCGAAGGGGGGGCCGTCGTAGAAGACGAATTCGTTGCTGCCGGGCGCGCCGCCGGGAAGGTCGGCGTCGCGCTGGTCGATGCTTGCCTGGAAGGTGCCGTCCTCATCCCAGTACTTGAGGATGCGTTCTTCGACCTCCGGGAACTTCACGGAGGCCGACACACCAGAGGTGTTGGAAGCAGAGGTGGTGGCGCCCGCGCCGGAAGCTGCGGCGGAGGCCTTCGGGTAATAAGTCATCTCGACATCCTGGGTTGAGCTAGTGAACAAATGGGTTCATTCAGGATGCGAGGACGGCCCCTGCACTGTCTTTCGACAACGCCGGCACCGCGGTACCACCTCACTTACCGTCGCCGGATCCCCGTAAACGAGGAAGCGCCGGCGTCGGCCGCTCATTGACTGCTGTGACGGGCTTACCCGTCCGGTTCTACCGGCCCTGGCGCACTAAGTTGCAGGAAAGTCCTGGCGTCGGGGCGTTCTTCCGGAAGCTCACCGGTGATGGCCGGGTCAAAGCTGCTACCAGAAGTCTAACAACTGGAACGGGCCCGCAATGCCTACACTGAATCCCATGATGTTCCGGACCCGGGGCCATGCGGCCCCGCGAACGCCCGCGGGCCGGGCGGCGGCCCGCTGGCGGCTGCTGGCCGGGCTGGCGGCGGCGCCCGTTGCGGTGGTCTCGGTCTTCCGTGCCGTGCCACGGGAATGGCCCATCACCGTGGTCCAACTGGTGTCCTTCACACCGTGGCTGGTGCTGCCTGCGGGCGCCTCGCTGCTGTTCGCAGTGATGGGCCGGCGGCGCTGGCTGGCCGGCGCCGCGGCGGGGCTCGTCGCAGTGCAGCTCTTCTGGCTGGTCCCGCTGGACTACGCCCGGGCCGTGCCGGATCCCGCGGCTGGCTCCGGAGCGGGTTCCGGGCCTGCGTCCGGGCAGGGCTTGGTGGAGCTGCGCACGATGAGCCTGAACGCCAAACTTGGCAAGGCGGACGCCGCGGAAATCGTCCGGCTGGTCCGGGACAACGGCATCACCCTGCTGACGGTCCAGGAATACACGCAGGCGCTCGAAGACCGGCTGGCGGAGGCCGGCCTGGCCGAACTCCTCCCGAACAGGATCAGTGCCCCCGCCGGCAGGGCCTCCGGGAGCGCCGTCTTCTCAGCCCACCGGCTGGTCGCCGCCGGGACAGTACCTGGCTCGCACTTCAACATGCAGATGATCCGGCTCACCGCCGAATCCGGCGGACAGCGGGCCGTCGTCGAGCTCACGAACGTGCATGCCAGGGCTCCGGTGGGCGTGGGCCTGCCGAAGTGGCGCAACGACCTCGCCGCTCTCGGCCGGCTGGCATCGCGCTCCGGGAATGTGCTGCTGGCCGGTGATTTCAACGCCAGTTACGACCATGCCGAGTTCCGCCGGGTACTGCAGGACGGTGGCCGGGCCATGGTGGACGTGGGAATGGCAGAGGGTTCACGCCTGGTCCCGACCTGGCCGATGGAGGACCTGTTCCTCCCCGGCATCACCATCGACCACCTGGTGACCAGTCCGTCGGTGCGCAGCGCCGACTATTCGGTGCACCGGGTGCCCGGCACGGACCACGCCGCCATCACGGCGACC
Organism: Pseudarthrobacter sp. HLT1-3; assembly: GCF_059383535.1. NCBI lineage: Bacteria > Bacillati > Actinomycetota > Actinomycetes > Micrococcales > Micrococcaceae > Pseudarthrobacter > Pseudarthrobacter sp. HLT1-3. The sequence goes on along the minus strand of NZ_JBWZCJ010000014.1, from coordinate 62,984 downwards.
CTGTCCGTCCCGGCCGCCCGGTGAGCCAAGCAACCGGGTAGGCCAAGCAACGCGGGGTCACTTTCGGCCCATAAAACCCCGGTTTATGGGCCGAAAGTGACCCCGCGTTGCTGCTTTGGTGCCGGTAAGGGCCGCTGCCGGGCAAGCGCCGGCCGCCGAGTGAACGCCTCGCCGGGGTACGAAGCTAGGCCTTGCGGATCAGCTTGTAATTCGCGGCCTGCGCGACCGGGCGGATCACAATCTGGTCGAGGTTGACATGGTGCGGCGCCGTGACGGCGTACCGGACGACGTCGGCGACGTCTGCCGCGGTCAGCGGCTTCTCGACGCCCTGGTAGACCTTTGCGGCCGCGGACTGGTCGCCGAGCCGGTTCAGGGCGAACTCCTCGGTCTGGACCAGGCCGGGTGCCACCTCGATCACCCGGAGGTTGTGCTCGGCCTCCTCGAGGCGCAGGGCACCGGTGAGGGCGTGCTGGGCGAACTTCGCGGCGTTGTACCCGCCGCCGCCCTCATAGGCGGAGAGTCCCGCCGTCGAGGTCAGGTTCAGGACGGTGCCTTCACCGCCGGCGCGCAGCATCGGCAGGAACGCCCGGGTGAGCTTCATGGTGCCCAGGACGTTGACCTCAAACATCCATTCCCAGTCCTCGGTCTTGGCCTCGGCCACCTTGTCCGCGCCGCGGGCACCGCCGGCGATGTTGATGAGCGTGTCGATGCCGCCGGCGCGGGTCACCTCATCGAGGAGCCGGGCGATGTCGGCGTCGTCAGTCACGTCCGCCGGAAGGGCGACAGCGCCGGTTTCCGCGGCGAGCGCCGCCAGCCGGTCCGCTCGGCGGGCAACGGCGTACACGGCCCAGCCCTCTCCCCGGAGCGCGCGCACGGTGGCCTCGCCGATTCCGGTGCTCGCGCCGGTGACAACTGCTGCTTTGTTCTGGATTCCTTCAGTCATGGCACCACCCTAACGGCAAGCCCCGGGCACCCGCGCCGGGCTCCCCACGGGAGAACCTGGATGAACCAGGATGAACTCGGCTGCCGCAGGAGCGGTCAGCGCGCCAGGAACTCCAGCAGGACCCGGGCGTGGTTGGCCTGCGGGTCCCTCGCCGCGAACAGCAGCGTCACCTTCCCGTGCTCGGCGGCCAGGTCCCGCAGCGTCTGGACGGCCGGGTTGCCGTCGAGTTCCGCCTCATAAGCGGCACGGAAGTCGGCGAAGCGCTCCTGCATGTGCGCGAACTCGGTCCGCAGCGCCGGGGAGGGCGCCACCTCCTTGAGCCACAGCTGAAGCTGCGCGCGTTCCTTGCTGATCCCGCGCGGCCAGAGCCGGTCCACCAGGACCCGGCAGCCGTCGTCGTCGGCGGGTTCGTCATAGATGCGCTTGATCGCGAAGGGCCCGGCGAATGTCTCCATCTGCGCATGCTACGCCGGCACCGGCGGCAGGCACGGCGGTCTGTGCGCGCGGACCGTGAAAGAATTGCGGCATGGCTGAAGACACGCAGGGTACAGACACGCCCACCACCGCCCCCATCAACGTTCCGGACAAGCCGGCCCTGGAGGGGCTCGAAGACGCCCTCACCCGGCGCTGGCTTGACGAAGGGACCTACAAGTTCAACCCGGACACCACCCGGGAGCAGGTCTACTCGATCGACACTCCCCCGCCGACGGCGTCGGGTTCGCTGCACGTGGGCCACATGTTCTCCTACACCCAGACCGACGTCATGGCGCGCTACCAGCGGATGACCGGCAAAAACGTCTTCTACCCGATGGGCTGGGATGACAACGGCCTGCCCACCGAGCGCCGGGTGCAGAACTACTACGGAGTGCGCTGCGACCCGACCCACGCGTACGACGCCGACTACCGTCCCCCGGCCGAGCCCGCCAAGAACCAGCGCGACTTCGACGTCGTCTCGCGCCGGAACTTCATCGAACTGTGCGAGGAACTCGCCGTCGAGGACGAAAAGGTCTTCGCGAACCTGTTCCAGACCCTCGGCCTGTCCGTGGACTGGGACCTGACCTACCGCACCATCGACGACAAGTCCCGGGCCATCTCCCAGCGCGCCTTCCTGGCGAACCTCGCCGCCGGCGACGCCTACATGGCCGAGGCGCCCACCCTGTGGGACGTCACCTTCCGGACCGCGGTGGCCCAGGCCGAACTCGAGGACCGCGAGGTCGCGGGCGCCTACTACCGGTACCCGTTCTTCACCGAAGACGGCGAAAAAATCTACATCGAGACCACCCGCCCGGAACTGCTGGCCGCCTGCGCCGCCCTGGTGGCCAATCCCGACGACGAACGGTACCAGCCGCTGTTCGGCAAGAAAGTCACGTCCCCGCTGTTCGGCGTGGAGGTGGAGGTCAAAGCCCACCCGCTCGCCAAGGCGGACAAGGGCTCCGGCGTCGCCATGGTCTGCACCTTCGGCGACCTCACCGACGTCACCTGGTGGCGTGAACTGCAGCTGCCCACCCGCGCGATCGTGGGCCGCGACGGCCGCATCGTCGGCGAGACCCCGGAGTGGATCACTACCGACGAGGGCCGCGCCAGCTTCGCGGCGATCGCCGGCAAGACCGTGTTCAGCGCCAAAGAAGGGGTGGTGGAGCTCCTGACCGCCGCCGGGCTCCTCGACGGTGAGCCGAAGAAGATCATGCACCCGGTGAATTTCTTCGAGAAGGGCGACAAGCCCCTCGAGGTCGTGACCTCCCGCCAGTGGTACATCCGCAACGGCGGCCGCGACGCGGAACGCCGCGAACGGCTCATTGCCCGCGGCCACGAGATCGATTTCCACCCGGCCTTTATGCGCTCCCGGTACGAGAACTGGATCTCCGGGCTGAACGGCGACTGGCTCGTTTCCCGCCAGCGGTTCTTCGGCGTGCCGGTGCCCGTCTGGTACCCGCTGGACGCCGACGGCAACCCGGACTACGCCGCTCCGATCGTCCCGTCCGACACGCAGCTGCCGGTGGACCCGGCAGCGGACGCGGCCCCCGGATATGAGGAGGCCCAGCGCGATCTGCCGGGCGGCTTCACCGGCGACGCCGACGTGCTGGACACCTGGGCGACGTCCTCGCTGACGCCGCAGATCGTGGGCGGCTGGAGCACCGACGAGGCGCTGTTCGCCAAGGTCTATCCCTTCGACGTGCGACCGCAGGGCCACGACATCATCCGGACCTGGCTGTTCTCCTCCGCGGTGCGCGCCGACGCGCTGCAGGACTCCGCGCCGTGGAAGCACGCCGCAATTTCCGGCTGGATTTTGGACCCGGACCGGAAGAAGATGTCCAAGTCCAAGGGCAACGTGATCGTCCCGACCGACGTGCTCGAGGAGTACGGCTCGGACGCCGTCCGTTACTGGGCGGCCTCGGCCAAGCTGGGCGCGGACACGGCCTACGAGATCGCCCAGATGAAGATCGGCCGCCGGCTGGCGATCAAGCTGCTTAACGCCTCCAAGTTCGTGCTGAACCTGGGCGCCACCGAGAATTCCGTGGTGTCCGGGGACCTTTCCGTGCTCAGCAACACCCTGGACCGGGCGGTGCTGGCCCAGCTCGCCGACGTGGTCCAGCAGGCCACCAAGGCGTTCGAGGGCTACGACTACGCCCGGGCCCTGCAGATCACCGAGAGCTTCTTCTGGCACTTCACCGATGACTACGTGGAGCTCATCAAGGACCGCGCTTACGGTGCCGCAGGCGAGGCCGAGCAGGCTTCCGTGCTCGCGGCGCTGGCGACGAGCCTGGACACGCTGCTGCGCCTCTTCGCACCGTTCCTGCCGTTCGCCACGGAGGAAGTCTGGAGCTGGTGGCGCACCGGCTCGGTGCACCGGGCCGCCTGGCCCTCCGCAGTAGCGACCGACGGCGACACCACGCTGCTGGCCACGGTGGGATCTGCGCTCAGCGGCATCCGCAAGGCCAAGTCGGAGGCCAAGGTCAAGCAACGCACCGAGGTGCTGTCCGCGACCATCACGGGCTCGGAATCCCTCACCACGCAGCTGAAGGCGGGCCTGGCCGACCTGAAGGCTGCTGCCAACGCCCGGGAGCTGACCCTGGCGGTCGGCGACGGCGAACTGACCGTGAGCGACGTCGTTCTGGCACCTGCCGAGGCGTAGCGTCTAGCCTAGCGTCTGGCGGGATCCTGACGCGGGATTCTCGGAGACAGGAGGGGTGCCGAACCGGTCTGGTTCGGCACCCCTTGGTGCTGGTTAGTGTGGGCCCGGAAGAACGTCGGCTCGCGCTGTGTGTAACTGGCCTCCGGGTTAGGCCTCCGGGATGGGCACGCCATAGGTTTCGAGCGTGATGCTGTCCGGGTCCGGTCCGCCGCGCACGCCGGTGTCGAGTGCGTCGATGGCGGCGCGCTGCTGCTCGGTGAGTTCGAAATCGAAGACATCGAAGTTCTCGGCGATGCGCCCAGGGTTGACCGATTCGGGATGGCCGAGCGGCCCTGCTGCAGGTGCCAGCGCAGCATGATCTGGGCGGCCGACTTCCCGTGCTCACGGCCGATTTTGAGCAGCGTGGGGTCCTCGAAGGCGCTCTTCTCGGCGCCGCCGTAGGATGTGATGCCGCCGATGGGCGACCGAGCCTGGGTGAGGATGCCGTGCTTGGCGTGCAGGCGCTGGAGTTCCTTCTGCTGGAGGTAGGGGTGGAGCTCGATCTGGTTTACAGCCGGAATGACTGATGTCTCGGCCAGGAGGCGGTCAATGGATTCGGGCCCGCTTAGCCTTGACCGTATGGAAGTCCAGGGCGCAGGGCCGGACATCGAATCCTGGCTACGCCGCGCCGGACTTCTCAGGAGCTAAGCAGATTCACTCCGGCGTCTGCCTCGGCTTCGCCGATGGCCCAGGCCGCGTTGACCAGGCCGATGTGGCTGAACGCCTGCGGGAAGTTTCCCAGCAGCTCGTTGCTGTCCGGTGCGACCTCTTCGGCCAGCAGGCCCAGGTCAGTGGCGAAACCGGCGGCCCGTTCGAAGACTCGCCGGGCGCGGCGGGTTTCCCCGGCGAGGGCCAGGGCCTGCGCCAGCCAGAAGGTGCATAACAAAAAGGTCCCTTCCTCGCCCGCGAACCCGTCATCGGCCCGGTAGCGGTAGACGAGGCCGCGGGGATCGGTGAGCCGCTGCTCCACCGCCTCGATCGTGGCACGCATGCCCGGATCGTCCGCGGGGAGGAACCCCACGATGGCGAGCATCAGCGCTGAGGCGTCGAGGTCCTCGGAGCCATAGGCCTGCGTGTAGGCGTTCGCCGCGGGGCTCCAGCCCTCGCTGCGGATGGAACCCGCGATCTGCTCCCGCGCCTCGGCCCAGCGCGGTACCCGCTCGGGTGTCCCGAGGATCCCGGCGAGGCTGATGGCCCGGTCGACGGCGACCCAGCACATGAGCTTTGAGTGCAGGTAGTGGCGTGGCTCCCCGCGTACTTCCCAGATGCCGTGGTCGGTCGAGCGCCAGCGTGCAGCCGCCGCGTCTGCGGCGTCGGCGAGGAACCGCCGGGTGTCCGGTGCGAGCGCGGCGAGGTATTCCGGGAGTGTGGCGGCGGCGTCGAGCAGTTCACCGTAGACGTCGAGTTGGCGCTGGTCCCACGCACCGTTGCCGACCCGGACCGGGGCGCTGCCGCGCCAGCCGGGCAGGTGCGCCAGAACTCGTTCGGGCAGCTCGCGTTCGCCGCCGACGCCGAACATGATCTGCAGCTCCTCCCCGCCGGCCAGCTGGCGTGCGGCCGCCGTGGCGAGAAACTGGAAGAACTTCCCTGCCTCGTCCGGGCAGGCGGCCACCCAGAGTGCCTGCAGGGTCATGCTGGCATCCCGGATCCAGGTGTACCGGTAATCCCAGTTGCGTATGCCTCCGGGCACCTCCGGCAGCGAAGTGGTCGGGGCGGCCACGATCGCTCCGGTCGGGTAGTAGGTAAGGGCCTGCAGGATCCGCCCGCTGCCGTCGACAAGGTCCTGCCAGGGGCCACGGTAGCTCTGGTGGATCTCCGACCAGCTGGTCCAGCCCTGCACGGTGTCGGCGAGCCGGCGGCTGATGTCGGACTGGCTCCAGACGGAGGGGACACCGTCTGGGGCGAAGTAGTGCTGGAGGGCGAAGCCCGTGACGTCGCCGGCGGTGAGAATGAGCCGGGCCCTCGCTGTGCCCTCCCGGAGGTCGAAGGCAACCGCGCTGGAGACGGCAAGTGCCTGGCTTCCCGCGCTGGCCAAGAAGCCGCCGTCGACTGCGCGCAACCGGGGCCGGGTGAGGCCGTAGTCCGGACGGGGGCGGATGGTGATCTCGAGCTCGACCGTCCCCGCGGTGCAGGCCATCTGGCGGAGTAGGGCCCCGGGTGAATCCGAGCCCAGGTCGTGGCCCCGTTTACCGTCGCCGAGCACGAGGGCATCCGTGACGGTGACGCTGCCTCTCGCGGTGGTGTGGGTCGTCTCCAGCACCATCGTGGGGCCGAGGTAGCGGCGGGTGGAGGTGTGGGCACCGACGGGGTGGATCGACCAGAAGCCGGCCTCCGGGCCCAGCAGCCGCCCGAAGACCGAGGGGCTGTCAAAGCGCGGGAAACACAGCCAGTCCAAGGAGCCAGCCGCGCTGACCAGGGCTGCCGAGGAGCAGTCGGACAGCAGGGCGTAGCTGGCGATCGGTTCACTGCTCATGGCACCCAGTTCGTTGGCTGAGCTGTGCGTTGGCTGAACTGTTTTGAGTCAATCTGCTTTTGGGCAAAGGGGAAGCCCCATCAGCGTTTTGCCGTTGGTGGGGCTTCGACTTTTCGATTGTCACGTGACGTCTTAGACAACCTGGCAGAATCCTTAGATTTTCAGGTCTTCCTACCTCGTCACTGGTAGCCATCATCTGACTTTGCCGAAGGCTGCGTCGGATGAGTGTCACTGAATCTTTGGTTTCTGCGTCCCGCTTCTTTCGAAGTGGGTAAGTACTATTGTTGTCCCGCTCCACACGATGCGCAAGGGCCGCGAAAGAACTACATCACAGTAATTCCTAAGCGTCTTTTGGCCAGCGGCAGCCACCCGCACGACGCTGGTTAAAGACCGCTCAGTTGAACTCAGGGCTTTCGGTCCGGCTGCGCTTGATTTCAAAGAAGTAGGGGTAGGAGGCCAGGGTTACCGAGGCGTCCCACAGGCGTCCGGCTTCCTCGCCGCGCGGAATCCGGGTCAGTACGGGGCCGAAGAAGGCGGTTCCGTTGAAGGCCACGATGGGGGTGCCCACGTCCTGGCCCACCAGCGAGATGCCGGCCTCGTGGCTCGTGCGCAAGTTGGCGTCGATGTCGTCGTTCTCGCCTGCTGACGCCAGCTCCGCGGGCAGGCCGACCTCGGCGAGGGACTTGCTGATGACCTCGGCGATGTCCTTGTTGCCCTCATTGTGGATCTTGGTGCCCATGGCGTCATAGAGCGCCTTGACGTACTGGGTACCGTACTGTTCCGCGGCGGCTGTGATGACCCGCACGGGCGCCCAGGCCTTGGTGAGGAATGCCTTGTAGTCCTCCGGGAGCTCCTCGCGGCCGGCGTTCAGCATGGCAAGGCTCATCACGTGCCATTCCATGCTGATGTTGCGGACGCCTTCCACCTCGCCGATCCAGCGTGAGGTCACCCAGGCGAACGGGCACATCGGGTCGAACCAGAAGTCGGCCTTGTTCTCTGCTTGAGTGGTCTCTGCTTGGGTGGTCGGGGATTCAGACACAGGTGATCTCCTAAGGAAGTCCGAGGGAAGGGTGCGCTGCTGCGGCGTGCAGCCGGGCGCGTCACAAGCTTCAGCGCCCGCTACGGCGCGTTTATTCCGGGTCAGGGCCGATCCGGAGCAGAATTCTCCCGGATCAGGCGGACTTGCGGCGCTTGACGTCGTGGGCGATCATCGTGGGCTCGGCCTTCTTGGAGACCACGTCTTCGGTGATGACCACGGTGGCGATATCGTCACGGCTGGGTAGGTCGAACATCACCGGCAGCAGGACTTCCTCCATGATGGCGCGGAGTCCGCGGGCGCCGGTGCCGCGTTCGAGCGCCTGGTCGGCGATCGTGTTCAGCGCTTCCTCTTCGAAGACAAGTTCGACGCCGTCGAGCTGGAACATCTTCTGGTACTGCTTCACGAGGGCGTTCTTGGGCGTGGACAGGATCTGGATCAGCGCCGACCGGTCCAGGTTGGACACAGTGGTTATAACCGGGAGTCGGCCGATGAATTCCGGGATCAGCCCGAACTTCAGCAAGTCCTCGGGCATGACCTCGCCGTAGGAGTCTGTGTTGTTCTTGACCTCGTTGAGCGGCGCACCGAAGCCGATGCCCTTGCGTCCGGACCGGGACCCGATGATCTCCTCGAGTCCGGCGAAGGCGCCGGCGACGATGAAGAGCACGTTCGTGGTGTCGATCTGGATAAATTCCTGGTGCGGATGCTTGCGGCCGCCCTGCGGCGGGACCGAGGCGACCGTGCCCTCAAGGATCTTCAGCAGGGCCTGCTGCACACCCTCGCCCGAGACGTCCCGGGTGATGGAGGGGTTCTCGCTCTTGCGCGAAATCTTGTCGATTTCGTCGATATAGATGATGCCCTGTTCGGCTTTCTTGACGTCGTAGTCAGCGGCCTGGATCAGCTTCAGCAGGATATTCTCGACGTCCTCGCCGACGTAGCCGGCTTCGGTCAGCGCGGTGGCATCGGCGACGGCGAAGGGGACGTTGAGCCGGCGGGCCAGGGTCTGCGCGAGGTAGGTCTTGCCGCAACCGGTAGGACCGATCAGCAGGATGTTGGACTTGGCGATCTCGACGTCGTCGTGGTGGACACCTTCGGCGAGGCTGCCGCTCTTGGGGGCATGGCCGGCCTGGATGCGCTTGTAGTGGTTGTAGACCGCGACGGCGAGAGAGCGTTTGGCGGGCTCCTGCCCGATCACGTATTCCTGCAGGAAGTCAAAGATTTCGCGGGGCTTGGGCAGTTCGAAACTGCCCAGGTCGGCTACTTCGGCGAGTTCTTCTTCAATGATCTCGTTGCAGAGTTCAATGCACTCGTCGCAGATGTAGACGCCAGGCCCGGCAATGAGCTTCCGAACCTGCTTCTGGCTCTTTCCGCAGAAAGAACACTTCAGCAGATCCGTGCTCTCGCCAATCCGAGCCATATGTGAACCCCTTTAGTATCGTGCTGCCGGCTCTGTGGAACTCCTGCGCAGCGCTGCACCCGTTACTGGAATCACGGACGTCCCCCTGGGGACGCAAGCCGTGACATGTTCCACTCTAGGTCACTTTGGGCCTGATGGGTGGAAAGCCGACGCCGGTGCGGCCACATTATGGGGGCCGCATCGGCGTCGGGTACTGCTTATTACGTTATGATCCGTTACCGGGTGATTGCCTGTGGCTTCATCTTGCGGGAATCCAGCACCTGGTCGATCAGACCATAGTCCAGGGCGTCGGCCGCGGTGAGGATCTTGTCACGCTCGATGTCATAGTTGACCTGCTCCGCGGTCCGGCCGGAGTGCTTGGCCAGGGTGTTCTCCAGCCATTCCCGCATGCGCATGACCTCGGCTGCCTGGATCTCAAGGTCGGAGGCCTGTCCGCCCTGGCCGCCGGACAGCGACGGCTGGTGGATCAGGACGCGGGCGTTCGGCAGCGCGAGGCGCTTGCCCGGGGTGCCGGCCGCCAGGATCACGGCGGCGGCACTGGCCGCCTGGCCGAGGCAGACGGTCTGGATTTCCGGTCGGATGTACGTCATCGTGTCGTAGATCGCCGTCATGGCAGTGAAGGAGCCACCCGGGGAGTTGATGTACAGCGTTATGTCGCGGTCCGGGTCGGTGGACTCGAGCACCAGCAGCTGCGCCATCACGTCGTCGGCCGAGGCATCGTCGATCTGGACACCGAGGAAGATGATGCGGTCCTCGAAGAGCTTGGTGTACGGGTCCTGGCGCTTGAAGCCGTAGGGGGTGCGCTCCTCGAACTGCGGCAGCACGTAGCGGCTGCTCGGCAGGTTACCGGCAGTCGAACCGAAGTTGTAGTTCATGTTCATTGCTCCTGAATTCATTGCTGTCTGCGTGCCGGTCAGTTCTCGGTGGATCCGGTTACGGTGCCGTCAACTGCACCGTCGCCGTCGGCTGCGTTAGCGCCGTTGGCGTTGGTTCCGCCGCCGCCTGCCACGGAACCGGCGTGGGCCGCGATCTTGTCGAAGAAGCCGTACTCGAGGGCTTCCTTGGCCGTGAACCACTTGTCGCGGTCGTTGTCCTTGAGGATGGTGTCGACGCTCTGTCCGGTCTGAGTAGCCGTCAGTTCGGCCATGACCTTCTTCATGTGCAGGATGAGCTCGGCCTGGATCTTGATGTCCGAGGCCGTGCCGCCGATGCCGCCGGAAGGCTGGTGCATCAGGATGCGGGCGTTGGGGGTGGCGTAACGCTTGCCCTTGGTGCCGGAGGAGAGCAGGAACTGCCCCATCGAGGCGGCGAGGCCGGTGGCGACGGTAACGACGTCGTTGGGGATGAACTGCATGGTGTCGTAGATGGCCATGCCGGCGGTGACGGAGCCGCCCGGTGAGTTGATGTAGAGGTAGATATCCTTCTCGGGGTTCTCGGCCGAGAGCAGCAGCAGCTGCGAGCAGATCGCGTTGGCGTTCTCGTCGCGGACCTCGGAGCCGAGCCAGATGATGCGCTCTTTCAGCAGGCGGTTGTAAATGTAGTTATCCTGGGCTGCCGGATCGACAGTAGCCATCCGGGGTGCCCCTGCTTGCTGTGACATATGTACTTACCTCTCGCTGGCGACGGTGACGCCACTGGACGACATCACTGAACTTTCCTACATGGACACTAACGGTTTTCCAGTCCGCTTTGTGCTCAGGCGCGGGGCTGTTCGCTGACGGCGCACGATTGCCCCGGAGGGTTCATCACGGGCTTAAAAAGCGGCACCCCCGGATCAGAGATCCAGGGGTGCCGCGGGAAACTGCGGGAACAGAAAGTGTTAGAACTTTACTGCTGCCGGGTCATCGTTCTTGGCGGTCTCCGGTGCTGCTTCTTCGGAAGCGGCCTCCTCGACGTCGGTCTCGGCTGCTGCCTCGACCGGCGCCTCTTCGCCGCCGGGGCGGACGAAGTCGCTGAGGTCAACCTTGTTGCCCTCGGTGTCGGTGACCTCGGCCTGGCCCAGCACAACGGCCAGGGCCTTGCGGCGGCGGACCTCGGAGACCATCATCGGGACCTGGCCGCTCTGATCGATGATCTGCGCGAACTGGTTCGGGTCCATGCCGTACTGGCCGGCGGTGGTGACGATGTAGTCGATCAGCTCGTTCTGGCTGACGTTGACTTCTTCCTTTTCCGCGATGGCGTCGAGGATGATCTCGTTCTGGAAGGCACGCTCGGTGTTGGCCTTGACCTCGGCGCGGTGCTCCTCGGTGTCGTGATCGCCTTCGCCGTGGGCGTTCTCGGCGTTGAAGTGCTGCTCGAGCTGCTCTTCGACGACGGATTCCGGGACGGGGACCGCAACGAGTTCAACAAGCTTGTCGAGGACCTTGTCGCGGGCCTCGACGCCCTGCTCGACGACCTTGGACTCTTTAGCCTGCTTGGCGAGGTCCTCGCGCAGTTCGTCCAGCGTGTCGAATTCGGAGGCCAGCTGGGCGAAGTCGTCGTCAGCTTCGGGAAGCTCGCGCTCCTTGACGGACTTGACGACGACCTTGACCTGGGCGGACTCGCCGGCGTGCTCGCCGCCCACGAGGGTGGTGTCGAAGATGGCGTCCTCGTCGGCGCTGAGGCCGGTGACGGCTTCGTCGAGGCCCTCGAGCATGGTGCCGGCGCCGACCTGGTAGGACAGACCGGTGGCGGAATCGACCTCGGCGCCGTCGATGGTGGCGGTGATGTCGATGGTCAGGAAGTCCTTGTCCGCGGCGGGACGGTCCACGGACTTCAGCGTGCCGAAGCGGCCGCGGAGTTCGTCCAGGGCCTTGTCGACGTCGGCGTCGCTGGACTCGGCGGCGGCAACTTCAACCTTGATGCCGGCGTAGTCGGGCAGTTCGATCTCCGGGCGGACGTCAACCTCGGCGTGGAACTTGAGTTCACCGTCGGTGGCGGACGGGTCCGGAACCTCGGTGATCTCGACCTCGGGACGGTTCAGCGGGCGGATGCCGGTTTCCTGAACGGCTGCCTGGTACCAGCCGTTGAGGCCGTCGTTGATGGCGGTCTCCAGCACGTAGCCACGGCCGACGCGCTGGTCAATGAGCTTGGAGGGGACCTTGCCCTTGCGGAAACCGGGGACCTGGATCTGCGAAGCAACAGTCTTGTATGCCTCTGCGATGCTGGGCTTCAATTCCTCAAAGGGGACCTCAACATTGAGCTTGACCCGCGTGGGGGTGAGGTTCTCGACAGCGCTCTTCACAGTCTAAGTACTCCTGGTTTTAGGGGGTGGGGTTCTGCGCCGCCAAGGGTCTGGCGGTACTTGCAGAGTCGGGGTGACAGGATTTGAACCTGCGACTTCCTGCTCCCAAAGCAGGTGCTCTAGCCAAGCTGAGCTACACCCCGTAAGTGCACAGAACAGTCTACGGTCATTTTGTGCCGGTTTGCACATTTGACACCGGGGCCCTGAATTGGGTTTAGTTGTATCCGGCTTCAACAGCCGCCCGGAAGTTTGCAGGAATGTTCAGGCAAGTTCCCGGGGACGTAGCTTAATGGTAAAGCCTCAGTCTTCCAAACTGATTACGCGGGTTCGATTCCCGTCGTCCCCTCAGATATCTGATGAAGAAGCCCCTCCGTGCGGAGGGGCTTTTTTGTTGTCTCGTGCGGCTGCCGGCGGGCGGCCGGTTTTGCTGCCTCGTGCGGCTGCCGCCGGGCGGCCGGTCGTCTTCGCCTCCGCCTCAGGGCGCCTGGCAGGCCGGGCACCAGTACAGCTTCCGGGCTCCGAGCTCGGTCAGGGCCACCGGCGTGCCGCAGTCCCTGCAGTCCAGTCCCTGCCGCCGGTAGACGAAGTGTGAATCCTCCGCCGCGGGCAGGCCGCTCCGGGAGCCGCCTCCGGGAGTTCCCCCGGCGATGCCCCCGGTCCCGCCCCAGTAGCGCGGGGGTGTGGTGATGATCCGGCCGTCGCGGACGCCGTCGGACATCACTGCGACGGTGTCGTCCCAGAGCCGTCCGGCATCGTCCCCGGTCAACCCCTTCCCGGGCAGCCACGGGTCCAGCCGCTGCCGGAACAGCAGTTCGGCGCGGTACACGTTGCCGACGCCGGCAATGACCTTCTGGTCCATCAGCAGGGCGGCGAGCGGCGTGCGCCTGGCCCGGACCGCGGCGATGAAGGACCCGCGGTCGCCGGGGAGATTGCGCAGCGGGTCGGGACCGAGGCGGGCCAGGACAGCCTCCGCTTCCTCTTCGGTGACCGCCTGGCAGGTGGTCGCGCCGCGGAGGTCGGCCCAGCCGTGGGCGCTGGCGAGCCTGACGCGGACGGCACCGACCGGCGCGGGCGGGCCTTCGTACCCGGCCGGCTCGGGCGCTCCGCCGTCGTCGTAGAGCTCCCGCTCCCCCACCTTGCGGGGCGCCCCGATACTGGACGCGCCCCGGAAAGTCCCGTCGCCGCCGAAGTCCCAGGCGCCGTAGAGGCCCAGGTGGACATGCAGCAGCAGCCCGTGCTCGAACGCCAGGAATAGGTGCTTCCCGTGCGCGTCGGCGCCGGTAACGGTGTGGCCGTCCAGCAGGGCTGCGCCCTGGACGAAACGCCCCTGCGGACTGGACACCGCGAGCCGCTCCCCCGTGAAGACGTCGCCGAACTGGCGCGCCAGCCGCCGGACGGAGTGTCCCTCCGGCACTAGTCGATGACCTCGCCGGTGCGCTCGTAGGCGCCAATTTTGCCGATCCGGCGGACGTGGCGCTCGTCGTTGCTGAAGGGTTCGGCCAGGAACGCTTCGATGATTTCGGTGGCCTCGTCGACGCTGTGCTGGCGGCCGCCGACGGCGACCACGTTGGCGTCGTTGTGCTCCCGGGCCAGCTTCGCGGTGGACAGGTTCCAGGCCAACGCGGCGCGGACGCCCTTGACCTTGTTGGCGGCAATTTGCTCGCCGTTGCCGGAGCCGCCGAGGACGATCCCGAGGGCGTTGATGCCGGCCTCCTGGTCCGCCACCACGGCGCGCGCGGCGTTGATGCAGAACGAGGGGTAGTCGTCCTGGGCGTCATATTCCTGGGGTCCGTGGTCGAGGACCTCGTAGCCCTTGGCGCTGAGGTGCTTGACGAGGTGGGCGCTGAGTTCCATGCCCGCGTGGTCGGTGGCGATGTGCACGCGCGGGAAGTCAGAAGGGGTCACGGCGTATCCGTTCGGTGGGGCAGGCCTGTCATCGGGGCTTGCGGGGCTGGTTGGGGGCTGTTCCCAGCCTACCGGGGCAGGGGCCTCCGGGACACGCGGTGGCAGGGTCCGGCAGGCCGGTCCCGCAGGCGCCAGCGGGACTTCACGAACCGGTGGCGCCGCCGCCCCGGCGCGCCCGTGCCGCCACCCGCGAAATCACCTGCGCGAGATTGTCCGCCGTGGTGGCACTTCCGGCGCTGACGGTCAGGGTACGTCCGTCCACCCGGTCGACGACGACGGCGGGTCCGCTGCTGACCAGCAGCGCCGTCGAGGTGCCGTGGCTCCGGTAGCCCCAGCCGCCGTAGGTGGCCGCCCGGACCTCCTTCGGCGTCGCCGCCTCGATGGCAGCGGCCGGCACGTCCATGACCCGGACGAATCCGGCGGCGAAGACCCGGAGGCCGCTGCGGTCCACCCGGAGCCGGGCAAACAGGCACGCGGCGGCGAACAGGGCCAGGGCGGCGAGGAGGGCGGCGAGCCAGGGCACGGCGATGGTGAGGAGCGCGGCGGGGAGAAGGGTGGCGATCCCGAGCATCACGAAAACGGAACTGCGGGCGTGGACCCACAGCGTCACCGAATCCCGGGCCAGGTCCGGATCAAGTTCGCGGGCGAGGGCCGCCTCGATGGCCCGATCGTCGTCCGTGGACCAGCGTTCGTCGGCTTTGAAGACGAAACCCATCACGAAGCCCAGGCCCAGGGCGGCGCCGCTGCCCATGGCGAGCACGGCGACGTCCACCTGTGCCTGCCGCGCATTCTCCAGGCCGAGCTGTCCGACCAGCACTGCGGCGAGAACGGTGGTGACGAAGAGGCTGACGAACAGTCCGGTGCCCATCATGATCCGGCGCATGATGGCCGGGCGGGACAGCGGCACCGCCTGGACCAGCACGGCCCAGCCGATCAGCACAATCATGGCGGCGCCGGCTCCGACGACGGCCCCGAACGGGGCGAAGTCCGCTGCACCGTCCCCGGTCCAGCGGATCGCCAGCGGCTCGGGCAGATCGGCGCGGATCAGGAACGCGCAGACCACAAAAGCCGCGGCGAGCATCAGTGGGAACCCCACGGCGAACCGCAGGGCTCTTGCGTCGACCGATTCCCGCAGCTTTCCCATATCCCCCACGCTACCCCGGCGGTTCGGGGTTCGATATGTTGGGGTGACCTAAGGCAACTTGCCAAGGGCCGCAGAAGTGAAAGAATGATTTCACAGTATCGAGTTTTCCCCGTCCCTAAGCATCCCCGGAGGCCCAATTTTGCCTGGAATGAACCTGACGCGCACCGAAGCGCGCGAGCGCGCCGAGCTGATCGCCGTCGACTCCTACGAGGTCGAACTCGACCTGACCCGTGGGGACAAAGTCTTCGGCACCACCACCGCCGTGAAGTTCTCGGCCACGCCGGGGTCCTCGACCTTCATCGACGCGGTCACCGCCGCGGTGCTCAGTGTCACCCTGAACGGGCTCGAGCTTGACCCGGCGGAGGTTTCCGACGGCGTCCGCATCCAGCTTCCGGAACTGGCGGCGGAGAACGACCTGCTGGTCGTCGCCGAGGCCCCGTACATGAACACCGGCGAGGGGCTGCACCGTTTCGTGGACCCGGTGGACCAGGAGGTCTATCTGTACACCCAGTTCGAGGTTCCGGATTCCCGGCGGATGTTCGCCGTGTTTGAGCAGCCTGACCTCAAGGCCAGCTTCACCTTCACGGTCATTGGCCCGTCGCACTGGGATGTGGTGTCCAACTCCCCCACCCCGGTGCGGGTCGAGACCATCCCGGGCACCGATGGCGCCGCCCGCTCCGTCTGGGAATTCGCGCCCACACCGCGGCTCTCCTCCTACGTCACGGCGCTGATCGCGGGGCCCTACCAGTCGGTCCGCAGCGAAGTGGTCTCCGCCGACGGGAAAGTCACCCCGCTGGGAATCTTCGCCCGCAAGTCGCTGATGCAGTACCTCGACGCGGACAACATCTTCGCCCTGACCCGGCAGGGCTTCGAGTTCTTCGAGGCGCAGTTCGGCTGCCCCTACCCGTTCGAGAAGTACGACCAGCTCTTTGTGCCGGAATTCAACGCCGGCGCGATGGAGAACGCCGGGGCGGTGACGATCCTGGAGGGCTACATCTTCCGCAGCAAGGTCACCGACGCCCAGGTCGAGCGGCGCGCCATCACCGTGCTCCACGAGCTGGCCCACATGTGGTTCGGGGACCTCGTGACCATGCGCTGGTGGAACGACCTCTGGCTCAATGAGTCCTTCGCCGAGTACATGTCCCACCTGGCCGCCGTGGAAAACACCAAGTTTGACCGCGCCTGGACCACGTTCGCCTCGGTGGAGAAGTCCTGGGCGTACCGCCAGGACCAGCTCCCCACGACCCACCCGATATTCGCGGAAATCAACGATCTGGAGGACGTCGAGGTCAACTTTGACGGCATCACCTACGCCAAGGGCGCCTCGGTGCTCCGCCAGCTCGTCGCCTGGGTGGGTCCGGAGGAGTTTATGGCCGGTGTCCGCGAGTACTTCCGCAAACACGCCTGGCAGAACACCGAACTCAGCGACCTGATGGCGGAACTTGAAAAGGCCAGCGGCCGCGACCTGGACCAGTGGGGCCGGCTCTGGCTGGAGACCGCCGGCGTCAACACGCTCAAGCCCGAGCTGTCCGTCGGCGAGGACGGCACAATCAGGTCGTTCGCGATCCTGCAGTCCGCCACCGAGGCCCAGCCGACCATCCGGCCGCACCGGCTCGCCGTCGGCTTCTACAACCTCAACCGCGCCGGGAAGCTGGAACGCGTGCACCGCGAGGAGCTCGACGTCGACGGCGGACGCACCGAGGTGCCCTCGCTGGCCGGAGTCGCCCGGCCCGACCTGATTCTGCTCAACGACGACGACCTCGCCTACGCCAAGGTCCGGCTCGACCCGGCGTCCCTGGCCACCGCCACGGCCCACCTCAAGGACTTCAGCCAGAGCCTGCCCCGGACCCTCGTGTGGGGCTCGGCCTGGGATGCGGCCCGCGACGGCGAAACCCCCGCCCGCGGCTACGTGAAGCTGATCCTGGCTAACATCGCCGAGGAATCCGATTCGTCCGTGATCCAGGTCCAGCTGCGCCAGCTGGCCACCACGCTGAACTTCTACGTGGCCGCGGACCACAAGGAAGCCACCGCGGTTGCCGCCGCCGACCGGCTTTGGGAACTCGCCTCCGGCGTCCCGGCCGGCTCCGACGCGCAGCTGCAGTTCGTAAAGTCCTACGCCCTGCTGGCACGCAGCTCCGGCCAGCTGGACACCGTGTCCGGACTCCTGGACGGCAGCCTGACGCTGGCGGGGCTCACCGTGGACCAGGACCTGCGCTGGGAACTGATCACCTCCCTCGTCGCCGGCAGCCGCGCGGGCGACGAGACGATCGACGCCGAGCTGGCGCGCGACAACACCGCCACCGGGCAGAACGCGGCTGCCCTGGCCAAGGCCGCGATTCCGACGCCGGAGGCCAAGGCCGCGGCGTGGGAATCGATTGTGGTCAAGGGCGAGTTCTCCAACGCGCTGCAGGGTTCGGCCGTCAGCGGCTTCACCCGGGTGCTCGACACCTCCCTGCTGGAGCCGTACGCCGAGAAATATTTCGACGCCGTCCCGGGCATCGTCAGGGACCGGACGCATGCGCTGGCCCTGCAGATCGTCGTCGGGCTGTACCCGGCGCAGCTGACCACCCAGGCAACCGTGGACCGCACCGATGAGTTCCTCGCCTCGCTCCCCGAGGACAGCTCGGCGCTGCGGCGGATGATGCTGGAGAACCGCGACGGCGTGGCCCGCGCGCTGCGTGCCCGCCAGGCCGACGTCGGGTAACCCCGCCCAGGTAGCTCGCAGCAGCGGCCGTTTTGGACACCCAGAACGGCCCTGCTGCGGGTCAGCGGGGCCGGGAGGTGACCTAGGCTGGAGCCATGAGCCTCGACGAGCACCGCTATGCGCTGACAGTCCGTTGGACCGGGAACCTGGGCGAGGGGACGGCGTCGTACCGCGGCTATTCGCGGGACCACGACATCGAGATCCCGGGGGTGCCCGTTCTGCGGGGCTCCGCGGACCCGACCTTCCACGGTGACCGGGACCGCTACAACCCGGAACAGCTGCTGCTGGCGGCGCTGTCCCAATGCCACATGCTGTCGTTCCTGCACGTCGCCGTGAAGAGCGGCGTGGTGGTGACAGCCTACGAGGACCGCGCCGAGGCCCTGATGCGGACCAACCGTGACGGCAGTGGCCAGTTTGAATCTGCCACGCTCAGGCCCCGGGTGACACTGGCTGCTCCGGTGACGGAGGAACTTCTGGCGGAACTGCACGCCGCGGCGAACAGGGTCTGCTTCATCGCCCGGAGCGTCAATTTCCCGGTGCTGCACGAGCCGAGCGCGCTGGTCGGGGACCAGCCGGGCTGACCGTCCCCGCCGGGTCCCGCGGGACGCGGATGCGCCCGGGCGAACCCGGCGGCGCTAGTGTTGAAGGAGGCCAGGGTCTTCGGCGCCCGGCGGCCGCCGGCCGCCTGCCCGGACACCCGGCCCAGCGCCCAGCCCAAATGCTGCCCGCCGGCAGCCGGGACGCAGCAAATAGACACAGCACCAAGACGCAGAAACAACGCGCAGCAACAAGGAGTTTGCCCACCGATGATCAGCCCGACCACCATCGAACCAATCACCCCTGCGGACATCTCTGCCATCAACCTGCCGGGCATCGTCATCAGCTTGGGGGTCGGCGTCACCATTTGGCTGGTGGCGTCGTTCGTGATCGTCGGAATCACAAAACGCGTCGCCGCAGGCACCTCACTCTTCAGGAAGCCGCTCTTCCGCTGGGTGGCTCCGGCCTTCCGCGCCCTCGAACAGGAACGCCGGGTCCAGCGCGCCCACACCATCGGCGCACTGCTCAACAGTGTGGTCGGCGTCCTGGTGTCCATCCTCACCACCGTGTACGTGCTCAAGAACCTGAACGTGGACGTCGCTCCGATCCTGACCAGCGTCGGAATCCTCGGAATCGCGATCGGCTTCGGCGCCCAGCAACTGATCCGCGACTTCCTCGCCGGCATCTTCATCACCATGGAGGACCAGTACGGGATTGGCGACATCATCGAAACGTCCGAGGTGGTGGGCACGGTGGAAGCCATGAACCTGCGGATCACCCGGGTCCGGGCGGACGACGGCACCATCTGGTACCTGCGCAACGGCGAAATCCTGCGGGTGGGAAACCGCTCCCAGGGCACATACATTTCGCCGGAGGCCGCGGCGGCGGCCGAGGCCGACGACGCACCCCAGCAGATAGCCGGAGAATAGAACCATGACGATTCCCAGCGCCGGCGAACCCCGCCAGCCTAAGCAGCTGTTGCAGAACGATCCGTTCAGCAAGCCCGGCTACACGGACAACTTCTACGACGCCGTGGGCGGCCATGAGACCTTCGTGAAGCTCATCGATGTGTTCTACGACGGCGTGGCGACGGATCCGCTGCTGCGGCCGATGTATCCGGAAGAGGATCTCGGCCCCGCAAAGCGGCGGTTTCTGATGTTCCTCGAGCAGTACTGGGGCGGCCCGACGACGTACGGCGAGGAGCGCGGGCATCCCCGGCTGAGGATGCGGCACCAGCCCTTCCGGGTGACGCCGGAAGCCAGGGAACGCTGGCTGCATCACATGCGCACCGCGGTCGACTCCCTGGAGCTCCCGCCGCTCCACGAGGGGACACTGTGGGACTACATGGAACGGGCGGCCCTCTCCATGGTGAACAGCCCCTCCGGAGCCTGACGCCGTTCACCGCAGCGTGACTTTAGCCCCGGGCGGTCCCGCGTGGCCTCGATCGAGTGGACCCTTTGTCGGACCCGTGATCAAGTCGGCGGACCGGTGGTCAGCGCCGCCCGTGCCGCGCTGCGAGCCCGGCACGGGCATTGCCCGCGAAATGCAGAAGTAGTGAGACGACGAGGAACGCGACGAGCACCTGCGCCGTCGTAGCGAGCGCCGCCGGCCAACCGCCGTCGAGCGTCGGATCCAGGAAGTCGTAGACGTACCAGCCGTCGATAGCCCCGCGCACCCACGAGAACACAAGGAAAGCGGCGGGGTAGCTGAGCCACACCAGCGGCCGCCACCACTTGCCGCGCACGGTCCTCGTGACGAGGAGCCAGTCGAGCGCCGCGAACAGCGGAGCGACGCGGTGGTGTGCGAGCTGGGGCCAGTACATGTCCAGGCTCCACCACGGCTCGCCCGGCGGGGCTACCAGGACAACATAGATGATGCCGGTCATCACCAGATAGAAGACCAGCGCACCGAAAAGGTGGTCCCGCCACTCCGGGAGCCGGGTCCGCGGCAGGGCGGCTGATGCGACCAGCACAAGCCCGAGGACAAGGTTCGACTGGACCGTGAATTCCGAGTAGAGCTGGGCGATGTCCACGTCATTGCCTGGGACCGTCGCGTCATAAGTCTTCCGGGCGAGGGCGATGAGCACGAAGGCGCCGACTGCGAAACGCAGCGCGCGGACCCACAGGCGGTCCGGATGCAACGCATCGTTGAAGCCAAGGTGTCGCTCGACCGGGGGATCCAGCACAGACATGCCGCTCATCCGCCCAGTATGCCAGCCCGGTCAGGACTGTCAGAGGGCCTGCCGCCCTCTTGCCAGGTGGTGCGGCGCCGCGGTAATGGAGGCGGGCGGCTGCCCGGTCGAGAGCGACTGAGAGGCAGTGCCCGTGATCGCGTCGGCGACCGGCCACGCCACCGGACGGGATGCGGCCTTTGGCCCGGTCGTGGACTCGCAGGTCGAACCGCACCTGATCCACTTCTGGCCGGAACCGCCATCGCCGGTTTCTGAGCTGTCCTTCGAATGGAGGCGGGGGAAAGGCGCCCCGGCTTTCCCCAAGCTGGTCAGAGGGTCGGCGAGCCGGCAGCCGCTGGCGAGGGGATTTGGAGGCCCGCACCGGATCTGGCCAGCACATGCCCCCTGGCTCCGCTGAGCCGGAACCAGCGCCCGGCCCGGTAGAGCTGCTGTTCACCATCGGCCAGGAAGCCCAAGGTGAGTGCTGCGAACGCCGCGCCCAGCGGAAGCCCCCCGCCGCCCGGCAGTTCCCTGCCCCAGACCGTGGCGCGTGCGTTGTTGACGATCAAGGCTCCGGGTTTGTCCGGAATGATCGCGGCGATCTCGGTGATCCCGGCCTCGGCGGACCGGCGCAGCTCGGCGTCCCGCAAAGTGGCCACGGCTTCCCATCCGGTGCGGGGTGCACCGACCCCCGCCCACGATTCGGTCACTGTGACCGGCGGCAACGGAAGTTCGACGTCGTTCTCCCCCGCCCGTGCCAGCCGGTCCAGCACTGCCGAGAGTGGAACGGTGACGTCAGTGTCCGCCGGGTGTGCCAGGGCCATGGTCCGCAGGCCGAGGATCGTCGGGGTCGACTCCCCCAGCAGCCGCGGCCTCAGCACACAGACGTAGGCGGCGAGCACCGGGCCGGATGCCTGGAGCCGGATGGCGCCGTCGTCGATCGACCGGGCGCGGGTGGCGAAGGTACGCAAATCCGCCAGGTCTCGTGGATCGGTGAACTGCAGGGACTGGGTAAGGACGTCAGACACAATATCGACTCTACCGGCTGTGCCTCGTTGGGACGGCGCCCGGAGGACGTCTAAAGTCGAACCATGACTGAAGCCGAAGCCGGATTACAGGCGCCGCCAACACAGGACCCCACCTCCTCGCTGCTCCAACTGCTGAACCTCGGTGAGCTGGAGGGCGCCCGGACGGACGAAGACATCTTCATGGGCCCCTCCCAGCAGCAGCCCCGGCACCGCGTGTTTGGCGGCCAGGTGCTGGCGCAGTCGCTGATCGCCGGAAGCCGGACTGTTCCCGAGGGCCGCGGCGTGCATTCCATGCACGGATACTTCCTGCGCCCCGGGGATGCCAACAAGCCGATCACCTTCGGCGTCCAGCGGCTCCGGGACGGCCGCTCGTTCTCGGCGCGGCGCGTCCACGCGTACCAGGAGGGCATGCCCATCCTCTCCATGATCGCCTCGTTCCAGGACGAGGACGAGGGCATCGAGCACCAGTCCGAGATGCCGGCCGGCATCCCCGACCCGGAATCGCTGCCCAGCACCGCCGACCTGCTGGGCAAGTTCGACCATCCGGTGGCACGCCACTGGGCCTACGAGCGGCCCTTCGACATCCGGCATGTCGACCCGGCGCTGTACGTCTCGGCCAAGGGCAACAAGGAGCCTCGGAACGCCGTCTGGATGAAGACGTTTGGGCCGATGCCGGCGGATCCGGACCTGCACCGGGCGGCCCTGGCCTATGCCAGCGATTACACCCTGCTGGAATCCATCCTCCGCAAACACGGGATGAGCTGGATTACCCCGGGCATGTCCGTGGCCAGCCTGGACCACGCCATGTGGTGGCACCGGCCCGTCCGGGTGGACGAGTGGCTGCTCTACGTGCAGGAGTCCCCCAGCGCCCAGGGCGCCCGCGGCCTGGCGACCGGCAAGATCTTCAGCCGCGACGGCCGGCACGTTGCCACGGTGGCGCAGGAAGGCATGATCAGGGTTCCCACGGACCTCAAGAACAAGCTCAAGGGCGCGGTCCAGTCCAAGGTCCTGCAGCACCAGATGCGCAAGGCTGACCGCGGCTGACCCTGCGCGTTGCGGACCCCGGTTGCGGGGACATGCGTAAGGCCGGCTCCCCATAGGGGAGCCGGCTTTACTGTTCCGCGTTTATCGGTCCGCGTCGCGCCTGGTGGCCTCCGCCAGTGGCTTAGTCGCGGGTGAGGCGGCGGTGGGTCACGCGGTGCGGCTTGGCCGCGTCCGGTCCCAGTCGTTCGACCTTGTTCTCCTCGTAGGATTCGAAGTTGCCTTCGAACCAGTACCACTTCGAGGGGTTCTCCTCGTCGCCTTCGTAGGCGAGGATGTGGGTGGCCACCCGGTCCAGGAACCAGCGGTCGTGCGAAACCACGACGGCGCAGCCCGGGAATTCGAGCAGGGCATTTTCCAGGCTGCTGAGCGTTTCGACGTCGAGGTCGTTAGTCGGCTCATCGAGGAGCAGAAGGTTTCCGCCCTGCTTCAGGGTCAGGGCCAGGTTCAGGCGGTTGCGCTCACCACCGGAGAGCACCCCGGCCTTCTTCTGCTGGTCCGGGCCCTTGAAGCCGAAGGCGGCGACGTAGGCGCGGGACGGCATTTCGACGTGCCCGACCTGGATGTAGTCGAGGCCGTCGGAGACGACCTCCCACAGAGTCTTGTTAGGGTCGATGCCGCCGCGGCTCTGGTCTGCATAGGAGATCTTGACGGAGTCACCGATCTTCAGCTCGCCGCCGTCGAGGGGCTCGAGCCCGACAATGGTCTTGAACAGGGTGGTCTTGCCGACGCCGTTCGGGCCGATGACACCGACGATGCCGTTGCGCGGCAAGGTGAACGAGAGTCCGTCAATGAGGGTCCGGTCCTCGAAGCCCTTCTGCAGGTTCTTCGCCTCCAGGACAAGGCCGCCCAGCCGCGGTCCCGGCGGAATCTGGATCTCTTCGAAGTCCAGCTTGCGGGTCCGGTCGGCTTCGGCAGCCATTTCCTCGTAGCGGGCCAGACGGGCCTTGGACTTGGTCTGGCGCCCCTTGGCGTTGGATCGGACCCATTCCAGTTCCTCGGTGAGACGCTTGGCCTGCTTGGCGTCCTTCTTGCCCTGGACTTCCAGGCGGGCGCGCTTCTTTTCGAGGTACGTGGAGTAGTTGCCCTCGTAGGGGTACAGGTGGCCGCGGTCAACTTCGGCGATCCACTCGGCCACGTGGTCGAGGAAGTACCGGTCGTGGGTGACGGCGAGAACGGCGCCGGGGTAGGCGGAGAGGTGCTGTTCAAGCCAGAGCACACTCTCGGCGTCGAGGTGGTTCGTGGGCTCGTCCAGGAGCAGCAGGTCCGGCTTCTGGAGCAGGAGCTTGCAGAGGGCGACGCGGCGGCGCTCACCACCGGAGAGCAGGGTGACGTCGGCGTCGGCCGGTGGGCAGCGGAGGGCGTCCATGGCCTGCTCGAGCTGGGAATCGAGATCCCAGGCATCGGCGGCGTCGATCGCTTCCTGCAGTTGGCCCATTTCCTCGAGGAGGACATCGTAGTCAGCGTCGGGGCTGGCCATCTCTTCGGAAATGTCGTTGAAACGCTGGATCTTTTCGATGATCTCGCCGACACCTTCCTGGACGTTGCCCAGAACGGTCTTTTCCTCGTTCAGCGGCGGTTCCTGCAGCAGGATGCCCACCGTGTAGCCGGGGCTGAGCCGGGCCTCACCGTTTGACGGTGTGTCCAGTCCGGCCATGATCTTGAGAATGGTGGACTTACCGGCACCATTCGGGCCGACAACGCCAATCTTGGCCCCCGGAAAGAAGGACATGCTTACGTCGTCGAGGATAAGTTTTTCGCCAACGGCCTTGCGGGCCTTGGTCATTGTGTAGATAAATTCCGCCATGCCTACAAATCTAGTGGGTCGGCCGGGATAACTCACATCGATGCCGTTCCGCAGGCGACGCCTTCGTGCGGTCCGGGCCCAGCCCGACGTGGCGGGACGCCGGGGCTGGGCGCGCGGAACCAGCTGCCCTTCAGGCGGCCGCCCCTTTCAGCTCGCCCGTTTCCTCGTCGAGCTCCTCCACGTCGCCGCTCTCGTCATTGATGAAAACAGTGCGGGCCGCCTGGTCTCCGCCGTCGTATTCGTCATGATCGCGGCCGTCATCGCCGGGGGTCCCCTCGCGGCCGTCTGCATCCGGGGATGAGGTCTGCGACGCGAAGGGATCGGTAGCGGGCTGCGGCCCGTTGCCGGACGTGCGGATGTAGTTGGCCGAACCCCACTTCAGGTCGTGGCCGACAGCGTCAGCGTCGATTTGCGCCACGTGGTGGATCTGGCCGTCCGTTTCCCAGCTCCTCAACTTGATTCGTCCCACGACGATGACCCGCTGGCCCTTCTTGACGCTACAGCCGATGTTGCCGGCCAATTGCCGGTAGCCCTGGACTGTAAAGAAGTCGATGGTCCCCTCAACCCAGGCGTTGGTGGCACGGTCATAATGCCGGTCGGTGGAACCCAGCCGGAAGGAAACCGTTGCCACCCCACCGGGAGTCGTCGAACTCTTGGGCTCCGTGGCGACGAAGCCACGGATCGTGATGTTGTCACTCATTCTCATGTCCTGTCTCGAAATGTCGTGCCTTAGCAGGCTCTTTCAGCTTCGCGCCCGCAACTACCCTTCGCGAGAGGCACCGCACGCCATGTGGATAACCCGGGCAGGACACCCGCCGCGCGCTGGGCTGCTGCCCGGGTATTTGTGGCCCAGCGCGCCCGGGTGTCCCTGACGGCGGACACCCGCGGGGCGCGGTAAACTTTTTGAGGCGTCCCCCGGCAGCAGCCGGGCGGCACGTCGACGTGCCCCAGTAGCTCAGGGGATAGAGCAGCGGCCTTCTAATCCAAAGGCCGGCGGTTTGAGACCGGGCTAGCTTTTGGGTTTTCCTCGCCGCCTTCGGGTCCCGTGGGATGAATGCCGTGCGATTTGCCGGTGAGGATCCAGTAGTCATCGACACCGGTCCTGGCCGAGATGCGAGCGGCAACGTCCGCGAGATCGCGGGGGCCTCGGCCGTCCAGTTCCCATCCGCGCCATGACGCCTGGGACAGTCCGCAGGCAAGAGCGGCTTCCTTCTGATTCCATCCCATCCGCCAGCGTACGAGTGCGAGTCGGGCACCGAATGTATCGGTGCTAGGGATCCAGCTTTCTTCTTGCGTCGGTTGGGTGCTCATAAGTGAATCATTGCACCTGTTGTGAATAACGTGCAATACGTTCACAAAGTAAATTTCTTGTAATTATCCGCCGGTTGCCCGTTCATGACGCGCCAAGTACTCCTACCTGCCACCTTTCAGCATGTACTCGTAATACGCACTTGACGCTACTTGCACGCGTGTGGTTAGCTTCACGCATGACACAGCAAGTGACGTATATATCAACTTCCGAAGTGGCACGCACCTTCGGGGTTGATGGGTCGACGGTTCGCCGTTGGGTCTCGGCTGGCACGATCC
This sequence comes from Pseudarthrobacter sp. HLT1-3, assembly GCF_059383535.1. Lineage (NCBI taxonomy): Bacteria > Bacillati > Actinomycetota > Actinomycetes > Micrococcales > Micrococcaceae > Pseudarthrobacter > Pseudarthrobacter sp. HLT1-3. Next base: position 36,797 of record NZ_JBWZCJ010000014.1, on the reverse strand, counting down.
GGCCCGCCCTATCCACGCCAGGTGGCCACCACAAATTCACTCGTGAAGCCGTAGACAAGCTCGTCGCAGCCTCGACTCCGAGCCGGGATAAGCCGCAGTCCGCCTGATCCCATAGTTGTCCCGTCAGGCCAACCGCCAGCGGGCAGTAAATAGGGCGGTCCAGTTCCTTCCGCCAAGAACTCACTGGACCGCCCATTCCGAACCCAAGAGCCAGGCCCTTGTCACGGGTACACCTGGCTCTCGAATCAGAATCGAGTCTAGCAATGGACGCTCAAGCTGCACAGGAAAGCCCGGTAGTTGATCCGCCCCGGCATTTGTTCTTCGGCGCCGAGGACCGCCGCCTCGGTGGACGGGCCGGGCTGGATGAGAAGTACCTGGTGATGGAGAAGACCCGCCGACGACAACTCGCGGAGCACGTCAAGAGCTCGGCCAACCAGATCATCTCCGGCGTCCGGACACTGGAGGCGTTCGACCTGACCGGCAACGCTGACCAGGCGATCGATCATCTTCACGCCGTTCGTCAGGATCTGAACAAGAAGCTGGACAACCTCATCAGCGAGGTAGAGAAGGCCGTGGACCGCCACGCCGACGAGGCCGAGAAGCTGGCCTTCCGCGACATCGCCGCCGCCAGGGAAGCCACCGCGGCGCAGATCCCCACTCCCGGCCCGGTCATCAACCACCTGCCCGCGCCCGTCCCCACACCGCTTGCAGTCCCGCCCCACCCGTGGCTTACGGATGAAGCGACGCTCCGGCTCCGCCGCGAAGCCGTCCTCCGTCAGGCTCAGGCATGAAGGCCCGGATCCGGCGGTTCGCCGTCGTGCAGCCCATCGGTCACCGCCCGTTCAAGGAGTACCCCGACCTTGAGTTCCGCGACGCCCGTGAACTGGCCGAGGGGATGACAACGTGGCTGAAGTGGTTCTGGCAGAACAGATCAAAGGTAGACGTCGACGTCGACGCACAACGCATCGATGTGTCTGTGAAGAGCAAAACCGAAGGGCAGATCCTGCTCAACGGCACCATCTGGGCGAACTACTCACTACACATCCACCGCGGCACCCCCGAATGGAACGCGGCCGCCGCAGGGGCCGCACTGTGAGGGCCCCATCAGTGCGGGTCGGCAGGAACCGCCGCCGCACCTACCTCTACACCCCGGCGCTCGCCCTCGGCACGCTCCTGATGCTCGCTACCTTCCCGCTTTTCAACGCCGGCTATCTGGCCGGCGTCCTCTTACTCCTCACCGGCGCTGCCGGGTTCGTACTTGAGACAGGAAACCAGAAATGACCGAACAGCCAGCAGAGCCGCAGACCGAGCAGGAGTGGCTCCAGAACGACCCGGGCCCGCTCCCCGAAGTCCCGGCCCAGCACTACGCCCCCAACGCCCACCGCCTCCCCATGCAGAGGCTCACGCCGCCGGCACGGGACAACACCACAGTCGTGATCCTCTTCAACAAGTCCGTCGCCGCCGCCGCCAAGCTCCTCCACGCACGCGCCCTATCCAAACAAGCAGAAGACGCGCTCTCTGATGCGCTCGCCGTTGAGAACCTCGCCGACATCGACTCCGTCGAAGCAGACCGCCAGCTCCTCGAATACGTCCGAAAGGAAGCCGGCCAGTGAGCACCCGCTTCCAGGAACTCCCGATCGGCCAGCTGGCCATCCACCCGAAGAACGTCCGCAACGACGTCGGGATCGTCACCGACCTCGCGAACAGCATCACCGCCCAGGGCATAATGCAGCCGCTCGTCGTCGCCCCCCTAACCAGCAGAAGCACCGGCATCACCTACGTCATCATCGCCGGGCACCGCCGGCACGCCGCCGCGCAGCTCGCCAACCTCGACATCCTGCCCTGCGTCATCCGCGAGGACCTCAACACCGAAGCCAAGCAGCTCGAGGCGATGCTGGTCGAGAACACCCAGCGCACCGACCTGACCCCGGTCGAAGAAGCAGCCGGCATCCAGTCCGTCCTCGACTTCGAGGGACACAGCGTGGCATCCATCGCCAAAGCCCTCGGGCGCTCGCAGAGCCACATCCGGAAGCGGCTCGTCCTGAACAAGCTCGCGGACGAGGCGAAGAGCCGCATCGAGGACAACACCCTGAACATTGACCAGGCCATCGTCCTGGCAGGCTTCACCGACAATGACGCCGCTACGAAGCGGCTCCTCAAGGTGGCTAGCGTGCCCAACGAGTGGGCTTTCCAGCTCGCCAAGGAGACGAAGGCGAAGGCATGGCTGGAGAACCTCCCCCAGCTGACCGCCGAGCTGCAAGGCGCCGGCGTAGACATCGTGGAACGCCCCGCCGGGCAGACATGGGAATGGACGGACTGGCGAGTCGCCTACCAGGTGATGACCGTAGCCGAAGCCGTAGCGGACGGCTGGTCCGCGATCTGCGACGAAACAAAGGACGAGATCACCTGGATCCGGGAACGACCCAAGGGAACGGCCCACGTCGTCCCGCACCGGACGCCGGAGCAGATAGCCGCTGAGATCCGCCAGCAGGAGCTGACCAGAGGCCTCGCCACGGCCGCCGAGGTGCGGACGGCGTTCATCAAGGAAGCCATCCAGAAGCCAGCCGCGGACAAGACCCGAGAGATGCTCGTTGACTACATCGTCGATCGGCGGCGCCTCGGCGACCTTGCCCCCTGGCTGGACATCGACCACGAGGACATCGATGAGCAGGAAGTCACCGACGCCATCGGCAAGCTGAACGTCCCCCAGCTCGTCGCCCTCATGCACGTCGACACCTTCGAACGCGAAATGCACATGGACGCCCTCGGCGGATGGCATGACGGCCCCGGCTGGCAGACCACCAAGACATGGCGCGACCGCCTCGGCGCGATCTACGGGTACCAGTGGACCGAAGCCGAACAAGCAGCCCTCGACTACCACCAGGCAAAGGATGGCACCGACGATGAGTAACCACGGACTCACCCGCAACCCTGAGAACGAACCCGTCTGCCTCTGCGGCTACCGCCCCGACATCCTGGACGACTTCGGCGCGGCCATCGTCGGCGTCCAGTGGAAAGCCAAAGCCGCCGTCCTCGACCACGCCAGCGCAATGGCCGGCAACGTCGTCCACTTCGCAGAAGACGTCCTGGGCATCAAGCTCGCCCCCTGGCAGGAACAAGTCCTGAGACAAGCACTGCGCTCGCCGGATCGCCCGTTCAAGGTACCCGAACGGGCGAAGTACCCGAGGGCTGGCGTCCGGCAGACCGGGGATGGCCGCTGGCTCCTCTCCTGCTGGGACGCCGACAAGATCGTGCACGTCATCGACGAGCCGATCTTCGATGACCGACTGACCGCCTTCGACTACGGATTCCTCACGATCGGCGCCTGCCGCGAGTCCGGCACAAACCTGAACGGATGGGCCAACGCGTGACCGAGACACCAGAGAAGAAGATCACCGACCGCCCGGAAAAGCTCGAGCGCTGCAACTCATGCAACGCCGTCATGGACCCCCACAACGGCGATTGCCGCTGCAGCTGAAAGGAAAGGCACAACGATGGTTGAACTCAAATGGCAGGACCCGCCCAGCAGGCGCGGCGGCACGGCCCGAGACTACGACGCAGTAATCGAGGTACTGAAGCAGAATCCCGGCAAGTGGGCACTCATCAGTGCTGAGTGGAAGACCACGGCCCCGCCGTCAGCTTTCAAGCAGCAGGGGTGCGAGGCCACGGCCAGGCGGAACGCAGGGTCGAAGAGCTGGAGCGTCTACGCCCGGTTCCCCCGCCCGAAGACCCAGCCCGCCCCTGCCACCCAGGCGAATGAGGAGAAGGCCAAGGTCCGCCAAGCCATCCAGACCGGGACCGCACTCACGCCGCCGCCGGCCGCGCCGCGCCGTGCGGCCCCTGTTCCGCCGGCCGCCGACGTCAAGCCAGCCAATGACTTCGGGATGACCAAGTTCCGGGCCGACAGATTGGCCCGCGGCGTCCTACCCGAAGGTCAGTAACACCAGGTGCCGGTAACCACCGGCACCACCCGGGCCCGATAGGCAACCGACAGCTGAAACCAAGTCCCCCTGCGGAAGTAAGCACCCGGGCCGCGTTCGAATCGCGGCGGGTCCACGAACAGACCATCGACGGCAAAGGAGCCAGAGCATGCACTACTGCACCATCTGCGGCCACCACCACGGCCAAGGCGACGGCTGGGTCAAGTGCCTGGCAGTAACCCATACCGAAACCGGCGGCGCCCGCCGCTGCGCATGCTCCGGCCCACCAAGCAACTAAAAGAGGAACCGATGATACTCACCGTCAATACCCTGGACCTCAGACAGGCCCTCATGTCCGTCATCCCCCACGCAGCCGACGCCAAACTCTCATCGGCGCTCGCCGTTGTCCACTTCACCGCAACGGACGGCATGGTGCACGTGACCGCCAGCAACACGGTGACCCTCGGCCACGCCGTGGCGTCCGTGTGGGATGCCGAGGGGCTGACCGGCGACGTTAACGACGACGCATTCAACCTGCCGACCGACGTCGCGAAGGAGCTGCTCCAGATCTTCAAGGCCAACGGCAAGCAGCCGGAGGACGAGATCGGCGACACTCTCCGCATCACGGTCCGGCATGACGCCATCACCTTCCTGGACGTCTCGGGCCTCTTCCCCGGCAAAGAGTTCAAGATCCCGCACGAGGATGACCACGAGTACCCGATCGCCTTCGGGCGCCTCCTCATCCAGGCAGCCCTCTCCGAACGAGTCATGCCTGAACGGCTCGTCGCCGCCGGGCGACTGGTCCGGCTGTTCGCCACCGCTTCCGCAGCCTACGGCGAGCCGCTGGTCATCGAACCCACTGAAGACGCCCGTCGCATCCTCATCAGCTGCGGGGAATCCTTCCTCGGTCTGCTGATGCCCATCCGCTCGGAGGACGGTTCGACCATCGCCAACGAGCTGAACGCCTGGCGCGAAGGCTGGATGAGCCGCCTCCCCGAAATCACCCACGCTGGCGGCGGAAAGAAACCCGAAGAGCAACCGCCCTCCGCCTCCGACTTCCTCAAGCACGGCACCGGCGTCGTCCTCGAAGTCGCCGACCTCCAGAAGCTGAGCGACCGCCTCGCGAACCGCGGGCTCAGCGTGGTCGCACCATGATCCGCATCTTCCGTCGGACCCGGCCCACTCCCCCGCCGAGGCTGGACCCGCAGGAGGCCCGCGTCATCGCCGCCCACGGGCACACCGAACTTTCATGGGCTGCACTCACCGACCAGGAACGGGCCGACGCCCGCGCCACCTACACGAAAGCGCCAAGGTACGCAGCATGAGCAAGAGCACCCAGGAATTGGAAGCGGAGAACGAACGCCTCCTTACCCTCAACGATGGCCTGTCCCGGCAGGTCCTCGCAATGGGGATGAGGCTCGAAGCGGGCCGCCGTGACCTGCTCGCGACCGGCTGGGACAACTGCGCCGGATGGCCGTCACGTCCGGAGCTGAAGGATAACCCCTACCGGAAGCCGGTCATCGACTTCAGCGGCGCCCTGATGTGCACCCCCGGGGAGGACTGATGAGCGCCGACGAGTACCAGGTCAGTATGGCCGGCGGCGACGGGGACAAGCCTGCTTCGGCTACCCACGCGGAAGCCGAGGCATATGCCCAAGCGATCCTCACTCGCCGCCGGATCAAGTGTCGGGTAATGGGAAACCACACCGCCCCCGATCCAGCGGCCACCGATCCAGCTAAGTGCCCGAGCTGCGGCCTATGAGCCCACCACCAGCCACCGACCCACCAGATCCCCCGGCGCTCGCCGATCTCGAACCACTGAAGGAGCCAAGTGTCCTGGGCAAAGATAGGCGACAAGGCAGCGACCTTTCCGAAGGCGTTGAATGCCCCGCACTTCAGCCAGGGCCAGATCAGTGTCAACGAGCTGTTCGGGTTCGTTCTGCGCTGTGGTTTCGAGTCTGCGGCTCACCGGACGGACTATGTCGTGGAGTTCGGGGTGGCCATGATGATGGGCGGACCCAACTACAAGCAGCTGATCGACATTGCCGAGAAGTGCGGGCTCCTTGAGCAGTTGGAGTCCGACGGTGCACCGTCATGGAAGATCATTGAAGACCCTGACTTCCTCCACCTGATCACGAAGGCCGAGCAGGAATGGATGAACCAGCAGAAGCGGGACTCCCGCGATACGAAGCTCACCTCGGCCGTCCGTCTCCGCGACGGCGACTCCTGCCGGTACTGCCTCAAGATCGTCTACTTCGGCGCTGACCGGAAGTCCGCCCGGGCCGGTAGCTACACCCGGGCCGGCAGCTACGACCATGTCATCAGCGGCGAGGCTGCCACCATTGAGACGCTCGTCGTCGCGTGCGGCGAATGCAACTCGAAGAAGAAGGACAACGACGACGCCCTGGACCTGCAGCCGGCACCGTCCGAACCGTTCTACTCACCCTCGACCGCAGCGTGGCTGGCCAAGCACGGCCACACAGTAACCCCCAGCGCCAAACACCCCGCACTCAAGAAGAAGGCCACCAAAGCCGACGGCACGCCGTCAGCGCCGCGCCCCGTAGAGCAGCCCTCCCAGGCCGCTCCGGGAAGTATCCAGGCAACGGAAGCACCATCCGGCCAGGCCAGCAGCACTGACGGCACACCGGGCAACGGAAGCGCCGCCACCCCCGCGACCACGGATCAGCCTGATCCGGCAGGTCACAAGCCCGACGGATCTGGATTTGTCGGGTCGGGACTTGGGCCGGGTCATGGGTCGGGCAGTGCAGGGAGGCCAGCCCAGCCACCCGCCAAGCCCAGCCCGCCAGCGCAATCCAAACCCCGCCGCAGACGCCCGCGTAACCGAGGACGGAACTAGACATGCCCAACCCAACTGCTTTCATCCCGAAACTCACCGAAGAACAGTTCCAGCAGCAGGTCATCGATCTCGCCAAGTTGCACGGCTACACCCTGATCTACCACACGCACAACAGCCGGCGCTCTCAGCCGGGCTTCCCTGACCTGGTCCTGGTCTCCGAGCACCGCGGCCGCGCGTTGTTCCGTGAGCTCAAGACCGATACCGGCAGGGTCTCCCCGGCACAGTTCTCCTGGATCTCCGGCATGCTCCTCGCCAAGCTCAACATCGGGGTCTGGCGCCCGGCCGACCTGAAGTCCGGCCGCATCATCAAAGACCTGAAGGGTGAAGCATGACCACGACTCTGGATCTCGAATACAAGTACCGGGTCGAGCTGCCCGCCGGCGACATCGTGATGATGCCGTTCACCCTGGCGAAGAAGAACACCACCTACCCGGCGCACTGCATCTTCGACCACGAAGAGCCGGCCGCCACCGTGGACCGGACGCACCTTTGCTGGCGGTGCACCGAGTGGCTGCGCGAATCCCTGGCCACCATCGGCGAACACTGGTCCGACCTTGAAGACGCACTGGCACCAGCTGGCTGCCGGGCCGCCTCATCCGAACGGGTATCCGGGACCGGGGAACTGTTCCCGCCCCTGCCCATCAACGGTGAAGTATCCGATGTCATGCGCGATACCCGGAACGCTGTCTGGTCCACCGTCGGCCAGCTCGTGCAGGACCGGCCCGACCTCCGCATGCCGGCGGACCACGGCACCGGTGTCCTCGCCGACTGGCTGGCCCGCTGGCACGTCGGCTATCTGGCATCGCATCCGTCCGCCGCGCACCTCACCGCCGTAGGAACCGACCTCGCCAAAGTCGTCCCGGCAGTGAAGTCCGCCGCCTATCAGTCGCCGCCTGTTGAAGTCTCACTCGACATCGCCTGCCCCCACAAAGGTTGCGCGGGAGAAGTGGTGGCCATCCAGACGCCAGCAGGCAGGAAGGTGGTCCGATGCAGCGAGGACATCACCCACCGGGTCGCAGCAGACCAGTGGTTCTACACCCACGCGAACAGCCGGCCCGGTCGGGCCAGCAGCGCGCTCAAGAAGAGGTACACGAAAGCGAGGCAGTAGTGAGTAAAGAAATTGCCGTCCTCTGCGAGCACGTCAGCATGAGCGGCGCCGAAGGCCCAGTGCTGACCCTGGGCAGGTGGCCGATCCTCTGGAGCTGTGACTCCTGCGGAGCAACGATCAGGTATAACACCACTCCGTTGGACGACGCCGCCACGCCCGACACGCGACCTCCCACACATCCTTGACTTAAGGATCTAAATTATGGGGTGAGCTGGTGTTTCGCACCCAGCCACTATCAGAGCCTCGACCGGTTAGCCGGCGGGGCTCTTCCCATGTGTGCAGGTGGTGGTCATGCCGGCGCTCGATGAGTGGGACCCGAAGCGTGGAAGGACGGGCCGGCCATGGCGCCGGCTGGTCGAGACGTACTGCGTGCCCGGTTCGGTCTGCGCCTGGTGCAACGAGGAGATCGTCTTCGGTTTGAGACCTCGCCACCCGCGGGGCCCGTCGCTCGACCACATCATCAAGCTGGAAGACGGCGGCCACCCGACCGCACCCTGGAACCTTCAGCCCATGCACTTGGGATGCAACGTGAGGAAAGAGAACGAGCACCGCCGGAAGATGAAGGCCAATGCCCAGCGTGTCGAAAGACCCCGCACGAGGCTCCGACCGCACTGAACTTCCCCTAGAACACGGTGATTTTTTAGGAATCCGGCGTGTGGGCGACCCGCTCGTGTTCCATTTTTTGTGTCTGCGAAAATTCCCGGGTAGCGAGCTACAGAGGTAGCCGCACCCTGTATCCCGAGGAGGTTTCCATGGCATCGACACCGCCCGAACCGAAGCATGGTTCGACGCCTGGTCGGAAGGGATACCGGAAGGGTTGCAAGTGCAACCTGTGCCGCGCCGGCCAAAGGAAGTACATGGCCGACTACCGGGCCAAGAAGAAAACGACTGAGGCTGCGGACACGCTTGCAGAGCTGCTGCCGGAAGATGACATCGCCGTAGATCGTTCGCTGGACTTGGACTGGTCCGGCCCTGCTGGATTGATCGAGTCCACACTCACCGAAGAGATTGAGGAAATGGAGTTCGCGGACCCGCCGTTCGCGAGCACCCTCATTGTCCTGGCCAAGTACGACGCCCGCGTCCTCGATCAGATCCCCCGCATTCAGCGATTGGATCTGATCTCGGGCATGCAGTCCCGGCTGTTCAACGTGTTTGACCGCCTGCGCAAGACCTCAGGGCCGGCCAGTAACGGGGCAGACGCAGCGGACGCCTTCCTTGCTTCACTGACGCAGGATGACTGAGGCTCCCCGCAACCCTGAACCGAGATATGGCACGCCGCGCAACCTCGCCCGCAAGACCCGCGGGCGAGCTGTTGGCAAGGTCATGAAGGCCCTCAACAACGACCCCATGCCGTGGCAGCAGCACGTGCTGGACGTCGCCTGCGAGATCGACCCGGCGACAGGGCTGTACTGGTACAAGACAATCATCCTGATCGGGCTCCGGCAGATCGGCAAGACCTCGATCAGCCGCGGGAAACTCACCCACCGTGCGCTGACCACGCGCAACGCCCGCATGATCTACACCGCACAGAACCGCATCAAAGCGCTAAAGCGTCTGCATGAGGACTTCCATGAACCGATCATGGAGTCACCGCTGAAGCAGTTCATGGGCAAGCCCCACTGGACCACGGGATCAGAGACGCTGCGCTGGTCAACTGGCTCCAAGCTGGGCATCGACGCCGTGGGTAAGAACTCCGGGCATGGAGATACCAACCATGAGGCCCACATCGATGAGGCCTACGCGCACGTGGACGGAGAAATTGAGCAGGGCATTTCGCCGACCATGATCACGGTCAAGGGTTCCCAGAAATGGATTCTCTCGGCCGCCGGCACAACAGCGTCAACCTATCTGGCTCCCAAGGTCGAGATGGGCCAGGCGCTGGTGGAGTCCGGCCGCGACTCACGCGTGGCCTACTTCGAATACTCGGCCTCAAGGGACGACGACCCCAACGACCCGCAAACGGTCCTGAACTGCCACCCCGCAATCGGCCACACAATCTCACTGGCAGATGTGATGGCCGAGCGGGACAGCATGACGGAGCCAGGCGAATTCGAACGCGCCTATCTCGGATGGTGGCCGACAGCAAAGGCAGCGCCGCGGGTTATCCCGACGGCAGCCTGGGAAGGCTGCTATCTTCCGCCCGACACTGAGGCATGGACCGGCACGCCGTTCTGGACGATCGACACATCCCCTGACAGGGAGTGGACATCGATCGGCATGGCCGCCAGGCCCACCGACCCGGAGGCCGCTTGCTACCTCGAAGTGTACGAACGCATGGTCGGCACGGCTGGAGTGGTCAACACCCTGGTCCAGCTCCGCAACGACTTCGGCGGGAACACCGTCGCAGTTGACGGAAACGGCGCCGCCAAGTCGCTCGTCCGCGATCTGGAGGACGAAGGCTTCGACGTCATCAAGGTATCCGGCCCCAGCCGGGTCGATGCCTGCGGCGGACTCTATGACGACGCACTGGCAGGGAAGCTGCGATTCGAAAATGACCAGCTGCTCAACGAAGCAATGGCAAACGCCATCAAGCAGTCGGTGGGCGGACGCGCTTGGATCTTCGCGAGGAACAAGACCTTGGCGGATATCTCGGCACTGTACGCCGTCACTTTCGCCCGCTGGCTTTTCAAGGAAAAGGTCGGCGACGACTACGACATCGGGGACTCCCTCGGATGAAAGGCAGGACCTGTGCAGCGCATGACTTCTTGGCTGGACCTTATCGGCATTCTGCTGGTGGTCTTGGCCGTAGCACTCGCTGTCGGCAGTTGGTATATCCCCGGCGGTGTGGCCGCTGCCGGGGCCGGGTTGCTGCTCGCGTCCTGGCTCATTGATCGAGGGAGGTCCCCGCAGTGAGTCTTCTAAGGCAACGGTCGGCGGATGTCGGCTCGCTACTTCCCCCGCGGTTGAACAAGAAGAGCTCATCAGTCGCGGTCACCTCGACGTCGGCGCTCAAGCATTCCGCCGTCTGGGCATCCATCAGGCTCCGTGCAGACCTGGTTTCCTCCATGCCTATTGATGTTTTCCGCCGGTTGCCGGGCGAGGCAGTGGACATCGAGGTGCAGAAACCCAAGGTTCTGATCACACCGTCGTCCCACGGCGACGGCCAGCCAGTCGACATCAACGAGTGGATGTACTCCACACAGACCGATCTGGACAAGCTCGGGAATGCTTTCGGACTGATCACCGAGCGTGACGCTCTGGGGTTCCCCAGCCAGATCGAACTGCTGCCATCTGACCAGGTCACCGTGGTGGTGAAGAAAGGCCAGATCGACCACTACCGGGTGTCCGGCACGAAATACACCACGGCTGAAATTTGGCACGAACGGCAGTTTACGACAGCCGGGTCCCACGTCGGGCTCTCCCCCATTGCCTATGCGGCGGCTTCGATTGCCGGCGCGTTGTCCGCGCAGCAGTTCGCCATGGACTGGTTCAGCAACGGCGCCGTCCCCGGTGCCATCCTGAAGAACACCGGGAAGAAACTGGACGCGACAGAATCAGCCGTTGCCAAGCAGCGGTTCCTGGCCTCCGTAAGCATCGGCGAACCGTTCGTCACGGGCAGCGACTGGGAGTACTCCATGCTCCAGGCGAAGGCCAGCGAGTCGGAGTTCATCGCGGAGATGGAGTTCTCCATCTCCGACCTGGCCCGGTTCTTCGGCGTACCCGGAGACATGATCGACGCTCCGGTCTCCGGCGCTTCAGTCACCTATGCGAATGTCTCCCAGCGGAACCTCCAGCTGCTCATCATGAACCTGGGACCGGCCGTCATGCGCAGAGAACGCGCACTGACCCGGCTCACGCCGGAGCCCCGCAGGGTGAAACTCAATACCGACGCGATACTGCGCATGGACCCGCAGACCCGCCAGGAAGTGTTCAAGGTTCAGATCGATTCCCGCACGCTTACGCCCTCAGAAGCGCGGGCACTGGACAACAGGGCGCCCTTCACCGCAGACCAGCTGCAGGAGTTCTCTACCTTGTTCCCCTCCAATGCCGCCGCGCCGCTACCGAACGGAGTCACCCCATGATCCCCGATCCACTGAAGGCCGCCCAGGAGCGGGCCGCCGCGGTCAGCGCCCGCGCTGACCGGCCGTCCCAGCGTCGAAGCTCGGAGGAGACCGGGTCTCCTGCAAGGGTCAGCGCCCGCGCCCATGGCATCCAGATCCGGCAGGCGGCCGGCGACGGCGCCCTGCAGTTCGAAGGCCTCGCCTCGGTCTATGAGCGCGCCTATGAAATGTACGACTACTTCGGCCCGTACAACGAAGTCGTATCCGCCGGCGCGGCAACCGATTCACTGTCCCGGGCAGACCTGGACGTACCCCTTGTCCTGCAACACCAGGACCTTCGCCGGATCGCTCGGACCACGAACGGATCCTTGATCCTCACCGAGACGGACGAAGGCCTGCATGTGAACGCCCCGGAACTCGACGCCGCGGATCTCGATGTCCAGTACATCCTTCCCAAGCTTCGGTCTGGGCTGATTGACGAGATGAGCTTCAAGTTCCGGATCACCTCCGGTGTGTGGTCTCCCGACTACACCGAGTACCGGATTCAGTCCTTCGACATCCACCGTGGAGACGTAGCCATTGTCGGGTACGGGGCCAGCCCCCACACCGCCGGCGCCGGTCTCCGCTCCTCAAAACTTCCGGATCTAATCCGGGACATGGACGACACGGAAGCGCGGCAGGCACTGGCCGAACTGCGCGCCCGGTTCCCCATGGCCGGGCGTGACCTCATAGCCGATGGGGAAACAGCCCTGCGCCTCCTGTAGGCGCACCTACTCTGCACCTCGCGTAAAGACCCTCGCGCCGCGTTCGCCCGGCCTGTGTGGCACTGCCTGCTGCTGACAGAGCGATTAACACAACCCACCTGAGCCCGCCCACCAGCGGGAGAAAGGGGCATGTCACAATGACGATTGCCCAGCTCATTGCTCAGCTTCGTTCGCAGATCGCCGACAAGCTGAATGTCCGCAACGCCCACGCCACCGAACTGGAGACCCTGCGCGGGATCGACGCCGTCACCGACGAACAGCGCGCCCGCATCACTGAACTCCGCACTGCAAAGGACGGACTCGACAACGAGATCGACGCACTGCGCCAGCGCGTCACCGATCTCGACGGCGAAGCCGAGCGCGACGCCGCCGCTGACCGTCTTGCCCGGGAAGTAGCCCCCGCGGCTGCCCGCCCCGCCTACGACGGCGTTGCCCGCGTCGGGCAGGAACCGCGGACCTACACCCGCGAGACCGCCCGAGACGGCCGTTCCTGGTTCGCTGACGCGTACCGCTCCCAGTTCAAGAGCGACCGCAACGCATCCGAGCGTCTCGAGCGTCACGCCCGCGAAGTCGAGGTGGAGGGCGAGCTCTCCGAACGCGCCGTCACCACGGGCAGCTTCGCAGGCCTGGTCACTCCTCAGTACCTGATCGATCTGACCGCACCGGTGCTGCGAGCCGGCCGCCCTCTGGCGGACATCGTCAACCGCCACGAACTGCCCGCCGAAGGCATGAACCTGGTCATCCCCCGAGGGACGACCGGGGCGACGGTTGCAGCCCAGACCGCCGAGAACACGGCCGGTTCAAACACCGACGTCGTTTGGGCTGACCTGACCGTCCCCGTCCGGACGCTCATGGGTCGGCAGGAAGTATCCCGCCAGTCCCTGGAGCGCGGCAGCAAGACGGACGAGATCCTCTACCTGGACCTCGCCCGCGCCCATGCCGCGCAGGTCGATTCCCAGATCATCAACGGCACGGGCAACTCCGGCCAGATGAAGGGCATCCTCAACACGGCAGGGATTGGCGCAGCGACCGCGTTCGGAGCGGCACCGTCCGCTGCCAACTACGGCCGCAAAATCGCAGGCGCCAACACGGCAGTCGCAACCAGCGGCGGCGGCATCTTCGCGAAGGTGCTGGTCATGCACCCCCGCCGCTGGGGCTGGCTCACCGGCGAATACGATTCCGCCGGCCGCCCGATCGTCACCGCCAACACGGTTCCGAACTTCAACGCAGCCGGGATCATCAACAAGCCGGGCGAGACTTCCGACAACGGGTCCAGCGCCCCGTACTTCGTAGGCGTCCACTCCTCCGGGCTGCCGGTCCTGTCCGACGTCAACATCCCGATCAACGTCGGTACCAACCTGGAGGACATCACGCTTTCGCTTGATACCTCCGAGCTGCACCTGTGGGAGGAAGGCGACGGGCTGCCCCGCCAGCTGAACTTCGAACAGCGGCAGGGCACGCAGCTAACCGTCGATGTCGTGGTCTACAGCTACGCGGCCTTCACCGCCGAGCGGTACCCGACAGCCAGCGCCAAGATCGGCGGCCTGGACTCCACGGCCACCTTCGGTCTGGTGGCCCCGACCTTCTAGGTCCGGACAATCCCCGCGGGGCAGGAGACACCTCCTGCCCCGCGGTGCCCCCTGCAATTCCCACATTCCAAAGGAGCAGCACCATGGCACCGATCGATCCCGCCATCAAGCAGAACTACATCGACCTCCACGAATCCACCGGCGAATCCTACGAGTCGATCGCCAGACGCGCAGCGAGCCAGGACGACAAGGAGCTGGCCTCTTGGCTCCGTGCACAGTCCAAGGGCGAGCAGCCGGGCACCGAGCAGGAGCAGCGTTCCGAGCCCCCGCAGGGCCGCCTTCCTGCCAAGCAGGAAACCGCAGCAGCCGAGGCTGAAGCGCAGGCCAAAGCCGAAGCAGAAGCAAAGGCTACCGCCGAGGCGAAAGCCGCTGCGGATGCCAAAGCCAAGGAAGCCGCGGCTAAGAAGTAATGGCATCCCTTGACCTCGGCGCACAGGCTACGGTGAGGTGGCCCACCGCGCCGGGTACCGGACCCTACGCGCTCGCGGTCAAGCGGCCGGACGGCACCACCTTGGACCCGGCACCTGAAGTGACCGGCTACAAGGAAACCACCCAGGCGCAGTTCGTCCCGTCCATGGCCGGCAGGCACCTGCTGTCCTGGACGGCGGGCGGCGCCGGTGCCTACACCGATGTGCTGGACGTGTGGCCCGCTGACCCGCAGTTCCTTATCCCTCTGGATGAAGTGCTCGCGGGTCTGCGGCTGCCGGCCAACGCTGACCCGGCCAAAGCACAGGACCTGCGCCTGTATCTGGCGGCGGCCACCCCGGTGATCGAAGACATCACCGGGCCAATGCTCGCAGCCACCAAGACCTTCGCAACCTGGGGCGGCGGTTCGGCCGTGGTCCTTCCGCATCTACCGAACCAGATCCTTGGCATCACGGCAGACAGCGTCCCGGTGGTGGGCTACGTCCCGGATCTGGCCTCCGGCATCATCTACGCCGGCACCCGCACGGCGGTGACCGCCTTCCCCGCCGGTGAGCTGGTCATCACGTACCGGATCGGCAATCAGGAGATCACGCCCAACATCAGGCTGGCCGCTCGTGAGCTGGTCCGGTTCTGGTGGCAGGGCGGCATGCAAGGCGTTGGCGGCGGCGGCGTCCGGGGCTCGGCTCCGGAAGCAGATGCTTTCACCCCATCCGGTTACGCGGTCCCCCGCCGCGTCATCGAACTGTGTGCCCCGCACGAGCAGGTCGGAGGCTTCGCCTGATGGATCTCACTCTCACCCAGGCGACGCTGGGCCTCGCTTTCAAGAAGGCCTTCTACACCGCCGTCAAGACGCTCATGGCTGAGGCCTACGACACCGAACACGTGTACGTGGTCTTCGGCCAGCCGGCCACCTACGTCCCGGAGGACATCGTCTCTTTCGGGCGGCTGTCCTCCGGCCAGGCTGCCGCGACGCTCGGCACCAACCGCAGCCGCGAGGAGACCCTCACCCTTGAGGTGATGGTGTCCTGCTTCATGGGCGGCGACGAGGAAGCGGAGATCGCCACGGCCGAGCGGGCCTACGAACTGCTCCGCCGCATTGAACACCAGGTGCGCATGACTGACACCACGGTCGGCGGCACCGTCCGCGAATGTGCACTGACAGCCCACGAGTCCGAGGGCGCCACCCCCGAGGACCTGACCGAACAGGGCCGGGTCACGGAAGTCATCGGGACCTTCACCGCAAAAGCCCGCATCTACGCCTAGGAGCAAGCAATGCCAAAACTGAAGAACGTGTCCCCGCTCGGCGCACTGGATGTGCCGCTGATCCGCAGAGTTGTAGAAGACGGCGAGGTGTTCGACGTGACCGCTGACCACGCCCGCGTCCTGCTACTGCAGCCCGGCAACTACGAACCGGCAGACAAGGCAGCCAGGACGTTGGCCGCCTCGCTGACGGCCCAGCAGGACGACGACGGGGTAGAGAGCCACGACGGCGACAACGAGGACGCAGGCGACCCGGCCAGCGGCGAAGGAGAGGGTGAAGACCAGTGACGACCCAGCTTGATTGCTCCGTGGGCCTGAAGAAGGAAACCACGTACGGCACGGCGGTGACCGTGGACCGTTTCCCCGAGTTCATTGACGAGTCCTTCGCCTGGAACCCGACGTTCGTCCAGGGCGCCGGCATGCGCGTCGGGTCCCGCCTCGCACGGTCTGCCCGCCGCGTCCTCGCCAAGCAGTCCGCCGGCGGTGACCTGAACGTCGAGCTGGTCAGCAAGGGCCTCGGCGTCCTCCTCGAAGCACTGTTCGGCGCCGGAGTCTCAACGGCCGTGCCCGGGCAGGCCGGTGTGTTCCAGCAGCTCTACACGCCGACGACCACGGACCCGCTGAACTCCTACACCATCCAGAAGGGCATCCCCACCCTGGGCGGCGGCGCGGCTACGGCCATGACGTTCCTCGGCGCGGTCTGCACCTCCGGCGAGTTCTCCGCGTCGAACGCTGACATCGTGAAGCTGAAGACCACGTGGGACGCGAAGGAAGTCAAGACCGACGTCGCCTACGCCGCCCCGTCCTACGTCGTCGGCGGCGAGCTGTTCCACTTCGCGCTCGGCGCCATCACCATTGGCGGATCGCAGACCCCGCCGACATCGACGGCGCTCGCGACCGGCGGGACCGTAGCCGCGACGATCGAGGATTTCTCGGTCACGTTCGACAACAAGATCGATGAGGGCGGCTTCACGTTCGGCGGCTCGGGCAAACGCAACCGTAAGCCCGTCGTCGGGCTCGCGGATGTGAAGGGCAAGGTCACGGCAGAGTACGCCGACACCGTCCTCCGCGATGCCTACCTGAACCAGACGCCGCTGGGCCTGACCCTGACCTTCCAGTCACAGACGGTCATCGGGACCTCGGCGAAGTACGCGCTGCAGTTCCACTTCCCGGACATCCGCCTCGAGGGCGAACTGCCGAAGTCGGCGGCCGGGGCCCCGGTCAAGCAGTCCATCGACTTCACGGTCCTGGACGGGCTCGCGGCCGGGTCCCCGATCTACGTCGCCCTGGTCACCACCGACGCCACGATCTAGTGGCCCGGCCAGCGCATCAGCGTGGTGGTGGCCCGGATCTTCCGGAGATCACCATCACGTCGCCGAACCTGCGCCAGGTTCTCGCGGAGGTCAAGCAGATATCGCCGAAGCTGGCGACCAACCTGCGGCGGAACCTGCGCGGGGTCGGCGACGACATTATCAAGGACCAGCGCAGCATCCTCTCGGGTCCGCTGCCTGGCAACGCGGTGAAGACCGGGCAGCGGATCCGGATGATCAAGACCAAAAAGGGCAAGTCCTACCTGCGCGCGGTCAACGTCTACAAGGCCGAGTCCGCCTCGCGGGCCCGGACCACCGGCATGCGCAATAGGGTGAAGGCCTCGCTGAAGACCCGCGTCGTCTCTGGCACTACCAGATCCGGGATCAGCATCCGGGCGGACAAGTCCGTCGGCGGTGTGATGGTCAAGGGCTGGAACAAGAAAGTACTCCGGCACCCCGTGTTCGGAAACAAAGAACAGTTCGTCTCGCAGTTCGGTCAACCGTACTGGTGGGAACCCATCAAACGCGGCCAGGTCGGCGCGCGCCAGAAGGCGCTCGACGCGATCGATGACGCACTCAACGGAAAGGGCTAGGCAGCCAATGAAGCTGGTCGTAGGCGGTAAGAAGTACGAGCTCGAAGAGTCCTTGCAGAAGGCGTCTCTGAATGACCTCTATGTCCTGAAGGTCCGCTCCGGCATGGGCATCAAGTCCCTGAAGGACAACCTGGAACGCATGCAGTCCTACGCGGACCCGCTGGAGTTCCTCGACGACGCCGACAACATCATGGCCCTGCAGGCGATGATCTGGCTGTGCCGCCGGCACAGCGGCGAGAACCTCTCGATCGAGGAAGCGAACTCGTGCCCGATCAATGAGATCGGCTTCGAGGCCGACGACGAGGTGCCCGCGCCGGCTGACCCTACGGTAGCCCGGACGGATTCCGATCCGGGCGTAGAAGCTCCGGCGCAGCAGTAGAGCACATCGAGGACGTCGAGGCGTCGGTGTTCCGGTGGATCCCGATCATCGCCCACGTCTGGCCCGGCATCACCCCGCTGAACGTCTGGGACATGCGCTACGACATGTGGCTGCACTTCGTGGCCAACGCCAAAGCCTGGGAAGCCGAGAGGCAGAAAACCAACTAGCGCTGAAGGGCGGTAACCGTGGCTACACAGCAGCTGCTGTTTGACATCTTTGCCCGGTCTCAGGGCGTCGAGAAGACGTTCGATTCCATCGTCTCCAGTGCCGATTCGATGGAGTCGAAGCTGGGTCCGACCGGCCAGCGGGCTGCGAAGGCCCTGTCCTCCCCGATCCTCCTGGGCGCGGCTGCCGGGATCGGCGCCGCAGTCGTGGGCATGGGCAGCCAGTTCGGGCAGATGGCGGCCGCCGCCGAGCAGAACGGCGGCGCCGTCGAGACCGTCTTCGGCAGCGCGGCCAGCGGCGTCGAAGACTTCGCCTCCCGCGCGGCCAACGCCGTCGGCCTGTCGGCCAGCTCTTACAACGAGCTGTCCGCTGTCACCGGCACCGCGCTGAAGTCCGCCGGCGTTCCCTTCGACCAGCTGGCGAAGAAGAACGACGAGCTGATCACCCGCGGCGCGGACCTCGCCTCGGTGTTTGGCGGCACGACCTCCGAGGCCGTCGGCGCCATGGGCGCGGCCTTCCGTGGCGAGTTCGACAGCCTCGAACGCTACGGGCTCACCCTCACCGCCAGCGCAGTCAGCACCGAGCTGGCGGCCCGCGGGCAGGACAAGCTCACCGGCGCCGCGCTGGAAGCTGCGAAGAAGCAGGCCACCATGGACCTGATCATGCAGCAGTCCGCAGGGTCGGCCGGGAACTTCGCGAAGGAAGCGGACACCGCAGCCGGCGCACAGGAACGCCAGACCGCGGCCTGGGCAGACGCCGGCGCGAAGCTCGGCGAGGTGCTGCTGCCGGCCATGACGCAGCTGTCCACCATTGCCACCGGCATGGCGACGTGGGTCAGTCAGAACTCCGGGCTGGTGAGCGGCCTCGCGATCGGCATCGGCATCCTGGCCGGCGTGATTGGGCTGCTGTCTGCCGCCATCACCATCATGAACATCGCCATGATTCCCCAGATCGCAATGATCGGCGGGATCGTCCTGGCGGTCGCGGCCCTGATCGCGATCATCGTTCTCCTGGTGGCCAACTGGGACGCCGTCGTGTCATTCATCACGCAGGTGTGGGGCGGCTTCATGGGCTGGCTCCAAGGCGTGATGGATGGATTCTTCGGCTGGTGGAACGGTGTCTGGGGCGGCTTCGTCGGCTTCATCTCCGGCATCTGGACCGCCGTCGTCGGCGCCGTGGTCGCCGGAGTGACCGCCTTCGTCGCCCCCATCGTCGAACAGATCACCGGGATCTGGAACTTCATCGCGGGCATCTTCACCGCGATCGGGAACTTCATCGGCGGCGCCTGGACATGGGTAGCTGACCTCGTCCGGAACATCCTGATCGCCTTCGTCCAGACCCACGGCGAGCAGATCATGGCCATCTGGAACAACATCGTCGCGGTCTTCACAGCCATCGGAGCATTCTTCGCCGGGATCTGGAACTGGTACGTCTCGATCATCACGACCGTCCTCATGGCGATCTGGGCGGTGATCTCCACCGTCTTCACCGCCGTGTGGGGCTTCATCGTCGGCGTCTTCACCACCGTCGGAGGGTTCATCGCAGGCGTCTGGAACGGCATCTTCGGTGCCATCTCCGGCGCAGTCTCCATGATCTGGGGAGTGATCACCAGCGTCTTCGGCATGGTCGCAGGGTTCCTCGGCGGAATCTGGGGCAACATCGTCAACGGTGTCTCCGGCATGATCGGCCAGGTCGGCGGATTCTTCTCCGGACTCTGGGGTACCATCACCGGCGCGCTCGCCGGAGCAGGCCAGTGGCTCTTCAGCGCCGGCAAGAACATCGTCGAGGGCCTATTCAACGGGATCAAGTCGCTGGCCGGGACCATCGGAAACTTCTTCCTGTCCCTCCTGCCCGGATGGATCGTGGAGCCCTTCAAGGTCGCACTCAATATCCATTCGCCATCACGGGTCTTCCAGGGCTTCGGCCAGAACATCGGCCAAGGCCTCCTGCTCGGCGTCGGAGACATGCAGGGCTCAATCGACAGTCGCATGTCCCGGCTCGTCACGGTCCCGGACGTGCCCATGTTCGGCCGCTCCTCCTCCGCTGGCGGCTCCCGGGCCGGCAGCGGGTCCACGATCGAGGACCTGATCCAGGCGATCCGCACCCAGCGCCCCATCGCCGTCCACGCGGCACCCGGCATGGACGAGGAGCTCGTCGGCCGGGCCACCGCCGAACAGATCTTGTGGAGAGGGTGACATGCCAAGAACACGCACGGTATCCGTCGACGGGCTGACCTTCAGCGAGGACGGCTGGACCAGCCCGGACGGGTACACCCTCTGGCTGGACGACATCCCGGGTTGGAAGGACGGGCCGGGCGTCCGCAGGGAACGCGCCGCGCGCATGAACGCACACGGCGAGTTCTCCGAACGCGGCTGGCGCGACGCCCGCCTGGTCACCATCGTGGGCGACGCCACCTGCCCTTCCGAGGAGGTGACGGCGCTCGCCGAACAGCAGCTGGCGGCGGTCCTCGCTGACGGGCTGGCGGGCGTTCTGGAGGTCACGGACACGGCAACGGTTCCGATGTCCTGCGGGACGTACCTGTTCTCTGAACCGAAGATCGAATACAAGAACGACACCACGCTGACCTTCCAGCTGCAGTTCATCTGTCCCAAGCCCCGCAAGTACGGCGCAGCGGTCAACGCAGTGACGGGCGTGGCCACTCCCGGTGGCGGGCTGGAGTACCCGCTGGGTGATCCCCTGGATTACGGCGCTGCGGGTGACGTGGGCACGGTGACACTGGCGAACACGGGGACGGCTGACACCGCCCCGACCTTCACGGTGACCGGCCCGACGCCGAACGGTTTCACCATCACCCATGTGCAGTCCGGCAACCGGCTGGTCTACAGCGACGAGGTCCCCGCCGGGCAGACCGTCCGCCTGGATGCATCCGACGGGTCGGTCCTGCTCGAGGGATACGCGGACCGTTCGGCCAAGCTCACCGTCCGGGAGTGGACGCGGCTGGCCCGCAACACGGCCGGCACGTGGCTGTTCGAGGCAGCAGGGTCCACCGGCGCGCAACTGATAGCGGAAGTGAGGCCGGCATGGTGGTAGCCCCCGAGTTCCGGGTGTTCATCGGGAACATGGTCACGGGCCGGATCACCGCTGATCTTCCCGCAGCGTCACAGTCCTGGGGCCAGCGTCTCAATGGCGCCGGCCCCATCGATCTGACCACCAAGGCCCTGTCCGAAGAACTCCGGACCAAGGACCTGCGAAACATCACCGCATCGAAGAAGAACTACCTCGCGGTGGCTTACGGGAACACCATCCTGGAGGCGGGCCCGATCTGGAAAAGGGACTACTCCGCCCGGACCGGTGTCCTGAAGCTCGGCGCGGAAGGACTCTGGTCCATCCTGGACCGAACCAAAGCGTTGAACTGGGCACAGATCATCGCGGGCACACCCGTCACCCGGTCCAGCCTGGACCTGTCCGGGATCTCCCTCGGCAGCATCGCCCGCGAAATCGTCAGGCTCTCCATCTTCGGGAACCCCTACAACCCGGGCCTGCCCATCGTCCTCCCGGACATCCTGGAAGAGGCAGGGAACGAACGCCACTACAAAGGCTACGAGCTCCCCTACGTCGGGGACCTCCTGCGGAAACTCACCGAAGTGCAGAACGGCCCGGACATTGCGTTCCGCCCCCGGTACAACGCCGCGGACCCGACCCGCATTGAATGGGTCATGACTCATGGTTCCCCGTCCGCCCCGCTGCTGTACCAGGGCGGGGATGACTGGATCTGGGATGGGACCGTGGAGGACTCCGGCGTCTCGGACATCGGTGTAAAGGAAGACGGTTCCGGGATGGCCGACAGGGTCTGGCAGCCGGGCGCCGGTTCCGAACTGGAGATGAAACTCGCGACCTCCCAGGACCTGGACCTGATCCAGTATGCGGAGTACCCCTGGACCGAAGCGGACGCCGCGTCCAAGGACGTCGAAGACCAGGGCATCCTCCAGGATCACGCCGACTATGCCATGGCCGTGGCCCGCCGCCCCATTGAAACGTGGGACCTCACCGTCCGGGCCGACACCAGCCCGATGCTGGGGCAGTACTCGCCCGGCGACTTCGCGAAGATCACCGTCCCGCAGGGCAACCCGATGATCGAGGCCGGTGTCCGCCGGGTCCGGGTCATGGCCATCGACGGGGACAACACCCACACTGTGGCGCTGACACCAGCGCCCATGCCGGCAGGAGTGTAATGACCACCGACGCGCCCCGCTCGGTCCCCGACCCGGACCCCCGCAAGAGGATCAGCGACAACGACAAGGACCACCGGCGCCGCACCGCCGAGATGGAACGCGGCGCCCCGCAACGGTCGATGTCGATCTCAGACACCACCGGCCGCGGCATCCGCGTGGACGAAACCGGGTTCCGGACCGTCAACGCCGCCGGTGACACCGTCGGGATCTTCCAGACCTCCGACGGAACATTCGTCATCAAGGACGCCGCCGGCACCCCGATGGCCCGCTTCGGCGAACTGCTCTCTGACCCGGGCAACTTCGGCGGCGAAATCTGGGACGGCGTGAACAGCGTCTGGGTCAAGCTCGTCACCGGCGCCTCCACGTCCTGGGCAGCCGTCACCGGCAAACCATCCACCTTCACCCCCGCAGCCCACACCCACGCAGGGTCCGACGTCACCAGCCCCGTGGCGCTCGCCGATGGTTCGTCCTACGCCTTCAATAACAACGTGGCAGGCACGACGTTCTACGCCGTGTGGGTCGGCAATGACGGCGGTAACCATCTGGGCAAGAACACCTCTTCGATGCGGTACAAGCAGAATGTCAGACCGTATGCGGTGGACCCGGCCAAGGTCCTGCAGTTGGGGCCGAAAATCTTCGACCGCAAGCCCGTCCGCATCCCGACCCCCGAGGGGCAGGAAGGCCCGGACCAGATGGTCACCGGGGCAACCGACGAATACGGGCTGATCGCTGAGGAAGTCCACGAGCTCGTGCCCGAAATTGTGGTCTGGTACGACGGCGAGATTGACGGCATCCGGTATGACCTGCTGGCGCTGGCCCTGCTCGATGTGGCCAAGGACCAGGATCGCCAACTCAAACAACACGCACAGGACATCGCCGCGCTGCAGGCCGCGGTCGAAGCTATGGGAGGAACACTATGACAGTTAACCGAGGACCAGGCGTAACACCCATTGCCGGGGTCGGCACCACCACGCTGGAGCACCGGCTCCAGCTCGCCGGGCTGTACGCGGAGAACGCGCCCGGCGTGCCCCGGTCGGGTGTTCTGGCGCAGGCCACCGACCTGCTGGTCCTCGGACGCGCGGACATGTCCTATGACGTCGGCCCGGCCCCCCTGGTAATCAGCCGGACGGCAGGCGAAGGCGTTTACACGCCGACCCTGACCGGGACCACGAACGTCCCCACCGGCGCGGCACCCGCGACGAACTCCCGGTGGGACCTGATCTACATCAAGCAGAACGACCAGGCCAAGGGCGACTCCGACAACCAGGCCGTCATCGGTGTGCAGCAGGGCGCAGCGGCCGCCTCCCCGACCAAGCCCACGGGATCGCTTCCAGCCGGCGCCTACGTCCTGGCTGAGGCCCGTATCTTCGCCGGCACCACCGGCACCTCCGGCGGGTCCAACACCATCGCCCAGGCCTGGCGCCACACCGCAGCACGAGGGGCCCCCATCCCTGTCCGGAACACCACCGAACGGGCAGAGATAACCGACCCGCCCAAAGGCTCCGCAGTGCGACGCCTGGATATCCCCGGCACACCACTGGAAGTCTGGGACGGGAGCACCTATGTCAGGACCCACCCGGTTTACGCGAAGGCTATGGGTAAAGCCGCAATCGGCATCGTCGGGGCCGGAGCGCTCGCCGGACCGTTCGGGCAAACTTTCCCGGCGGGCCGCTTCAGTGTGGCCCCTATTGTCACGGTGACCAGCGACCAGACCCGCCTCATAGCAGTGGCCGCAGATGTCACTGCGGCCGGGTTCAACCTGTACCTGCAGAATGTCACAACCTCGGCGACGGGCAACGGTGAGCTTCGGTGGACCGCCGAGCAGATGACCGCGACCAGCGCGGCCGGATAACCGAGGGAGGACTAACGTGTGGACGCCGCACTCATCACCGCGATTGTCGGCGCCCTCGCGGTCCTCGGCACGGGCACGAAGTACCTCATCGACCGGATGGACCGAAAGCGCGAAAAAAGGGAGACAGCAGTGGAAGAGCTCCTGAAAGCCCAGGCCGCGAAGGCTGAACGCCGCTACGCCCGCCTGCACGCGACCGCCACGAAATGGCGGGAACAGCTCATTGCCCATGACATCGACCCACTACCCGCCGAATGGCCGGAGGAACTACATGAGTGACTTTGATCTTGAGCTTCAAGCAGCACAGGAGGAAGCCGCCCGTTCCCGAAGGTCGGCGAAGTGGACGATGCTGGGCCTCGCGCTCCTGTCCCTGATCCTGATCGGGGCGGTTTGGGTCGCGGTGTGGCTGGCGAACGATAACGCCCGCCTCGCCGAAGCGAACCGGGCCTACGGCGTCGAGCAGCAGCAGCAGAAGCAGAACCTCGCCACCGAGGGGATCGACGCGGTTTGTTCCCCGGCCGCCGATCCGAAGACCCCGGCGGAGGCGAACTTCTGCCAGAGCCTCGCCACAGCCGCCGCGGAACCGTCCGCACCGATGGCCGGGCCGCAAGGGGTCCAGGGCATCCAGGGCATCCCCGGTAAGGAAGGCCTCCCGCGCAAGGACTCGACCGTCCCGGGCCCTCCCGGACCCGCAGGAATTGACGGCGCGAACGGGGCCGACTCCCTCATCCCCGGACCACAAGGCCCCCCCGGGGCACCAGGCGCCGACTCGACCGTCCCCGGACCCGCAGGACCGCGAGGCGAAACGGGCCCCGCAGGCGCCGACGGGGCGGACGGGACCAGCCCGTCCTCGATCACCTTCACCGACAAGACCGGGACGACCTACGCCTGCACCCCGGACCCGCCCGGGTCCGCCACCTACACGTGCGCCAGTGAGGGGCCGATCAAGTGAGCTACTACCTGCAGGACAACCCGAACCCGAACACCCCGCAGTTCGGCTGGCGCCGGATCAAAGTGTCCGGCGTGATCGGCGTGCACACGGCGGAGAACAACACCGACTTCGACGGGCCCGACCCGGGCGCGGAAGACGTCGCCCGGTTCATCGGCCGGCGCACCGACTACGGCAGCTACCACGCCCTCGCCGACGCGGATTCCCGGATCAAACTCGTGCACCCGTCCTACGCGGCATGGGCGGACACGGAGAACAACACCCACGCCATGAGTGTCTCCGGCGCCATGCAGGCCGCCCGCTGGCGCGAACTCACCCCCGAACGGGCCGCAGCGATCACCCGGAACATGGCCCACGCCGCCGCCGAACTGGTCCGGGACGCCCTCGCCGCGGGCCTGCTGGCCTCCCCCACCCCGGCCCGCCGGATCACCCCGGCCGAAGCGATCGCCGGTTCCCGGGCAGGCTTCTACGGCCACGGCGAAACGAACCCCGGACGCCGGTACGACCCGGGCCAGAACTTCGACTGGAACCTGTTCCTCACCACCTACGCCAACGCCATCGGCGGGGACATCGCCTCCCAAGGCACCATCACACCAGCATCCGAGGAGGATGACATGCCCAGCGTCAACGATCTGCTTTACGCGCCCATCCCGAAGTACGACATCCACGGTAACGAGGTTGGGACCACCACCCTGGCTGAGTCTGTGGCGTGGCAGGAGGCGAACTTTTACCACGGCCGCAAGCTCACGATCGACGCGATCAAGGAAACCGTCCTCGGCGTCCTGACCGCCGCCGTCCCTGACGTCGCCACCGGCGGGACTACCAACCTTGCCACCGAGCTGTCCTGGCTGCCGGAGAACTTCAAGCGCGAGGGCGGTGCCGTGGACCTGGCCGCGCTCGCCGCGTCGATTGCGTCCGCCGTCGTCAATCTTTCCGCTGAGAAGGAGGGCAAGTAGATGCAGCTCCTGACCAGCATCCTGCGCACCCTGGTTCCGGCGCTCTGGGGCGCGGTCGTGCTGTGGCTGATCGGCCTGGTCCCGGTACTGGCGCCTCTGCAGGACCAACTCATGGGCCTGGCCGACATCGCAGTGCCGCTGCTCACCGCGGTCATCGCCGCCGCGTGGTATGCGTTCTGGCGCTGGCTTGAACCCCGTTTGCCGGACTGGCTGACCCGCGCCGTCCTCGGCTCAGCAAGGACCCCCACGTACAACGCGCCCGAGCACCGGGCAGAGTAGGAGCTTTCCATGGGCTTTCCCCCAGGCATGGTGCTGAACACCATCGCGTTTGGCATCCCGTTCACGGTCACCGGCAAGGACGTCGTCACGAAGGTGTCGGTCAAGCCGACCTCGCGCGTGATCTGGGCAGCGACCGGCCAGCCACTGCCGGAGTTCTCGGACTCCTTCACCGCCGACGCCGGCCAGCTCGGCCAGTTCCAGCTGCCGTCCATCAACCAGCCCGGGTTCATCGACTCGGCCGGCAACGAAGTGACGGACTGGGCATACCAGATCAGCGCCTCCTGGGAGTTCGCCAACGAACGCCCGATCACCTGGAACAAGAACCTCAAGCCATTGATGGCACAGACGGACCCAATCGATCTTGACCTGGTCCCGGACGGCCCGGTCTCCATCCCGGTCACCGCGCCGTCGGCCGCGGTGCTGGGCTTCGGCGGCCGGACGGGCTTCGTCACGCTGCAGGAATCGGACCTGCCGGGCCGGCTCGCACCCGAGGCACTTAATGCCACCTTTGCCACCGACGACCGCTCCCAGCTCGTCGCGGGCGGGAACAAGCCCCTGAATAAGCGCGGCATCGTCGTGTATGAGTCCCGGACGGGCGGCGCTTGGGATAGGGAAATGACTGAATCTCCGTGCGTGTTCCGCGACCCGGTGACCAGCAAGCTCGCCATGATCTACACCGCCTACACTGCCGGGGACGCTACTGCCGTCGCCTCCCACGGAATCGCCTATTCGGACGATGGAATCCGCTGGACCGGGAACGCACAGTACTTCACCGGCTCTGGCGTCGCGGGCACCCCGGACGTGGCGGGAGTCACCGGCCCCGTAACGCTGTTTGAGAACGGCACCCAGCATCTCTTCTACATCGGGCTCTCAGCCGTTGGCTACGAGGGCGGCGATAAGACAGTGTGCCACGCCTCCCGCCCCATTGGGACCGGAGCGTGGACCCGCCACGGCGTAGTCATGACCTACAACCCCGCTGTGCCCTGGCGTTCCGTGCACATGTGGCACCCCAACTTCGTGAAGTCCGGAGACACTTGGTATTGCTTTATCAACGCCACCGGCACGAACGGTAAAGAGCGTGTCGGCGTGGCGGAGTCCAAGTCCCTCTACGGTCCTTGGACGTTCCGCGATGACCTTGGCTCGCTCCTACTCGATCCCACTGGCACGGAATCCACCTGGCAAATTTACGCAGGTGATCCGTTTGTCCGCCAGCAGAAGGATGGCTCCTGGCGCATGGACTACTTCAAGGCAGGCGGCGGCACCGGATACGACGCTTATGCGACCACCACTGCCGAGAAGTTCCCCGGCGGATGGATCGACCGGGGTCCTACCCTGAAGCCGACGCCCAACTCCTACGATGACCTCTACGCCCACAAACCGTGGATCATCGAACTGAACGGCGAGGAATACCACTACTACACTGCCGTGTCAGGTGGCTACCGGCGCATCGCCCTTGCCTCATCGGGGCAGCGGGAACCTGTCCTGATCGACACCACCGGCACGACCGGGGCAACGAACAGTATCGCCCGCGCCCTGATCCGCTCCGGGGCGGGACTGGACGCCACCACGCCGACCGTGCTGGACACCTTCACCCGCGCCAACGGGGCAGTCGGCACCGCCAACACCGGGCAGGCATGGACCGCCGACGCCGGATGGGCTATCGCGTCAAACAAGCTCGTGTGGTCCGGGACCGCCGATGGGTTCTGCACCATCGACACCGGACTCACAGAGTTCGACGCAGAAATCGTCTTCGACGCAGTATCGGGCGGGACGTACCCGTTCGGCTTCACCGTAGGGGACGCTACAGGACTGAACATTACCGTCTACAAAGACGGTGCCAACTGGGTGCTCAACACCCGAAACGGCGGGTCAATTCTCGCGACGCGGCTGTGCAAGTCACCGTTCACGGCTGGCGTGGTCATGCTCCGGCGCCGCGACGGAAGGCTGACCATCGAGACGAACGGCGTCGTCACAAACGCCTTCACCGTTTCGGCAATCACCGGGACCAAGCTGACACTGCGCGGCTCCGGCAACCAGGCCGCGACCATCAGCCGGGTCACGGTCGTACCCAAGAGCGCGTAGGCGGCTAAACTGTGGCGGGTGGGGGCACATGACCTCACCCGTCATGTCCGCCACCTTGAGATGAGCGCCCCTTGAAGATCACGTTCCTGCTGCCCGGCTACGCACCGAACCCCATCGGTGGCTACAAGGTCGTCTACGAATACGCCAACTACCTCGCGGCGCAGGGCCACGTCGTGAAGCTCGTGCAGGCGTGGCGGTTCAGCGGCGATGAGGCTGGCATTGATCAGCCGCTCGCCCTGGCAAAGCGGGTCCGGTACACGCCAGAGGTGCTGAAAAACCAGAAGCCCAACTGGTTCGACCTTCATCAAGGAGTAAGGGTGGTCAACAAATTCCGCGCCACTGCCGCCGATCTGCGCGGCGCGGACGTGGTCGTGGCGACCGCCTGCCAAAGCGCACCCCTCGCCAACCGGTACACGCTGAGCGGCAAGGCCGGCGGCGTGTACTTCATCCAGCACTACGAGGACTGGTCTAAGGACGCGAGCTTCGTGGACCGCACATGGAAGCTGCCCCTACGCAAGATCGTCATCGCCCCGTGGCTGCAGGAAATTGGGGTCAAGCTCGGCACGCAGACCGTGCTGTTGCCCAACGCCATCGACGCAACCCGATTCCAGCCCGGCCCACCGATTGCCGCACGGCCCTTCAACGTTACGGCGATGGTGTCAGACCATGAATGGAAGCGGGCAGACCTTATCTGCGAAGTCCTGGCGCAGGCAAAAACGCAGGTTCCTAACATGGAAGCGACCACGTTCGGCGTGGGCCCCCGCCCCGAGGCCCTCCCTGCATGGGTTACGCACGTGCAGCAGCCCAGCCCGGAACAACTGTCAGGCCTCTACCAGCAGGCCCGCGTCTACCTCTGCGCCAGTGATGCCGAAGGGTGGCACCTTCCACCTGCCGAGGCCATGATGAGCGGCGCCGCCGTCGTATCCACGGACATCGGCGGTGTGAAAGCCTATGCGGAAGGCGTGGCAGCATTCGCCCCGTCTGGTGATGCCGCGGCGCTCACGGCGCACGTCGCCCGACTGCTCACCGAAGAAGCCGGATGTTCGGCGCTGGCAGAGGCAGGCTGCGCCCGGTTGTCCTCCTACACGGCGAAGGACGCCGCCGAAGCCTTCGAAAACGTCCTCACGCAAGCCGCAGAGAACTACGTCGGCGCCCGGTAGCCAAGGGCTAAATAAGACCGGTTAAGTTCCCCAACGGATGGCATAAGTTTGTGACATGAAGAAACTCGGTCTCTTGCTCGCATCCGGCCTGCTCCTTGCAGGGTGTGCTTCACCTACTCCAACTGCTGCTCCGACTACCACTGCGCCTGCGGCCAAGCCGTCGCTGCCCACCCTGACAAGTGGTCAGATCAGCACGCTGCAAAGCAACCTCCGGGCCGTGGACCCGTCGGCCACCGAGGGCTCGTTTGATAAGGCCCAGGCAGTATGCCTGCAGATCGCAGACGGCGCCCATGGGGAAGGGTTCCTCAGGGGTGTGGCGACCAGGTTTGGAACCGATGCTGCCAAGGGCCAGGCCTTGGTGGATGCAGTGAAGTCAGCTGGCGTCTGCGGCTAGATCCCAGCGCGCGAAAGGCCCCGGTCCCCACCCAGGGGACCGGGGCCTTTCGTCATGGCCTCGTGAGCCTATTAGCGCAGTGCCCTGCCCAACACGGCCAGCAGGCAAGCTCACGATGTTACCCGCCGTTTCAGGCCACGGGTGTGTGGTTATAACAAGTTATATGCCGGTATACGGGATTCCTTATATTTTGGGTGGGCGGGGCTCGGCGATACACTGGGTTCCGCCCGGCCCCAGTAGCTCAGGGGATAGAGCAGAGGCTTTCTAATCCTCCGGTCGGGGGTTCGATTCCCTCCTGGGGCACGAGCGGGGCCGGTCACCTTCGGGTGGCCGGCCCTTTGTCGTTGGCCAGGGGATGCCCGCCACGGCGCACTTGGCTGGCGGCGTCGCGCTGGCTGGTTTGTGCTGGTTGGAAGTATAGGTATTGACAGGGCTGGTAGACCTAGCACATGACGTCGCTTTGTTGAATATGACGGGTGCAGGGTGTCATGCCGCCGCGGGCAGACGGCGGCGGCCGGAGCGTTCGGGCAGGGTGATGGCCGGCAGCAGGTCGAATCCGTGCCGGATGCCCTCGGGCCGGAGCTTGAGGTAGACCGTGGTCGTGTCCATGTTCGAGTGCCGCATGCTGCGCTGGACGACGAAGTCACTGACGCCGGCCTCGTGCATCTCGGTGGCCAGGGAAGCGCGGAGGTCGTGGGGGCGGTGCTTGAGTCCGGCGCGCTTGATCGCCTCCCCGATCAGCCCGGAGACGGAGTTGCCCATGATGTGGCCCTCCCCCGCAGCGAACATCCGGTTGGCGGTCCGGTTGGGGAACCAGTACCCGGTCCGGGGCATCTCCAGGAACAACGGCCACACGGCCGCCGGGACGGGCAACGTCGCGTCCTTACGGCCCTTCCCCACCGTGGATAGCATCCGGGCATCCCAGTCCACGTCAGCGCCATTCACGGCCGCGATCTCCGAGACCCGCAACCCGAGGTAGTAGTGCAGCGCAACCATGGCCCGGGTCTTCCGGTAGATCCCGCCGGCCACCAGCGTGTTGATCTCCGCAATCGTGAACGGATTCGGCTCCCGCTTCCGGGTGGCAACTCTCGGCAGCCGGTGCGCCGGGTTGTCCAAGCGCAGCTGCTCGTCCTGCAACCAGGCGAAGAACGTATGCAGCCCCGACCGTCGATGCACCCGCGTGGAATTCGACCAGTTCTGCTCAGCCGTCCACACGATCAGCTCCTTCCTGGTCACCGCCCCCAGGTCCCCGACGCCGCGGGCCAGCTGCCGGATGAAGATCAGGCGCTCGCGGATGGTCTTGGGTGTCAGATCGGCTGCTTTCATGCAGGCTGTCCAGTATTCGAGTGTGTCCTCGGTTTTCATTGTCTCCCCCACTGATTCGGCGTCTTTGTCGCTCTGTTTTTACACGGGTTCGGCGGTTCCTGCCGGTGGATAGGCTGGAATGTTTTCGAGCTTTTGGGCCTGCTGTGCAGGCCCTGTCTTTGGTTTTGCTGATACCGCAGAGAGAGCAGAGGGAGTTGGGAGAGGAGAGACTTCTGCCTGAAGGTCCGCCCCACAAGCACACGGTGGTGCTGGGTGGGGCGGACTATCAGACAGAAATCAGAACTTAGGACACCGCGTCGGTCACGTCGGTCGTCGGTCGTATCGTCATCAGGCTCAGGGCGTTACTCCTGGGCAGTGGCGGCATCCGGCAGCGCAGGGCTGCCGGGCGGTATGTGTGCAGATCTGGCGGCCCGGCTGGGCCCACTGTAGGTGCTGGCACTTCTTCGATTCCCGGGAGGATTGCTCCTCCTGCTGCGATTGCTCGTCATGGGTGAACACCCTGCCTGCACACGCGACATTGGAACTGGCTCTGACCCAGTAAGCAGCCCATGGATTCGCGGGCTTAGCGTGTTGTGTGGCTGCTGCCAGGCGGGGTAGCCGTACCGCCTCGGTATGAAGGGGGCAGCACAGCTGGGGGTATGGAGATTCTGGACAGCAGAAGTTAGACTTATGCCGTAACCAGAGTTCCGTAGCCGGGAGCTGGTTGCCGAGCCGGCCGGATGCTGATACATCCGGGCCGGCACTCACTTTTAAGTCACGGGATGGTGGCCGCGCTCTTCTAGGGCGGGCTCAACCGGGGGAAGCCAAACGACTTGGAATGGGCCTAGGTGGAACCGGAGTACGACCTCCTCCGATGCCAGTGCGTTGAAGATGTCGGAGTCCCATGCCGGGAACCAGAAGTCGGTGTAGCCGGCGTCGCCGGGGCGCTTCTGCGTGGCCAGGCAGCGGTCTCTCTCGAATGGGCTGCGGCCTTCAGGGTCGGCCAGGATGACGGCATAGGGCGGGAGTGCGTCGATCTCCGCCACGGTGGTCAGGACGCTGCCGACAGCCGGCCGCGTCTTTGCGGCGTTCACGCGGCGATCCACAGCGGGAGGCCTTCGATGCGCCGCAGCGGGCGCAGCGGTAGGACGTTCGAATCAGTGGGTGAACCTGCAACCTTGTAATCCGCCGGTCGGGGGTTCGATTCCCTCCTGGGGCACCAAAGAAGCGGCTCTGACCTGCGAATATGCGGGTGAGGGCCGCTTCTCATTCGGGCTACTCAACAGGTGCTCGCTTACTTGCTCAAGACTTCCTTGCGATCCTGGTTGTCCATAGCAAGCCCATGCGGATGGAGGACTCGGATGCTTTGGGGCCTCGGCGTTCAGAACTTCAGGCGGGGGTCCTTCCACCGAAGGACTCAGGCGTTCGTCGCCCCCGATCTTGACGACTTCAGACCGGTTTTCGGAGCCTGCGCTGTGCCCGGTCCTATATGCGAATCACCTTCATAGGCGGACGGCCACTGCCGGCGAACGGCCGACTCGTCCCAGCCGGCTTGCAGGCGATTGTGCGCTCGACTTGCGAGCACTTCGAGAGATCGCACAATTTCCTCAGGGGGCGGCTCGGGCATACCCGCAAAGTAGCCCAGCAATATGTTCACAGCCGCCGCTTCTTTCGGTGTCATTCGAGCCATGAGGCAACCGTAGAGCGCCAGGTCCGGCATTGGAAGTATCCGCAGATGGCGCGACCCTGGGCCGGATCCATCCCGGCCGCGGCGTGAAGAACCGGCAGTCGGGCAACAGCTGCTAGATCCACTTGTTGTGCTTGAACGTCGCATACAGCGCCAGTCCCATGGCCACCATCAGGCCCAGCGCCATCGGGTAGCCCAAGACCCAGTCCAGTTCCGGCATGCTGCGGAAATTCATTCCATAGATCGTGCCGATCAGCGTCGGCGCAAACAGGATGGCCGCCCACGAGGAGATCCGCTTGACCTGTTCGTTCTGGGCGTAGCTCGACTCCGTCAGCAGGCGCATTTCGTCGTTCTGCCGCTGGGCCACGAGCGCCGTATTGACTGCGAGCGCATTCTGCAGAAGCGCGCGGAACGCCGTGATCCGTTCGCTGAGCCGGAGTACGTGGTCCAGGATGTCCCGGTAGTGGTCCTGCAGCTCGGGTCGGGGCCGACGGTCCGGCGCCTCGGCCATCAAGGTCTGCAGGATCACGATCAGGGGCGCCGTCGCCCGTTGGAACATAATGACCTGCCGGGAGAGCTCATAGATCCGGCGGGACACGCCCGGGTCCGCGGCGAAGAGTTCGTCCTCAATTTCGTCGATGTCGTTTTCCAGGCCGGCGGCCACCGGCTCATACTCGTCCACAACCTGGTCCAGGATCGCGTAGAGCACGGCGTCCGGACCGAGGGCCAGGAAATCAGGCTGGGATTCCATCCGGTGCCGGACCCGGGCTAGATCCGGCGACTCGGCCCGGCGGACCGTGACCACAAAATCCTCGCCGGCAAAGACATGGATCTCGCCGAATTCAACCTTTTCCTGATCGTCGAGGTACCGGGCCGGACGCAGGACCATAAAGAGCGTTTCGCCGTAGTGTTCCAGTTTGGCCCGCTGGTGCCCGGCCAGCGCATCCTCCACGGCCAGGTGGTTCAGATCGAATTCTTCGGCCACGGAGCGCAGCTCGTCCCCATCCGGCCGGTACAGCCCGATCCAGGCCATGCCCTGACGCTGCCGCAGGATGAAGTAGGTCTCGTCCAGGCTCTCCGGGTCCGCGGTTCGGTAACCGTTCACATACACCGCGTTGTCGACGATGGTCACCGCAGCGCCTCCTCCACCAGGCATCCCTTGGCTGCGACGCTATACCGTCGCCCGCGCGGTGCCAACAGCACTGGGCCAACAGCACTAGGCCAACAGCGGGCGCCTCCCCGGCGGCACCCACGGCATTGCCGGAACCCGCGCCGTGCCGCAGCCCGAGCCTAGGCCCCGTCGGCCACCAGCACTCTTAGTATTGAGAGGACAGGCATGGCACGGCAGGGAACGCCTGCGCGCCCTGCCCGCAACCGAAAGGTACGCCCGCCATGACCCAGACACCCCGCGGATTCGATTCCCAGGATCCCCGCGATCCCAGCAATGCATCGCCCACCGATTACCCGAGCGAGCCTGCCCCGTCCGGGTCCGGGTCCGCCGGTGACGGCTACTCCCCCGGGACCCCCTCGGGAGGCACCGACCTGGTGGCCGGGCCTCCGGCTACCGCAGCGCCAGCGCCGGTTGGGGACACGCTGCCGGCAGCGGCGCCGCAAGTTCCGGCCCCGGAAACTCCCCGGGTCACACGGGCGGGAATGGTTTGGGCCGCCGTCGCCAGCGCGCTGGTGGTCCTGAGCCTGCTGATTGCCTTCATCCTGCAGAACCAGGAATATGTGCAGGTAAAGTTCTTCGGCCTTGCAGGGTCGGTGCCGCTCGGCGTTGCTCTGTTTATCGCGGCAGTCGGAGGCGGGGTGCTGGTCGCCGTCGCCGGTGCCGCCCGCATCATCCAGCTGCGGCTCGCCGCCCATCGCCGGCGCGTCGGCCGCAAGGCCACCCAGGGTCCCCGCCGGGGCTGATGCCCGCAGACGCTGACGCCGGCCGGCGATATCCTCTTCCCATGGTCAAGGAAGAACCCCGGGGGCAGGCAGCCGTCACCACGGCCGCAGCGGACTGGACCGACGTCGAGCGTCTCTTCGGCGTCCGCGGCGAGCCCTCAAGCTGCTGGTGCCGGTTCTTCGCCCTGACCGGACCCCAGTGGTCCGCTACGACCCCGGAGCAGCGGAAAAACCAGTTACGGGACAAGTTCGACGGCGGCGGCCCCGCTCCCGGGGTGATGGCCTTCCGCGGTGGGAATCCCGTGGGCTGGTGCGCCGTCGAACCACTCACGTGCTATCCCAGGATCCTGCGGTCGAGGATTTTGTCAGCGGCAGGACCTGAGGTGGCCCGGGATCCCGGCGGGGACCAGATCTGGTCCGTGAGCTGTTTTGTCGTCGCCCCCGGCGAGCGCCGGACCGGCGTCGCACGGGCGCTGCTGGCGGCAGCCGTCGGGCACGCCGCCGCCCATGGCGCAACGGTGCTGGAGGGTTATCCGGTCGATCCCGCGCAACGGCCCAAGGCCGGGCCCGCCGACCTCTACCACGGCACCCTCGGCCTCTTTCTGCGGGCCGGCTTCAGCGTGGTCAGCGACGCGGTCCCGGGACGCGCCGTCGTCCGCCTGACGGCACCCGGGCCGGGCGCATCGCCACCGTCCGTCTGAGGCATTCCCCCCAGTCACACGTCTGAGGCATTCCCGGCGGGCACGCCGCCTGTCCCGCGACTTGCCGCCGGGGCCGGCCGCGGGCGTCAGGGCAGCGTCAGGGCAGCGTCAGGATGACCGGACCGTCCTTGGTGATGGCCACGGTGTGCTCGCTGTGGGCCGCCCGGCGGCCGTTGCTGGAGCGGAGGGTCCATTCGTCGTCGTCGTGGAAGTAGTCGTCCTTGCCGCCCAGGATGAGCATCGGCTCGATCGCGATGACCAGTCCCTCGGTGAGCTTGATGCCGCGGCCGGGCCGGCCGTCATTGGGAACGGACGGGTCGGCATGCATGGTCTTGCCGATCCCGTGGCCGCCGTGGTCCGCCAGCAACCCGTAGCCTGCGCGGCGTGATGCCCCGCCGATCGCGTAGCCCAGGTCCCCCATCTTGTTGCCGGTCCGGGCAGCCTCGATGCCGCGGGCCAGGGCAGCGTCGGTGGCGTCGATCAGGGCCTGGTCCACCGGGTCGGCCGTGCCCACGATGAAGCTGATCGCCGCGTCGCCGCACCAGCCTTGGAGGAACGCGCCGCAGTCCACGCTGAGCAGGTCGCCGTCCTGAAGCCGGTAGTCGTTGGGGATGCCGTGCACGACGGCGTCGTTCACGGAGGTGCAGATGACCCCGGGGAACGGCACCGATGCCCACCGCGGTTTGTAGTTCAGGAAGGCCGGCGTCGCCCCGGCGTCGGCTATCGTCGCTGCGGCCAGCCCGTCAAGTTCCTTCAGGGACACGCCGACGTCGGCAGCCGCCCGGACGCGTTCCAGCGTGTTGGCCACCACCCGGCCGGCTTCACGCATCAGGGCAATTTCGGCGGGACTCTTGATCATCGACATGGCTTTAACTCTAGATGAGTAATTCCTATTGGTTGGGACGGTGGGGACGCTTTTAAAGTGAGGCGGAGAGTGTTAAACCCGGTATGTGAACCCCGAACTCAACACTCTCCTGA
>NZ_JBWZCJ010000013.1:0-130477 GCF_059383535.1 Pseudarthrobacter sp. HLT1-3 | reverse complement strand
ATCTGGACCTTGGCCTTGATCCACTCCGGCTTGCGTTCCACCGGGGTGGCCGCGTTGCGCTGCTCGATCCGCAGCATTTTCCGGCCTTCTGGTGCCAGGGTCACAGTAGAGCTCCTTCATGGGTTGCAACTAGCGCTTCTTCATTGTTGCGCAGTTCTTCGATGATCCGGGACACGAGATCGGCGGGGGTAACATCCCGGCCTGTCTCCTGGGAGATCGTGGTGGTACCGGCGTCGGAAATGCCGCAGGCGATGATCTGGGCGTAGGGCGATAGGTCGTTGTTGCAGTTGATCGCGAAGCCGTGCATCGTGACGCCTTCGTGCACGCGGATGCCGATCGCGGCTATTTTCCGCGCGGGCCCCTTCCCGTCCTGTTCGATCCACACCCCGGCGCGGCCCTTGATCCGGACAGCGGCGATGCCGTAGTCGGCCAGCACGGCGATGATGACGGCTTCGAGTCGCTCCACGTAGTCGCGGATTCCAGCCGGGTTCTTAAGCTTGATGATCGGGTAGCCGATCAGTTGCCCGGGACCGTGCCAGGTGAGCTTGCCGCCGCGATCGACGGCGACCACCGGGGTGCCGTCAAAGGGACGCTCATGGTCTTCGGTGCGTTTACCGGCCGTGTAGACGGCGGCGTGTTCGAGCAAAAGGACCGTGCTGGGGGCAGTGCCGGCGAGGACCCGCTCATGAAGTTCACGCTGGATGTCCCAGCCGCGGGTGTAGTCGACAAAATTCGGGGCGAGACCCAGCTGGGAGAACTCAAGAGTCATGGCATCCAGCTTAGACCCCGGCTGTCACAGCCGCTGATTCTGTGGGCAATCTCACCGCCCTGTGGATAACTTCTGCGGGATTCCGCGCGATCCGCTATTCCTTGGGTATGGACGATTACGAAGGGGCGGCCATTGCGGCGCCCGAGGTTCCCGGCTACGACGTCGGCCGTTGCCTGGGGCGTGGAGGCAGCGCCGCCGTCTGGCTGGTGACGGAACAGTCGACCGGCCGGGAGTACGCGCTGAAATCCTTTTCCGCGGGCAACGGGACCGACCGGCGCGACACGGAGGAGACGGTCCGGCGCGAGGTGAGGATCCTGTCGGCCCTGCAGCACGAGCACCTAGTGCGGGCCCTTGCGGTCCTGCGCGTTCGCGGCAGCCGCCGGCGCAGTTCCGGCGTCGGGAGCGGCCGCGGCGAGGGGGAGACTGACGGCGGCAATGACGGTGTCCATGGTCCTTTGGACGGGGACTTCGGGTTGGTGATGGATTACGCGGCAGGCGGGTCGTTGGAGCAACTGGTGGCCGGGCGGGGAAAGCTGGGGCCGGGGGAGACGGTCACCGTGCTGACCCCGATCGCGCAGGCCCTGGCATATCTGCACAGCCAAGGCTTCACTCACGGCGACGTTTCACCGGGCAATGTATTGTTCACCGCGCACGGGAAACCGCTGCTGGCCGACCTCGGCGTAGCCAGAATGGTGGCGGACGCCAAAGCGGTGGACGAGGCGGGGACCGAGGGCTTTCGTGACCCGGCACCGGTGGACGCCGTCCGGGCCGGACTGCAACCGGAACGCGACGTCTATTCGCTCGCGGCGTTGGGCTGGTTCTGCCTGACAGGGCGCGCCCCCGAGCCTGGTGCGCAGCGGCCGCCGCTTCCCCTGCTGGTTCCCGAAGTTCCACCGGCGCTGACCGCAGCGCTGGAAGCCGGACTGCACGAGGACCGCAGGCTTCGGCCTTCGGCCGCCGAGTTGGGCACCGCCGTTCATCGCAGCGCGGCGGCCGCCCCAGTGGACCTCTCGGTCTCGGTCCACCCCACGGTCATCCCGCAGCTGCTGACCCGGCGTGCCCTTCCTGTGACGCCACGCGCGCGGCGGGCCGAACAGCTCCGGTCCCTTCAGCGCCGATTCACCAAGCCCCGGGGTGCCCGGCCCCTTCCGCCCGCCGGATCTCCCCGACCCGGCCCGGCGCGGTTGGCCGGACAACCCGTCGACCACCCCGTCGAACACCCTGCCGAACACCCTTCCGTTCGTATCGGCGCGCGGCACTCCACCCGCCGGACCTCCTCCGACTCCGGTCCTGCCTGTCCGGAAAGTGTTGCCCGGCCGGAGGAGGGAACAAGGCTGGAAAGCGGGGGCAGCAGGGGCTACCGGGCGGCCGCCGTGGGGCTGGCCCTCAGCGGCGTTCTCGTCACCGCCTGGGCTTTCGCCGGGGCGCCGTTGCCCGCATCCTTCTCGCCCTTTCCCGGAGGGAACTCAGCGGCCGTGCCGGAATCCGCGCCCGCAACCATGTCGCCGACCGTTGCTGCCGCGGCGATTCCTCCGGAGGTGGAGATCCAGCTCGCCTCGCCGGACCCTGCGGAAGCGGTCCACGGGCTGGCCCGGTTGCGGTCCCTGGCGTTCAGCTCGGGGGACTTCGGGCTGTTGGATCAGGTTAACGTCCCGGCGTCATCTGCGGCTGAAGCAGACGGCCGAATCAGCGCCGGGCTTAGGGAGTCCGGCCGGGTCCTGTCCGGCTTCTCCACCGTGCTGTCCCATGTTGCTGCCACCGGCGACAGCGGGAGCCTGCTGGCAGTGGTGGCGGTCAGTGCGGGGACCTCCGCCTACGAAGAACGCGACGCCGCCGGAGTGGTCCTGGCGGACGCTGCCGCCGCGCCGGAACAGCGGCTGCGGTTGGTCCTGCTGCCAGTGGAGGGCCGCTGGCGGATTCAGGACATCCTCCCGGCCGATGACGCTGCCGGAGATACCGCTGGGAGCCAGGACGCAGATGCCTCCGGCGGCTAGGGTCCAGCCCACAGGTCTTCCATCGCTGCAAATGCCGGCGTTGGCGGCTCGCCTCCTGATCGGAGCGTTCCTCGATCACTGCCTCGGAGCCGCGCCAGCGCAGAGGGCCCTGCCGGGGACCGTTGTGCCGCCACCTTCCTGGGATTGCTTCGCTTGAACGCCCGCACGCCGCGGTCAGGCGTGGTGGGCGAGGAAGTGTTCCAGGATGGATTCTGTGAGTGGCTCGTAGAAGATCAGATTGTCGGTGTCTGCGGCACGGAATGAGTGGCCGGCCGTGATGGGGTGCCAGTCCGGGAAGGGGTCCGCGGGCAGTTCCAGTTCCTGTTCTGGATCCGGGCCGGGGTCCGGGGGCAGGCCGCGGTCCAGATCAAAGTCTCTGTCCGGGTCGTCTCTGTCCTGGCCCGGGATCGTGGCTGCGTCCATATCGACGTCGATGCCAGCGTCCGGGACCGGGGCTCCGTCCAGGTCCATGTCTATATCCGGGTCCATGCCGGGGTCCGGGTCCGTGGCCAGGATTCCGGGTGGCCAGTGGGGTGGTTCCCAGTCCTGTTGTTCGCTGGGGTAATACCGTCCGGACGGGGAGGTCCAGCCGGGCGGGGCGTCTTTGCTGGCTCCGGCCGGTGTCCAGGCTGAACTGTGTTTCAGCCCGTGGTGCTTGCGGCACGGCCCGCCGAGGTTGGTGATCCCGGTGGTCCCTCCGTCGGCCCAGGCCAGGAGATGGTCCGCGTCGTTGTCCAGGGAATGGTTGTGACAGCCCGGGAACGGGCACCGGCCATCGCGAAGCCGCAGCCACTGGCGCAGCGCGGGGGGCAGGCGGTAGCTGCTCCTCCCGATTTCCAGCGGCGCCCCGTCCCGCGGGTCCACCAGGACCCGGTAGAACGAGCCGGCGCCGTCGGCGATCAGGCGGCGGGCCATCGAGGGCGGGATCGGCCCGTACCCGTCCAGCATCGCCGGTTCCTCCGTGGCGCCCAGCAGCGAGAACACGGGCACGGTGATCAGGACCTGCGCCCGCGGCGACGGCACACCCCCGCCCGCACCCGCCCCCTCAGCGCCCGCGGCACCATCAGCGCCGGACATGCCGGCGGTGAGGAGCCAGGTCGCGGCGATGTCGGCGCGCAACTGGGTCATAGTGCGTGCCTCGGCCGGGCCCTGCAGGGCGCGGGCCGCGGCGGTGGTCCGGTCCCAGATCCCCGCCGCGGTATCGGCCGGAAGGTACGCGGAGAACCAGGCCATCCCGTCGGTGTCCGGGCGGAACTCGACCCGCCGGTCCGCGACGCACTTGGTGTGGCGTTTTTCGATGCTCTCCCGGTGGTGGCGTTCACGCCAGGTCCGGGCCTTGGCCCGGAGCCGGCCCGGGACGAGTTCCCCGGCCGGGCAGCCCCGGGCCGGGTTAGGGGCGGCCGGGTCCAGGAAGTGCCCCTCCAGCGCCGCCGCCCCCTCCGGGTCCAGGTTCACCGTTTCCTCCACCATGACCCTCGCGTGCGCCCAGGAAATCGTCCCCGCCGTGAGCGCGGCGAGGGTCAGCGGCAACGTCGTCGTCAGCGCCACGCAATCGCCCAGGAACCCGTCCGCGGCCCGTTCACTCACGGTCAGGACACACGCGACCTCCGCGCGCACCGCCATCTCCTGGCCCATGGCATAGTGCAGGGCCGTCGCCGGTGGCGCCACAGCGTCGGCGGCCCGCAGATAGGCCGCGGCCACCCGCACCTTCCACGCAGCGGCCCGAGCCTCCCACCGCGCCATGTCGGCCAGGCTATCCAGGCAATCATCCGCCAGATCCCGCAACGAATCGTCCCACAACGGATCAGCATCCCGGCGGAGACTGGCGCCCGACGGACCAATGTGGCCAGTGCCGGACGGACCAGTCTGATCAGCGCCGCCCGCGGTGACGGAATCCAGCGCCGCAGTCAACGCCGCGACAGCCGCCACCGCCTCCCAGCCCTCCGCAATCCAGTCCGTGCTTTCCATAAACCAAAACTAGCGGGCACCACCGACACTTCTACTAGACCGGCCGCGGGGCACGAGACACCGGCACGGAAGACGCCGGCACGGATGACGCCGGCACGGACGACACCTGGTGACACGGCAGTCGTCAACAGCGGGAAAGCCAAGGGCGGTGGAGCACGGGCCCAGCCTGAGCCCCTCGCCATCCCGTACCGCTCCAAGGTCGCCTTAAGGGCGGTGAAGTCCTGATCTGGCTACGCTACGAGGGAGTCGCGCCCCAACGGCGCGGGGATGCTCAATCCTTCGGGCCGCGTCCGGCCACCCAGGCGGCAGCCTCAGCGAGCGACGGGTGCTGCCATTCAAAGCCCGCTTCGCTCAGGACCGCCGGTTCCATCCGCTGGCTGGAAAGCAGCAGCTCATCGGCGAGCTTGCCCATCACCAGTCGCAGCACCGGCGCGGGGACGCGGAGCACAGCGGGCCGGTGCAGGACTTTGGCCAGCTGCGCAATCAGCGAGTTCACGTCCGCGATCTCCGGCGCGCAAACGTTCACTGGCCCGGACAGCGGGCTACTGAGCAGGAATTCGAAGGCGCCGGCCACATCAGGAAGCGTGATCCAGGGCCAGCACTGCCGGCCGTTGCCCAGCGGTCCGCCTATGCCCAGGCGCAGTAACGGCATCAGCCGTCCCAGAGCACCACCGGTGCGGCTCAAGACGACTCCGGTCCGGGGGGTAACCACCCGGACGCCGGCCGGAGCTTCGTGTGCCGCCGCTTCCCAGTCAGCGCAGATGCCGGCCAAGACCCCGCGACCGGCCGGAGCGTTCTCCCGGAGCACCGCCAGTCCGGCGTCGCCGTAGTAATTGGAGCCCGACTGGCTCAGGAACACCGCCGGCGGCGTGTCCAGCCGCCCCATGGCCGCCGTGATCGTCCGGGTGGCCCCCAGCCGCGAGGTGCGGAGTTCGTTGATGCGGGCGCGGGTCCAGGGCCGGTCTCCGATGCCTGCGCCGGAGAGGTTAATGACGGCGTCCGCACCTTTCAGCGCCAGGTCGTCGATACTTCCTGCCGCGGGGTCCCACTGGAACTCGGACGGTGCGGAGGGCGGCCGCCGGACCAGCGCGCCGACATCGTGTCCGGCGCTGCGCAGGGAGCGGGAAATGGCGGTTCCGATCAGCCCGGAGGCTCCGGCAACTATGATTCGCATGATCCATCTCACCATGCCCGGCACAACCGGGAAACCTCCCGGGCGGGACGGCTGGTCTTGACTATGATCGAACGATGACTTCTTCGAGTTACTTCCGTTTCCCCCACCTGCACGGCGATCTGGTCACTTTCGTGGCTGAGGACGACGTTTGGATCGCGCCCCTCGACGGCGGCCGCGCCTGGCGCGTGTCCTCGCTGCAGCTTCCCGCCCGCAACCCCCGGTTCACCCCGGACGGCAAGCGCCTGGTGTGGACCGTGGTTCAGGGAACGGCCCCGGAAGTTGTCACCGCGAACGTCGACGGCGGCGGCTATCGCCAGCTGAGCTACTTCGGCCACTCCACCACGAAGGTCAAGGGCTTCACCCCCGACGGCGACGTGCTGGTCACGAGCGCCTTCCGGCAGGCTGACAGCCGCCACACCCACGCGTATAGCCTGCCCGTCACCGGCGGCTGGGCCAGTGAACTCCCGCTGGGACC
This sequence comes from Pseudarthrobacter sp. HLT1-3, assembly GCF_059383535.1. Taxonomy (NCBI): domain Bacteria; kingdom Bacillati; phylum Actinomycetota; class Actinomycetes; order Micrococcales; family Micrococcaceae; genus Pseudarthrobacter; species Pseudarthrobacter sp. HLT1-3. The sequence goes on along the minus strand of NZ_JBWZCJ010000013.1, from coordinate 124,097 downwards.
GGTGGAATCCGTCGCCTTCGGACCGGTGGTCGGCGACGAACGCCCCGTGGTCCTGGCCAGTGTGCTCTCCCGCGAGCCCGCCTGGTGGAAGCGCTACCGGGGCGGGGCCGCCGGCAAGCTGTGGATCGACGTCGACGGTAACGGTGAATTCGAGCGGCTCGCCGCCGAGCTGGACGGCAACCTGACCGATCCGATGTGGGTCGACGGCCGGATCGCCTTCCTGTCGGACCACGAGGGCTACGGCAACCTCTACTCGGTGCTGCCCAATGGGTCCGGGCTGCGCCGCCATACGGACCACGAGGACTTCTACGTCCGGCACGCCGCCACCGACGGCAAGCGCATCATTTTCGAATCGGCCGGTGAGCTGTGGCTCCTGCCGGACCTCGGCTCGGACGCCATCAAACTGTCGATTTCGCTGGGATCAGCGGCGCAGGCCCGCCGTGCCGCGCCGCTGAAGCCGTCCAAGCACCTCGGCGAGGTGGTGCCGGACCGCACGGGCGACTCCAGCGCGGTGGAAGCCCACGGCACGTTGCACTGGCTGCGGCACAAGGACGGGCCCTCGCGGGTCCTTGAAGCGACCCCCGGCGTCCGGGCCCGCCTGCCCCGGCCCTTCGGCGAGGGCCGGATCGCCTACGTCGCCGACCACGACGGCGTCGAAGCCCTGTATCTGAAGGCGATCGCCGGACCCGTGGAGCTCGGAAACCAGGGCTCCGGACGAACTGGTCACTTACTGGCTCCGGGACAGACGTCCGCTGCGGCACCGCAGACTGCGGCCACGCCGCAGGAGGAGTCCGACGCGCCCCTGCCCAGCCCCGTCCCGGCCGCAGCACACGCCCGGCCGGGCGCCGTCGCCGCTGTCCCCGCAAGCACGCCGGACCGCGCGGGTGGCATCACCGCGAACACTGCCAGCACGGCCAGCGCCGTCAGCGCCGCCAGCACGCCCGACGTCGCCGGTTCGACAGACGCCGCGGACACCGCGGGCCCGGCGGAAGCGGCACAGCCGGGACAGTCCGATCATCTGGTCAGGATCGACTTCCCCAAGCCGACCCGGGCCAGCACCATCGAGGCCAGCCCGGACGGCAATTGGCTCGCCATCGGCTCCGCCTTCGGTGACATCTACCTGGCGGACACCCGCACCGGAACCCTCTCCCTGGTGGCCAGCATCGGCGAAGGCAGCATCGAAGGTTTCAGCTGGTCTCCGGACTCGGCCTGGCTGGGCTGGTCCGAGCCGGTGACGTCCTTCGGATCCCGCAGCCGGCTGCGCATCACCAAGGTCGACAGCCCGTCCGCCGCCTCCGACGCCGCCGGCGCCGCGGCGGACGGGACACGTGCGATCATCGACGTCACAGACGGGCGCTTCCGCGACGAGTCGCCGTCGTTCACCCCCGATGGCAAGTACCTCGCGTTCCTGTCCAACCGCAGCTTCGATCCGGTGTACGACGGTCACTCCTTCGACCTGTCCTTCCCGAGCCCGATCAAGCCCTACCTCGTGGCCCTCGCCGCGGACACCCCCTCGCCGTTCGGCCCGAACGTTGACCCGCTGGAAGCTCCCGGGGCCGGAACGGACACCGACAACGCCGCCGGCCAGGACCAGGTTCCCGCAGTCCGGGTCGATGCCGAAGGCCTGGCGCACCGTGTCATCAGCGTGCCGGTGCCCCAGGGCAACTACTCCGCCCTCACCGCAACTGCCGGCGCGCTGCTCTGGCTCGACAGCGAACTCTTCGGCGTCACCGGCGAGGGCCGCGCCAGCCTCGAGGACAAGAACGCGGCACCCTGCCTGGTCCGATTCGATCTGGCCCGGCGCAAGACCACCACCATCGTGGACGCCCTGGACAGCTACCGGCTCTCCGGCGACGGCGAAAAGGTCGTCGTCCTGCAGGACAAGCAGATCCGCGTCTCGCCCTCCGGCGCCAAGGCTGACGAGGAGTCCGGCCAGCTGGTCAAGGTCGACCTCAGCCGCATCCGCGTGCAGCTCGATCCGCTCAGCGTCTGGGGCCAGGCCTTCGATGAAGCCTGGCGGCTCCAGCGCGACTTCTTCTGGACCGAAGACATGGCAGGACAGGACTGGGACTCCGTGCACGCCCGCTACCGCCCCATCGTGGACCGGCTCGGCTCGCACGACGACCTCGTGGACCTGCTGTGGGAGCTCCACGGCGAACTGGGCACCTCGCACGCCTACGTCCGTCCGTTCGCCGTCAGCGAAAACGGCAGCAACGGCCAGGGCCGGCTCGGCGCGGATCTGGCCTTCACCGGGGAGGGCTGGGAGGTCACCCGGATCCTCGCCGGCGAGTCCTCCGACCCGCTCGCCACGTCGCCGCTGACCCGCCCGGGCGCCGACGCCAAGACAGGCGACGTCCTGCTGGCGATCGACGGCGTCGAGCTCACCGAGGCACGCACTCCCGCGATGCAGCTGGTCGGCGCGGCCGGACGCGCCGTGGAGCTGACCCTGCGCAACGGTGCCGGGCACGGAAGCCAGGCCGGGAAGCAGCGCCGCGTCGCGGTGGTTCCGGTAAAGGACGAGGAGCGGCTGCGCTACCAGGAATGGGTGACCGCCAACCGCCGCACTGTCCGGCAGGCCTCGCAGGGGACCTTCGGCTACCTGCACATTCCCGACATGATGGCCCACGGCTGGGCCCAGCTGCACCGTGACCTCGACACCGAAACGGCCCTCGACGGACTGATCGTCGATGTCCGCCGCAACCGGGGCGGGCACACCTCACAGCTCGTCGCGGAACTCATCGGGCGCAAGGTCACCGGCTGGAGCATGCCCCGCGGGGAGCGGCCACGGACTTACCCGCACCACGCGCCGCGCGGTCCCGTCATTATCCTGACCGACGAATTCGCCGGTTCCGACGGCGACATCATCACCCAGGTCTCCAAGCTGCGCGGGATCGGGCCGGTCATCGGCACCCGGACCTGGGGCGGCGTCGTCGGCATCGACAACCGCTTCGCCCTGGCCGACGGGACCGGCGTGACCCAGCCGCGCTACGCCACCTGGTTCTCCGGCGGAGTGGGCTGGGGCGTCGAGAACTTCGGTGTGGCGCCTGACATCGAAGTGACTTTCCCGCCGCACGCCTACGCTGCCGGCACCGACCCGCAACTGGAATACGGCATCGGCGCGCTCAAGGAAATGATCCAGGAGCTGCCCACCGACCGGCCGCCGCTGCGCGAAGGCTACCGCCAGGTCCGGCCCGCTCCATTGCCCGCCCGCCAGCCGGCAAGCTAAACGGCGGCCGGGAAGCGAGGCGGCGGGCGGGGCCAGCCGCCTAAACGAGCCAGGCCGCCACCCGCGCCGTGCATCCGCTCAAACCGAAGGCCCCCGTTCCCTGACCAGGGGAACGGGGGCCTTCGGCTTGCAGAGTGAAGGGCTAGGAGACCAGCGTGGCGTCCAGCGTGATCTTGAGGCCGGTGAGCGCGCCCGAGACGGGGCAACCGATCTTGGCTTCCTCGGCGATCCGCTGGAATTCGTTCTCGGTGATCCCGGGAATCCGCGCGCTGACGGTCAGGTGGCTGTCCGTGATGCCGGTGCCGGGCACGAAGGTGACGTCGGCCTTGGTATTGACCTCCTCAGGAGCGTGGCCGGCCTGGGAGAGGGCGAGGCTGAACGCCATGGAGAAGCAGGCCGAGTGCGCTGCGGCGATGAGTTCCTCGGGGCTGGTCTTGCCCTCGGAGGCCTCCGTACGCGCCTTCCAGGTGACGTCGAAGTTGCCCAGCCCGGAGCTGTCCAGCGTGGTGTTGCCGGCGCCGGTCATCAGGTCGCCATTCCAAACAGTGTGTGCGGTGCGTGTTGCTGCCATGTCCACTCCTCAAGAAGATCGTTGAAATCCCACAGATCCGGAGATCCACCGGATCATGTCGCTTCCCATCCTAGGCATTTGGCGCGGCCGCCGCGCCGGTGTCCGCTGTCAGTGGATTGTGCTGTGCTGTCTTGCGGACGACGGCGGCGGCGCACCCCATGTGAGGTGCGCCGCCGCCGTCCGCGTTAGGGGCGGCTTACTGCCAGAGGGTTGCGATGGCCACGTTCAGCAGGGCCAGGCCGCCGACGCTGTGCGCGAGGCCCTTGCCGACGTCCTCGCCCTTCTTGTACTTGCGCCGGCCGATGAAGGCCAGGACACCGACGACCAGGGCAACGGCAAGCTTGACGCCGAGCTTGGCGTAATCCGGATCGGCGAACCTGGGAATCGTCTGCCCCAGGACCGGGATCAGTCCCATCAGGGCGATGCCGGTGAGGAGCTGCAGCATCGCGCCGTCGAACTGGCGCGGGTGGACGGTGGGTTTCTTCATCTGGCCAATCCAGATACCCACGATCATGGCAGCGCCGACAATGTGCAGGAAAACCACGATGTTATAGACAATTTGCATGGCCCCAGTCTAGCCAGAAGGTTCTACGCAGCGTAGTAAGACCCGCCACTGCGACGAGGCAGCCCGAACCGGGCACAGAAACGGCGACGGCGGCACGGCTCCGGTGGTTTCCCAACGGTGTCCGCACCGCCGTCGCCGTCGGTGTTTCTGGTCCTCTGGAGGCTAGAGCCCGAGGTCGGCTTCGAAGGCGCCTTCTTCAAGGCGTGCCTTCAGCGTCTGCAGGAAGCGTCCCGCGTCGGCGCCGTCGACCAGTCGGTGATCGTAGGTCAGGGAGAGGTACATCATCGAACGGATGGCCAGCGAGTCATCGCCGTTTTCGTCGGCGACCACCACGGCGCGCTTGACGATCGCGCCGGTGCCCAGGATGGCGACCTGAGGCTGGTTGATGATCGGGGTGTCGAACAGGGCGCCCACGGAACCGATGTTGGTGATGCTGAAGGTTCCGCCGGAGAGCTCGTCCGGACCGATCTTGCCGTTGCGGGTGCGGTCTGCGACGTCGGCGATCTTGCCGGCCAGGCCGGCAAGGTTCAGGTTGCCGGCGTCGTTGATGACCGGAACCAGCAGGCCCTTATCCGTGTCCACCGCAATCGCCAGGTGCTCGGCGTTGTGGTAGGTGATCTCCTGCTTGTCCTCGTCGTAGGAGGCGTTGACCTTCGGGTGCTGCTTCAGGGCCTCGGCGACGGCCTTGGCGATGAAGGGCAAGAAGGTCAGCTTGGAGCCGTTCTGGGCCAGGAAGGAGTTCTTGGCCTTGGCACGCAGCTTGGCGACCTTGGTCATGTCCACCTCGTGCACCTGGGTCAGCTGGGTGGAGATGTCCAGCGACTCGCGCATCCGGCGGGCGATGACCTGGCGGATCCGCGGGGCCTTCTGCACGGTGCCGCGCAGCGAGGACAGGTCAGCGGACGGACGCGCGGCCGGAGCGGCGGACGGTGCGGCCGCCGCGGGAGCCGGGGCTGCCTTGGCTTCCGCTGCTGCCAGCACGTCCTGCTTGCGGATGCGGCCACCGACGCCGGTGCCGCTCAGCGAGGAGATGTCCACGCCCTGCTGATTGGCCAGCTTGCGGACCAGCGGAGTGACGTAGCCGGACTCGGCCGCCGGGGCAGCTGACGCCGCCGGGGCTGCGGGAGCGGCCGGTGCGGCATCCTTGGCCGGTGCAGCGGGGGCCTCCTGCTTGGGAGCTTCCTGCTTCGGTGCCTCGGCCGGAGCAGTTTCCGGAGCAGCTTCCTGGGCCGGTGCTTCCTTGGGCGCTGCTGCTTCTTTCGGAGCTTCAGGGGCTGGAGCCGCAGCTGGGGCAGCTGCGCCGGAACCGATCACGGCGAGGACGGAGCCGACCTCGGCCGTTTCATCCTCGGCGACGCGGATTTCCTGCAGGGTGCCCGCGACCGGGGACGGGATTTCGGTGTCGACCTTGTCGGTGGAAACCTCGAGCAGCGGCTCGTCGACCTCGACGGTGTCACCAATGCTCTTGAGCCAGCGCGTGACGGTGCCTTCGGTAACGCTCTCGCCCAGGGCGGGGAGCGTCACCTCGTGGCTTTCTTCGGCAGGAGCGGCTTCGGCGGGAGCCGCGGCTGCGGGAGCCTCAGCTTCCGGGGCCGGGGCCTCGGCGGCCGACGGCGCTGCGGCGGCGGGTGCTTCAGCTTCCGGGGCCGGTGCTTCCTCGGCCGGGGCCTCGGCGGCGGGGGCTTCGGCGGTGCCTGCGGAACCCGAGCCGTCGCCGATGCGCACCAGCGGCGCGCCAACTTCAGCAGTCTCGTCTTCGGCGACGAGGATTTCCTCGATCACGCCGGCGATCGGAGAGGGGATCTCGGTGTCTACTTTGTCGGTGGAAACCTCGAGCAGCGGCTCGTCCACCTCTACCCGGTCACCTACCTGCTTGAGCCAGCGGGTGACGGTTCCTTCGGTGACACTCTCACCGAGGGCGGGCAAGTTAACGGATTCAGACATGTCGTCCCCGTTCTCCTTATTGATCTTTAGTGCGGATGATTGCTGCCTTGGTCGAGCTTAGTGCACCCGGCATTTCGGGCCGGGTGCACTCAGCTCTGAGTCTTGCGGTGGTGCGGGCGGAACTGCTAGCCGTGCAGGGCCTTGCCGGCCAGAGCCAGGTGGGCCTCGCCCAGGGACTCGTTCTGGGTCGGGTGTGCGTGGACCAGCTGGGCCACGTCCTCCGGGTAGGCTTCCCAGTTCACGATCAGCTGGGCCTCGCCGACCTGCTCGCCCATCCGGGCGCCGATCATGTGGACGCCGATTACGGGGCCGTCCTTCTGGCGGACCAGCTTGACCAGGCCGCTGGTGCCCAGGATGGAGCTCTTGCCGTTGCCAGCGAGGTTGTATTCCTGGGTCTGGATCTGGTCGTCACCGAACTTGGCTTTCGCGGCCTTCTCGGAGTAGCCCACCGTGGCGATTTCCGGCTCGGAGTAGGTGACCTTGGGGATGTTGATGTCTTCGACGACGACGGGCTTCAAGCCGGCGATTTCTTCGGCGACGAAGATGCCCTGCTGGTAGCCGCGGTGCGCGAGCTGGACGCCGGGAACGATGTCGCCCACGGCGAAGACGTTGCCAACACCGGTGTGCAGGCGCTCGTTGGTGATGACGAAGCCGCGGTCGATGGTGATCCCGGCCTCTTCGTAGCCGAGGTTCGCGGTGACCGGGCCGCGGCCGACGGCGACGAGCATCAGGTCCGCTTCGAAGGTCTTGCCGTCCACCAGGGTGACCTTGACGCCGTCGTCGTTCTGCTCAACGCCCTGGAAGAAGGTGCCGGTGGAGAACTTAATGCCGCGCTTCTTGAAGGCGCGCTCAAAGGCCTTGACGATCGTGGCGTCCTCGTTCGGTACCAGCGAGGGCAGGCCCTCGATGATGGTGACGTCGACTCCGAAGGACTTCCAGACGGAGGCGAACTCGACGCCGATCACGCCGCCGCCGAGGATGATGGCGCTCTTGGGGATGAAATCCATGGTGAGGGCTTCGTCGGAGGTGACGACCTTGCCGCCGATTTCCAGGCCCGGCAGTGAGCGGGAGTAGGAGCCGGTCGCGAGGACAATGTTCTTGCCCTTGTACGCGGTGCCGTTCACGACGACGGTGTCGGTGCCCTGGAGCTTGCCCTCGCCCTCGATGACGGTGATGCCCTTTTTGCCCTTGATCAGGCCCTGCAGGCCCTTGAACTTGCCGGCGATGATGCCGTCTTTGTAGGCGTTGACAGCGGTGATGTCGATGCTGTCCAGAGTGACGTTGACGCCGTACTTCGCCGAGTCACGGGCGTGGTCGGCCAGTTCCGCGGAGTGCAGCAGGGCCTTGGTGGGGATGCAGCCGTTGTGCAGGCAGGTACCGCCGAGCTTTCCCTTTTCGATCAGGCCAACGGTGAGGCCCAGCTGGACGGCACGCAGGGCAGTTGCGTAGCCGCCACTGCCGCCGCCGAGTACCAGGATGTCGAATTCTTGCGCAGTTGCCTGATCGGCCACTAAAACGCTCCCTCGCGTGAACGATGACACGAGAGTACGCATCATCTGGTCTTGGAACTTCCTTGCCGTGATTATGCCAGCAGGAACGTTCCCTTTCATTTGGAACTACCGCAGTTCACCTTAGCGAACCACTAATACATGCTCCACCTTGCCATAGCGTTTGTGGAGCCCTTGTGTCCAGAGTCACGCGGCCCGGGACGGGGGACCAGCCCCCGTCCCGGGCCGCGTGAACGCCGGGCGGATGGGGTCAGGCGGTTTTGGCCAGGATGTCCTCGACATAGGCCACGAGCGTGCGCACGGTGCAGCCCGTGCCCTGCTTGTGGTTGTAGCCGTACGGGCTGCCGTTGTTGAACGAAGGGCCGGCGATGTCGATGTGGGCCCAGGGGATCTGCTCGCCGTCCTTGCCCTTGCCGACGAATTCGCGCAGGAAAACGGCTGCCGTCATCATGCCGCCGTGGCGTTCGCCGATGTTGGCGATATCCGCAACCTGCGAGTCGAGGCTGGAGCGCAGCTCTTCGGGCAGCGGCATCGGCCAGACCAGCTCGCCGGCGCGGTCGGCTGCGGCCTTGATCGGGCCGGTGACGGAGTCGGAGCCCATGACGCCGGCGGTGCGGTTCCCGAGGGCGATCAGCTGCGCGCCGGTGAGCGTGGCGACGTCGATGATGGCGTCCGGGAACTCCTGGCTGGCGGCGACGATGCCGTCCGCCATGACCAGCCGGCCCTCGGCGTCGGTGTTGAGGACCTCGACGGTTTTGCCGCCGAACATGGTCAGCACGTCCGCCGGGCGCTGGGCAGCGCCGGAGGGCATGTTCTCGGCGATGCAGAGCCAGGCGGTCGCCTTGACGGGCAGCCCGAGCCCGGCGATCGCCAGCACGGTGTTAAGGACGACGGCGGCGCCGGCCATGTCGGACTTCATGTCGCCCATGCCCAGGTGCGGCTTGAGCGAGATCCCGCCGGTGTCGAAGGTGATGCCCTTGCCCACGAGGGCGATCTTGGCGGTGGCCCTGGCGGGGGAGTATTCGACTTTTACCAGGCGCGGCTGCCGGGTGGAACCCTTGCCGACGCCGAGGATCCCGCCGAAGCCTTCCTTTTCCAGTCGCTTCTCGTCCCAGACGGTCACCTTGACGGGCAGGCCCTTGGACAGTTCCTTGGCCGCTTCCGCGAAGGATTCGGGGAAGAGGTGGCTTGGCGGCTGGTTAACCAGCGAGCGGGTCGCGTTGACTGCCTTGCCGATCAGGGCGGCGCGGTCCAGGACCGGCTTCAGGGCCTTGTCGGCGGCAAAATCGGTGATGATCAGAACGTTTTTCACCGGATCCTTCAGGCCGTCCATGGAGGAGCGGTATTCGGTGAAGGAGTAGGCGCCCATCGCCGCGCCCTCGGCGACGGCCGCGACGTCGCCCAGTGACGACGTCGGGAGGGCCAGTGCGACGGTGCCGACGCCGGCAAGCTGGCGGACCGCCGAGCCGGCGGCGCGGCGGAGGGTTTCCTCGGTGAGCGGCTGCGCCGCGGACACCTTGCCGACGCCGGCGAGCACGAGGATCTTCGCTCCCGCTTCGGCCAGGCCCGGGAGGCGGTGCGCCTGGTCGGCTGCCCCGGTGATGCCAAGAACACTCAGTGATTCCGCCAGGGCTTCGGCGGCCTTGGCCGTCAGCGGGTTGCTGAGCAGGACGGGACCGTCCGTGCCCTGGCCCACGCCTATGACGAGGGCATCGCTGGGGGACCTCTTCAGGTCTCCGGCGACTGCACTAAGTTTGACTTCAGTATTCTTGACCACGAGGGAAGTCCTCAATTCTTTGAGTGTTTCAGCAGGAACTGCATGTTCGGCGCCCTGCCATGGAACCTGGGCCACTGTCGGAATGAGACGTAACCCGGGCGTCTTCAAGCCGTCATAAGGCCAGTTCCGATCGTAGTCTCTCCCCGGCGCGGGTGTTCAATTGAATGAGAGCTGGCGCACACCCCGGGCAGGAATGCGCCCGCCCTCCGGCGTGTTGTACCCGGTATCAAGGCCGCAGCCCCGCAGGGTCCGTCCGGCCGCACCCATGACTACTACGAAAGGAACATGCCGTGATTGAACGGATTTCCGGCTCCTTGCTGGACCCCGAATCGCTTTACCTGCGTGATGACGCGCTGTTCCACAGCCCCGAACTGCGCGGACTGAACCTCGTCATGGGATTCACCGGATTCGCCGACGCAGGGCACGTCGTCCGGCAGATCACCGCCGAAATGCTGGACACCCTCGAATCCGAAATGGTTGCCGAGTTCGACGCCGACCAGCTGATCGACTACCGCTCACGCCGCCCGCAGATCAGCTTCGTCGAGGACCACCTGCAGGATTACCAGGCGCCCCGTCTGGCGCTGTACCGGCTGGTCGATGGGCTCGGGAGTCCGTTCCTGCTGCTGGCCGGGTTTGAACCTGACCTGCAATGGGAGCGGTTCGCCCGCGCTGTCGTCGGCATCGTCGGGGAGCTTGACGTCAACCTCGTGACCTGGATCCATTCCATCCCCATGCCGGTGCCGCACACCCGGCCGGTCGGCGTCACGGTGCACGGCAACCGGCCGGACCTCATCGAGGGCATTTCGGTCTGGAAGCCCACCGTCGAGGTGCCTGCCGCCGTCGGACACATCCTCGAATTGCGGCTCACGGAAGCCGGGCGCAATGTTGCCGGCTATGTCATGCACGTGCCGCACTACCTGGCCGACGCCGAATACCCGACGGCCGCCGTCGCCGGCCTCGAATACCTCGGGGCGGCCACCTCGCTGATGCTGCCCACCGACCGGCTCCGCGAAGCCGGCCGGGAAGTCGGGCGCCAGATCGCCGAACAGATTGACGCCTCGGAAGAGGTGCAGCAGGTGGTTTCCCGGCTCGAGACCCGCTACGACGAGAACGCCGAAGGCACCGTACGCCGGTCGCTGCTCGCCGACGCGAACGACCAGCTGCCCAACGCGGACGCCCTGGGCGCCGCGGTGGAAGCGTACCTCCGCACGGAACCCCGGGAATAAGTAGTATTTGTCCGTCCGCTGGCATACTGGGCTGGTGACCTCACCCCGCGCCTGGCTGATCTGGATCATCGGGATCTTCGCGTACCTCGTGGCGGTCAGCCAGCGGACGTCGTTCGGTGTGGTGGGAATCGAAGCCACGGAACGCTTCCAGGCCAGCGCCGCGGAAATTTCCTTCTTCACCGTGCTGCAGCTGCTCGTCTACGCGGCCCTGCAGATTCCCGTCGGCATCCTCGTGGACCGCTTCGGCTCCCGGGCGATGATCGCCGGCGGGGGACTGCTGATGGGACTGGGCCAGCTCCAGCTCGCATTCGCCGACACCATCCCCGGAGGCGTGCTGGGCCGGGTGCTGGTGGGCGCCGGCGACGCCATGACCTTTATCGCCGTGATCCGGCTGATCCCGCTCTGGTTCGCCCCGGCCCGCGTCCCGCTGCTCACCCAGCTCACCGGGATGTCCGGCCAGCTGGGCCAGCTCATCAGCGTGGTGCCGTTCGCCATGGTCCTGCACCTCGCCGGCTGGACCCCCGCCTTCCTCACGCTGGCGGCCCTGTCCGCCCTTGCCCTGGTCCTCGTGCTGGTCCTGCTGCAGGACCGTCCACCCGGGCACCCAGCACCCGGACCGGCCCCGGGGCTGCGCGCCACCGGGGTCACGCTGGCCCAGGCCTGGCGGCAGCCCGGCACCAGGCTGGGACTGTGGAGCCACTTCACCGTCCAGTTCAGCGGCACCGTCTTCGCGATGACCTGGGGCTACCCGTTCCTGATTTCCGCCCAGGGCCTGGACACCGCAACCGTTTCGGCGCTGATGGCGCTGTATGTGGCCACGGCGATCGCTTCCGGGCCCCTGATGGGCAGCTTCGTCGCCCGGCATCCGCTGCGGCGTTCCACCATGGTGCTGCTGATCGCTGCCGCCACCGCCGCGGCCTGGGCGGCGGTTCTGCTGATCCCTGGCCGTTCGCCGCTGTGGCTGCTGGCCGGGCTCGTGGTGGTACTCGCCATCGGCGGGCCCGGATCCATGATCGGCTTCGACTTCGCCCGTACCTTTAACCCGGCGCACCGGATCGGCACCGCCACCGGCATCGTGAACGTTGGCGGCTTTATCGCCTCGCTCATCGCCATTTACCTGATCGGCCTGGTCCTGGACGTCCTGTACGCCACCGGCTTTTCCCAGGGCGTGCTCTACGGGCTGGATCCGTTCCGGATCGCCCTGAGTGTGCAGCTTCTGCTGCTGGCCGGGGGAGCGGGCGCCGTCATGGTCATCCGCCGGAAAGTGCGGAGGCAGATGGCGGCCCAAGGCGTCGTGGTGCCTCCGCTGCTGGCGACGCTTGCCGAACGGCGGCGGCTCAGCGCGGAGCGGCGCCGCACGCCCTGACCCCGGCGCCCCACACCCTGTGCTGGGCGCGGGCCGCCGGCCGGGGTTATCCACATAGCAGGAGCCGGCCCTGACGCGGGTCCGCACGGACCGGGAAGCTTGCTTCATGACAGCCCCCGAACATCTGAGAATCACCGGCCCGGAGGACATCCTCGGGTTCATCCCACATTCCCTGGGGTACTGGCCCGCCCACAGCCTCGTGGCCATGACCCTGCAGGGCAAACGGCTCGGAGCCACGCTCAGGGTCGACCTTCCCGGCGAAGGCGGCAATACGGACCCTCCCAGCCCCGCCGGACTCCCCGACTTTGCCCAGTCCATTGCGTCCTACCTGGAAGCCGACGAGGACGCGGACGGTTCGCTGCTTGCCCTGTTCACCGAAACTGACGGGGACGGCACGACGTGGGCGGGGCTCCTGTCCGAGCTTGAAAGCGCGCTTGCCGAGGCTGGGATGCCGGTGCGGGACGTCTGGCTCGTGGGGGCCGAGTACTGGCGCAATGCCCATTGCATCGACCCGTCGTGCTGCGCACCGCCGGGGCGCCCGATCGAGGAAATCAGGAACAGCAGGCTCAACGCTGAGATGGTCTTCCGCGGCAGCACCATCGGGGCGCCCCCGGGAACGACACCACTTACGCCGCCGGGGGCCGCGGATCCTGAGGTTCTGGAGGCCGAGCGTGACTGGGCCGAGCTGTTCGCCTCGTGCACGTGCGACAGGAACCAGTTTGGCCAGGTCATGGACGTCTGGGCCAGGGTCCTGCACGCCCCGACGCCGGAGCAGAAGTTTACGGCCGCACTGACGGGCTATCTGCGCGCGTCCCTGTGTGTGCCACCGTGGCGCGACGCGGTCCTCGTGATGGCGGCCGCCGGGGCGGAGGCAGCGGAGCGGGGAGCCGAGGACTTCGGCGTTTTCGACGGAAAGACTCCGATGGAGTCATGGTTCGGTTCGCTGCCTGACTCCGCGAGGCACTGGAGGTCTCTGGCGCCGTTGCCGCCGCTGGAAGGCTTCCCGCCACTGTCCCCGCCGCCGAAGCTTGGCTATGGCTCGGAGGGCAACAGCGGCCGCGCCGGCGACGCCCCGCCTCCAGAGGTGCCCGGCTATGGCGAAGTACTGCTGGGGCTGGCACCCCCGCTGCCGGACTGGACCTCATTGGCACGTCTGGAGCGGGTACTGGAGCAGTTGGGTGCCGGCGGCGAGGCAGCAGCCGCCGCGCTGACCGGGCGGGGCTGGATTGAGTGGTGCCGCGGCAAGGGATCCTTCGCACACGCATTGTTCAGCCGCGCCAGTGAGGAGCAGCCGGGCTACCGGCTGGCCGAGCTGCTCGGTGAGCTGGTCCGCCGCGGGACGCTCTGCGGCTGGGCGGGCAGAAGGGAGGCCGCCTGGCAACGGTTCGAACCGGACGTGGCCTGAGGCCTGCTGGCGCTGACCTGCATGCGCTGACCTGCATGCGCTGACCTGCCGCGGCGACTCCCCGGAAAAGGATGCCCGGCGGGAACACTCCGCCGGGCCGCGGCACGGACCACGGCAGCGGGGCGCGCCACCGGCGGCACGAGATTGCCGCCGGTGCCGCGGTTCGATGCCATTACCGAAAACCGTGAGACAATGGTTGCCGAGACCCGGTTGGGTCCGTGTATTAAGTGCTCGCAGTGGACCTTGGAAACAGGGAACATTTCGGTCGCGCCAGGAGTTCTACTTAGTGGCTCTGCTGGTCGTGATTGCACCTGATGTGAAACACGGACTTGACAGGGTCATAGTGGTGTTGCCCGTATGGTGATTCCACAGACCGCCGCTAGAAAGGTTTTCTGTGACCCCGTCTTCCGCGAAGAAGGAACCCGCCGACCAGGCCGTATTGTCCCCCGAGGAGAAGAAGGCGGCGACGAGCGCCAAGCGTGCTGCCACGCGTGCAGCCAACAAGGCTGTCAAAGACGCAGCCTTAGCCGAAGGTGGCGACACCGCATCGACGGCCGGCAAGCCCGAGCCCAAGAAGCGTGGGCCCAAGCCCGGCGCCAAGGCTGCGGCACAAGCCGCGGGCAAAGCCGCCAACGGTGACGACGACAACGACGATGACGTCGAGGTTGACCTCGACGATGTCGTAATCGAGGCCGTTGAGATCGGTGAAGACGGCGAGGAGATCCCCAAGGCCGCCGCCGCCACCACCGGCTCCGGTTTTGTCTACTCCGACGCCGACGATGACGACGCCCCCGTCCAGCAGGTGATGTCCGCCGGCGCCACCGCAGACCCCGTCAAGGACTACCTGAAGCAGATCGGCAAGGTCGCCCTGCTGAATGCCGAGCAGGAAGTCGACCTCGCCCTCCGCATCGAGGCTGGCCTCTTTGCCGAGGAAAAGATCAACGCCGACGACGGATCCATGGACCCGAAGCTCAAGCGTGAGCTCGAATTCGTCATCCACGACGGCAAGCGTGCCAAGAACCATCTGCTGGAGGCCAACCTCCGACTCGTGGTCTCCCTCGCCAAGCGCTACACCGGGCGCGGCATGCTGTTCCTGGACCTTATCCAGGAAGGAAACCTGGGCCTGATCCGTGCGGTCGAGAAGTTCGACTACACCAAGGGCTTCAAGTTCTCCACCTACGCCACCTGGTGGATCCGCCAGGCCATCACCCGGGCCATGGCTGACCAGGCACGCACCATCCGCATCCCGGTGCACATGGTGGAAGTCATCAACAAGCTCGCGCGCGTGCAGCGCCAGATGCTCCAGGACCTCGGCCGCGAACCCACCCCGGAAGAGCTGGCCCTCGAACTGGACATGACGCCCGAAAAGGTTGTCGAGGTCCAGAAGTACGGCCGAGAGCCGATCTCCCTGCACACCCCGCTGGGCGAGGACGGCGACTCCGAATTCGGTGACCTCATTGAGGACTCCGAGGCCGTGGTTCCGGCCGACGCGGTGAGCTTCACCCTGCTGCAGGAACAGCTGCACTCGGTGCTGGACACCCTCTCCGAACGCGAAGCCGGAGTCGTCGCGATGCGTTTCGGCCTGACCGACGGACAGCCGAAGACTTTAGACGAAATCGGCAAGGTCTACGGCGTCACGCGTGAGCGGATCCGCCAGATCGAATCCAAGACCATGTCCAAGCTGCGGCACCCGTCGCGCTCCCAGGTCCTGCGCGACTACCTGGACTAAACGCAGCACCAACCAACGCGGGGTCACTTCCGGCCCATTCCTCCGATGAGGATGGGCCGGAAGTGACCTCGCGTTGTTTGTTAATCACGGTGGTTAGCGGCGGTCTGGAACCGCGGTGCTACTACGGGTCTGGAACCGCGGTGCTACTGCGGGTTAGGTTCCCGGCTTGTGGGTTGGTTGCCCGCTCTGATCGTTAACGCCGAAAGGGTCCCTTCCGGATTCGGAAGGGACCCTTTCGCAGTGGTCTTGTACTTAGTGGTCTAGTCGACGGCAACCGGCGGCTTCTCGTGAAGCCGGCCCGTCTCGTCGTGCCAGTCAGAGCTGAGCGGCCGTAGCGTCGGTTCGACGGCGCGGGCATGGTGGCCGCAGAAAAGAAGCTCACCCCCGGAGGCGCCGAGAACAACCCGGACATATGCCTGTGCTCCGCAACGATCGCACCGGTCGACGGTGTTGAGTGTGCGGTCCGCAACTGCTGTTGTCATGTTCGGCCTCCTTAGTAGATCGGTATACCTATATAACCAGCATTCGCGGCAAAACCATGGCTTGGATGGCCCACTTTCGCTGTCCGCGTATCACGTCTCGGTAACGGGTTCCGGTGTGGCGGCGGCCGGGGAGTGGCAGCACACCGGAGGGCGGCACTCCGACTAGGCTAGGAAGAGCGCCAAATAGCTGTGCCCGTCTATTGCAGACGGCCCCGTTCCTGAAGGAGTTTCCGCCCCGTGGCACCAAGTTCTGATTACACTGCCCGGCATCTCTCCGTACTGGAAGGCCTCGAGGCCGTCCGAAAGCGGCCGGGCATGTACATCGGTTCCACCGACTCCCGCGGCCTCATGCACTGCCTCTGGGAAATCATCGACAACTCGGTCGACGAGGCCCTCGCCGGCTTTGGCCACGACATCAAAATCATCCTGCACGCGGACAACTCGGTGGAGATCCACGACGACGGCCGCGGCGTTCCGGTGGACATCGAACCGAAAACCGGGCTGAGCGGCGTCGAAGTCGTCTTCACGAAACTCCATGCCGGCGGCAAATTCGGCGGCGGTTCCTACACCGCCTCCGGCGGGCTGCACGGCGTCGGCGCGTCCGTTGTGAACGCCCTGTCCGCCCGGCTGGACGTCGAGGTGGACCGAGGCGGCAAGACCTACAAGATGTCCTTCCGCCGCGGTGAGCCCGGCCGCTTCAAGGACACCGGCCCCCGGCCCGACCCGGCCTCGGTCTTCGAGCCCTTCGTCGACGGTTCCGTTCTGGACATCGTGGGCAAGGCCAAACGTGGCGTCACCGGCACGCGGATCCGCTACTGGGCGGACCGGCAGATCTTCACCCCGGACGCCAAGTTCTCCCACGACGAACTTGCCGCCCGGGCCCGCCAGACCTCCTTTCTGGTCCCCGGACTGAAGCTCACCGTCCGGGACGAGCGCAAGGTCCCCGGCACCCCGGGCGAGTCCGGCCCGCACGAGGAAGTGTTCCACCACGACGGCGGCATCTCCGAGTTTGTCGAATACCTCGCCGCGGATCCGGCAGTCACGGACGTCTGGCGCCTGCACGGCGCGGGAAAATTCAAGGAGACCGTCCCGGTCCTGGACGACAAGGGGCACAGCCAGTTGACCGAGGTCGAGCGGGACTGCGAGGTCGACGTCGCCCTGCGCTGGGGCATCGGCTACGACAGTACGGTGCGCACCTTCGTCAACATTATTTCCACCCCCAAGGGCGGGACCCACCAGACCGGCTTCGAACAGGCGCTCCTCAAGACCTTCCGGAAAGCGGTCGAAACGAATGCCCGCAAGCTGAAGGCCGGCAACGACAAGATCGAGAAGGACGACATCTTCGCGGGACTCACCGCCGTTCTAACCGTCAGGCTCGCGGAACCACAGTTCGAGGGCCAGACCAAGGAAATCCTTGGCACGTCGGCCGTGCGGGCCATCGTCGCGAAGGTCGTGGAGCAGGAGATCAACGCGAAGCTGACGTCTTCCCACCGCAACGACAAGGCGCAGTCGGCGCTGCTGCTGGAAAAGGTCGTCAGCGAGATGAAGTCGCGCATCTCCGCCCGCGTCCACAAGGAGACCCAGCGCCGCAAGAACGCCCTCGAGACCTCCTCCATGCCCACCAAGCTCGCGGACTGCCGCACGGACGACGTCGCGCGTTCAGAGTTGTTCATCGTGGAAGGCGACTCGGCGCTCGGCACCGCCAAGCTGGCGCGATCTTCCGACTTCCAGGCGCTGCTGCCCATCCGCGGCAAGATCCTCAACGTGCAGAAGGCCTCGGTGGGTGACATGCTCTCGAACGCCGAATGCGCTGCCCTCATCCAGGTGGTGGGCGCCGGTTCCGGGCGGAGCTTCGACATCAGCGCCGCCCGGTACGGCAAGGTCATCCTGATGACCGACGCCGACGTCGACGGCGCCCACATCCGCACGCTCCTGCTGACGCTGTTCTTCCGCTATATGCGGCCAATGATCGAACAGGGCCGCGTGTTCGCCGCCGTCCCGCCGCTGCACCGTGTGGAGGTCATCAACGCCGGCCAGAAGGCCAACGAAATGATCTACACCTACTCCGAGGTGGAGCTGCATGTCCTGCTGGCCCGGCTCGCCAAGGACGGCAAAAGATACAAGGAACCGATCCAGCGCTACAAGGGCCTGGGCGAGATGGACGCGGAGCAGCTGGCCGAGACCACGATGGACCCGCGGCACCGCACCCTGCGCAAGGTCGGCATAGACAACGCAAAGCAGGCCGAAGAAACCTTTGACCTGTTAATGGGCTCCGACGTGGCGCCGCGCAAGGATTTCATCATCGCCGGAGCGGCGGGCCTGGACCGGGAACGCATCGACGCGTAGCCTCCCGGGGCTCTGCGGGGTGCATTTTTACCGACGCGACGGATTGCCGCCAGTGCCCAAGTACCCTCTGACCCGGTATCCCTCATTCCGATAGTGTCGTCTCACGGCCCCGGGCAATGACGCCCGGGGCCGCATTCCGCAGCATGAATCCAGGAGATCCCTATGAGGCAAACTCGGAATATCCAGCGCGCGGCCATCGCCGCCACGATCGGGCTGGCGGTCAGCTTTGCGCCGCCGGCCCTTGCAGCAACCGGAATCAGCTCAGCCACCCTGCGCTCCGCGGTGTCCGCGGGCAACATCATGAACCACCTCGAAGCTCTCCAGGAGATCGCCGACGCCAACGACGGCAACCGCGCGGCCGGGACCACAGGCTATGAAGCGTCCCTCCTGTACATCGAGGGACAGTTGGAGGCAGCCGGCTACGACGCGGTCCGCCAGCCCTTCACCTACGACCGCTACGACCTCTTGTCGGCGTCGCTGGAACGTATATCACCCAATCCGACGAGCTACACCTATGGCGAAGCCTTCCTGGACATGTCCTATTCGGGCGCGGGCGACGTCACCGCCCCGCTGACCGCCGTCGACCTTAACCTGACCGGTGACCACGCCTCAACCAGCGGCTGCGAAGCAGGCGATTTCGCCGGCTTCACGCCGGGAAACATCGCCCTGATCCAACGCGGCACCTGCACCTTCCGGATCAAGGCCGACAATGCCGCCGCCGCGGGGGCGTCGGGCGTCATCATCTTCAACCAGGGCAACGTCCTCGCGGGTGATGACCGCCTCGGCCTGTTCGGCGGCACCCTCGACCTGCCCCAGGCCACCATTCCCGTGGTCAGCACCAGCTACGCCAGCGGAGCCGAACTGGCCGGGCTGGGCAGCGTTTTGATGCATCTCGTAGTCGATGCCGGCGTGACTTCGATCGAGTCGTACAACCTCCTCGTCGATACACCTGCCGGACGTGCTGACCGCACCGTGGTGGTGGGCGCACACCTGGACTCTGTGGGTGTCGGTCCCGGCATCAATGACAACGGTTCGGGATCAGCAGCGATCCTGGAGACTGCAATCCAGCTGAAGGACGCTGCGCTGACCAACCGGATCCGTTTCGCCTTCTGGGGCGGGGAAGAGGACGGCCTGATCGGCTCCGAGTACTACGTCTCCCAGCTGACGGCGAAGCAGGTCAAGGAGCACGCTGTCAACCTCAACTTCGACATGGTCGGTTCGCCCAACTTCGTTCGCTACGTCTTCGACGGCGACGGCTCGGCATTCGGCGAAAAGGGCCCCAACGGCTCGGCACTGGTGGAGAAGGTCTTCCTGGACTACTTCAAGTCGCAAAACCTTCCTGTTGTGTCGACGGCGTTCGACGGGCGGTCCGACTACTTCGGCTTTATCAACAACGGCATTCCGGCCGGAGGACTGTTCACCGGTGCCGAAGACCTGAAGACCGCAGCAGAAGCGGCAGTCTTCGGCGGCGTTGCGGGTGCCCCGCTGGACCCCTGCTACCACCAGGCCTGCGACACCATCGACAACGTCAACAAGGTGGTACTGGAGCAGATGGCCGACGCGATCGCCCACAGCACGCTCACCTTTGGCATGACCACCTCGGCGATCAACGGCACATCCAAGGGCAACGGAACCGGCAACGTGGACCTGGAATACAAGGCGGACAAGCCGCTGAAGTAATCAGCCGGCCCAGTAAGGAACAGCGGCCCAGGCACCGGACGCCGGGCTGCACCGCCTGCGGGCGGGTGGCCCGGCGTCCGCGCTGTCAGCCTTGGCAGGCGGCCGCCGGCTCGGGACTCAGGCCCGCAGCCCGGGTACGATTAGCCCGCCGGAATCAGCCCAGCAGGCCGGGGACGATCAGCAGCGCAGTCGGCACCGCCAGCAGCAGCAGGCACGCCGCCAGCACAACACTGCGGAGGGGTTCCGGCAGGGGCGGCTGCGGGGTAAGCAGGCGGCTGACGCGGCTCGCCGTCGTCCGGGCCGAACCGGCGCCGCCGGTGGCGCCGGGCTGGCCGGGCCCGGCGTCGGACAGTTCCGGTTCGCCGAAGGCCATCCGGGCGCCCGCGGCGCCGGGGGAGCCGCTGGCCACAATCGCGATCGCCTTGATCAGGGTCACCCTGCTTTCGGTCTTCAGCGCGACGTCGTCGGCCAGCATCTCGATCAGGGAGCTGACGGCTTCCTGCGCCAGCCGCGTGGTGGGCAGCCAGGGCAGCGCCTGCCGCCAGGCCGCAAAGGCCCACAGCAGCAGGTGGTGGCGCTGGTCCAGGTGGGCGTTTTCGTGGTTCAGGACCGCGCGGAGTTCGGCCGGTTCCAGGGCCGCCATCAGCCCGTCGGAGAGGACGGTGACCGAGCGGGCGCCGCCGGGCAGGCAGTACGCGACGGGGGAGTCGACACTGATCACCATGGTCCGCGGGCCGCCGGCGGACGGGGAAGCAAGCAGTTCCAGCAGTTCACGGTGGCGCCGCCGCTGGCGCTGGATCTTGTAGTACGTGAGCAGCAGGGTGAACACGAGGTGGGCGGTCAGCAGGGCCGCGGCCGAGAGTGCGAAGATGTGCCAGAAGCCCAGCTCTGTGGTGGGCGCATTATGGAGGACCATCCCGGCCAGGGCCCGCAGGCCCGCCAGGAGGTTGTCACCGACCGGTTCCAGGCCATAGACCAGCATGGCGCCAATCATGGACAACCCGCCGGCCAAGGCGATCGCCTGCCACAGCAACATGGCCGTGAACGGCGACCGTGACGGCCACTGGGCACGGGAAAGCAGGATAGGCACCGGCCACGCCAGTACTATCGCCAGGACCGCCAGTAACCATGAGGTCCAGAACATCGGGCGCTAGCTGAGTCCCAGCAGCTTGCGCAACGTTTCTGCCTCGGTGTCTGTCACGGAACCAATAAAGCGTGCCAGTACGGCCTCCCGGTCCGGGGCGGATCCCAGGACCTCATGCATCAGCTCAGCGGTGTGTTCCTCCCGGCTGGAGACTGCCTGGTAGCGGTGCGGCCGCGTGCCGCGTTCGCGTTCCACCAAGCCCTTGCGCTCCAGGCGGGAGAGGACCGTCAGCACCGTAGTTACGGCCAGGTCCTTGCCCTCGTGGCCCGCGGCACCGTTCTCCGCGCGGGTACTCTTCGCGAGCAAATCCCGCAGGGTGTTCGCCGTTGCAGCCTCATGGCCCGCCCAGAGCAGGTCCATCACTGCCCGTTCCAGTTCGCCGAGACTTGCCATTGCATACATCCTTCGTGAGGGCCTTCCGGCGAATCGACTCTGCCGGAACTGCTGAATACTTCCTTTATAAATTTAGCGTGTTTTGCGAATAGTTTCTACATGAGGTAGAACACCGGGCGTCGGAGTGTCGCCCGGCGCGGCCCGGCACCACCCCGTCCGGGGCCCCGGCGGAAAAGCCCGGTGGCGGCCCCTCCGTTGCGGGCCGTTTCGCGGCGTGGGAGCCTGAGGGGTAGGAGACCATGGAAGGTGCAGGGGGCCGCGAAATTGTTCTACACTCTGTAGAAGAATCTTTCTACCGCTTGTAGAAGTTGTTTGCCTAGCAAAGTAGGGACTGCCTTGGAAGCCTTGGAAATCGCACGGTGGCAATTCGGAATCACCACCGTCTACCACTTCATGATGGTGCCGCTGACGATCGGCCTGGGCCTGGTCGTTGCCGTGATCCAGACGATGTGGCACCGCACCGGGAAGCCGGAATACCTCCGGATGACCAAGTTCTGGGGCAAGCTCTTCCTGATCAACTTCATCATGGGCGTTGCCACGGGCATTGTGCAGGAGTTCCAGTTCGGCATGGCGTGGAGCGAGTACAGCCGGTTCGTCGGCGATGTGTTCGGGGCGCCGCTTGCCATGGAAGCCCTGCTGGCGTTCTTCGTGGAGTCAACCTTCCTGGGGCTCTGGATCTTCGGCTGGAAGCAGCTCAAGCCGGCCATCCACCTCGCCTGCCTCTGGATCGCCGTGATCGGCTCGGTCTTTTCCGCCTACTTCATCATCGTGGCGAACAGCTGGATGCAGCACCCCGTCGGTGTCGAGATGATCGACGGCCGTCCCGTGATGACCGATGCCTGGGCGGTTTTCACCAACAACACCGCCCTCGTCGCCGTCCCGCACACGCTCTTCGGCTCCCTCGCCGTCGCCGGTTCCTTCCTGCTGGGCATTGCCTGGTACCACCTGTGGCGCCGCCGCCATGACGGGATCGACACGATCGGGGCCGACGGCAAGGTCGTCCCCGGCGAGGCCGCCATCCCGGGCCGGGACCGCGCCGACCACGCCGTCTGGATCCGCTCCCTGCGGATCGGCGCCGTCGTCGCGATGATTTCCTTCGCCGGCACCTCACTCACCGGTGACCTGCAGGGCAAACTCATGTTCGAACAGCAGCCGATGAAAATGGCGGCCGCCGAGGCGGCCTGCCACGACGGCACCGGATTCTCCATCCTGAGCATCGGCAACCTCGGCTCCAAGAACTGCGACGAAATCGTCGCCCTCATCGAAGTGCCCGGAATCCTGTCCTTCCTCGCCAAGGGAAACTTCACCACCGAGGTCCCGGGCGTCAATGGCCTGCTGGACCAGTACAAGGCCGACTACGGAACCCACCTGCCGGACAACCCCATCTACGGGGAACGGGCCGGCCAGGAGATCCAGTACGTCCCGGTCATGGAGGTCACCTACTGGGGCTTCCGGATGATGATCGGCTTCGGCGCACTGGCGGCAGCAGCGGCGCTGGTCGCGCTCTGGCTGACCCGGAAGGGAACCGTCCCCGCCTCCCGCGGCCTGATGCGGCTGGCCGTGTTCGGCATCCTGGCACCGTTCGGGGCCAATGCCGCCGGCTGGATCTTCACCGAGATGGGCCGCCAGCCGTTCGTCGTCGCCCCCAACCCGGACGCCAGCGGGATCGACCAGGTCTTTATGTTTACCGCCGCGGCCGTCTCACCCGGCGTCTCGGCCGGGGAACTGCTGACCTCCCTTGTGGTCCTCACCAGCGTGTACGCGGTGCTGCTGGTGGTCGAGGTCAAACTGCTGGTCAAGTACATCCGCGGCGGAGTAGTTTCGGCCATGCCGGAACTCGCACACGTCCCCGCCGATGAGAACGAGGACGGCACCCCCAAGGCCGGTGGTCCCGGCAAACCGGCGGGCGCCGACGACGTCCTGGCCTTCGCCTACTAAGCCTCCCCACGAAACGCAGAGGATACTCAGCATGGAACTGCTTCCCACCATCTGGTTCATCGCCATCGCGGTGCTGTGGACGGGCTATCTCTTTCTCGAGGGCTTTGACCTCGGCGTCGGGATGCTGATGAAGGGCTTCGCCCGGAACGACACCGAACGCCGGGTGCTGCTCAACACGGTCGGCCCGGTCTGGGACGGCAACGAGGTCTGGCTCCTGACCGCTGCCGGTGCCACCTTCGCGGCCTTCCCGCTCTGGTACGCCTCGCTGTTCTCCGCGCTCTACCTGCCGCTGCTGCTGGTCCTCGTCGCGCTGATCTTCCGCGCCGTGGCCTTCGAATACCGCGGCAAGGTGGACAACCCGCAGTGGCGCGCGCGGTGGGACTGGGCCATCTCCCTCGGCTCCCTCGTGGCGGCATTCGGCGTCGGTGCCACCCTGGCGCTGACCACCACCGGGCTGCCGCTGAACGCCAACGGCGACCGTGAAGGCGGCCCGTTCGCGTGGTTCAGCGCCTACGCCGTCCTGGGCGGCCTCGCCGTCGTCGGATTTTCGCTGCTGCACGGCCTCGCTTTCCTGGCGTTGAAGACCCACGGCGATGTCCGGCACCGCGCACGCCGGTGGTTCGTCCGGCTCCTGCCCGTGCTGCCACTGCCGATCGCGGGCTGGGCGGTGAGCCTGCAGCTGCTCAGCGGCGAGATCTGGACCGTTCTGGCCGTCGTCGCCGCCGTCGTGGCCGCCGTCGTGGCCTGGAATTTCGCCCGCCAGGGCTCCGAAGGCCGCGCGTTCTTCTCCCTGGGCCTCTTCCTGTTGTTTGGCAGCGCCTCGATTTTCGGTGCGGCGTTCCCCGTTGTGCTGCCGTCCACGCTGGGCGCGGAGTTCAACCTGACGGTCTCCAACGCCTCCTCGTCGGACTACACCCTGGGGCTGATGAGCATCGTCGCCTGCATCGGGCTTCCGCTCGTCCTCGCGTACCAGGCCTGGACGTACTGGGTGTTCCGGCGCCGGGTCAGCGCCGCGCACATCCCCGCGGCGCACGGCTTCCTGCCCGCCATCGCCGCCAAAGCCCTGGCACCCAAGGACTAGCAGCTGATGAGACCGCAGTTCCCCGCAGGCGCCGCCAACCGGGCCGCCCTCTACCTCCTGGGCCTGCTCGCGGCCCTGAAGGCCCTGTCCCTCGTGCTGATCGGGCAGGCCGTCGCCGCGATGCTTGCGGGGCTGATAGCCAATGACCCCGGCTGGAGCGGCCAGCTGTACTGGGGCGCTGCGGGGGTGGTGCTCCGATCCCTGACGGTCTGGGCGCAGGCCGTCGCGTCGCGCCGCTCGGCGCTCGGCGTGAAGGAGGAACTTCGCTCGCGGCTGCTCGAGCGCGCCCTGCGCGACGGCACCCGGTCCGCCGGACCGTCCGACGGCGGGCTCGCCATCCTCGCGACCCGGGGGCTGGATGCCCTGGACAGCTACTACACCCAGTTCCTGCCCGCCCTGGTGAACTGCGCGGCGATCCCGCTGCTGCTGGGCGCCCGTATCCTGTTCGCCGACTGGATCAGCGCCGTTGTGGTCGTGCTGACGGTGCCGCTGGTCCCGCTCTTTATGATCCTGATCGGCCGCTACACCGATGACCGCGTCCAGGAAGCCCAGTCGGCGCTGGCCCGGCTGTCCGGCCACATGCTGGAGCTGGCCAAGGGCCTGCCCGTCCTGGTGGGACTGGGCCGGGCCACCGCCCAGCGCAAGGCCCTCGAGGACCTCTCCGAGGACTACCGGCACCGGACCATGGGGACGTTGCGGACCGCGTTCCTGTCCGCGCTCGCCCTCGAACTCATCGCCACCATCTCCGTGGCCGTGGTGGCGGTATTCATTGGCGTCCGGCTGGTCCACGGCGACATGGCCCTGGAAGCGGGGCTGCTGGCCCTCATCCTCGCCCCGGACTGCTACCTCCCGCTCCGGGAACTGGGCACCGCCCACCACGCCAGCGACGACGGGCGGGCCGCTCTCGCCGAAACCACCGCCGTCCTTGAGGCGCCCGAGCAGACGCCGCTGCGGCCCGCCGCCGCCGCCGCTCGCGGAACGACGGAACCCGGAACGACGTCTGCCGGGTCCGGCCGTCCGCCCGCCGTGGCCGTGACCGGACTGACCGTCCGCTATGGCGGCAGGACCCACGCCGCCGTCGGCCCGCTCAGCTTCACCGCCGCCCCGGGCCGGATCACCGCCCTGGACGGCCCCAGCGGGGCCGGCAAGAGCACCGTCCTTGGCGTGCTTGCCGGCACCATCGGGACCGGCGGCAGTGCGGACCAGCAAACCACGGTCACCGGACGGCTCGCAGGATTCACGACGGCGGACGTCGCCTGGGTGCCGCAACACCCCGTGATGGTCGCCCCGACCGTGCTGGACGAGATCCTGCTTTACCTTGGGGCGGCAGCGGAAGGCACTGCGCTCACGGCCGGCGCCCCGGGCCAGGCCATGGGCCACGCCATGGCCCTGCGCTGCCTGACTGCCTGCGCCGCGCAGCACCTTGCCGCGAAGCATCCTGCCGAACTCAGCCCGGGGGAGCTGCGCCGCGTGGCTCTGGCCCGCGGCCTGGCCCGGATCGAAGCCGGAGCCACCGTGCTGCTGCTCGACGAACCCACCGCCCACCTGGACCGGGAATCCGCCACCGCGGTCAGCGCCGCCATCGCGGGGCAGCGCGGCAGGGTGACCGTCCTGCTGGTGGCCCACGACCGGCAGACCCGGGAACTCGCCGACGAGCTCGTGGCCGTGGCGCCCGGCGCCGGTCCCGTGTCCAGGTGCGCGGCCGTGCGCGCTGCGGCAGCCGGGGCGCCAGTGCTGTCGTCAGTGCCGGAAACCGTGCCTGAAACCGTGCCGGCACCACCGGCCGGTACCCGGGCCGCCGGGGCCTTCACAGTCGGCGCCCCCACCGCCGGAGACACTGCCAGCCAGTCCGAGCCGCCGGCCGGCGGCGCCGGACGTATCCGCCGCGGGTCAACAGCCGCCCAGCTGCGCCGACTGCTCGCACCGGTCCGGGGCAAGTACGCCGCCGCCGGCGCCGTCGGCACGCTGGCAGCCCTCTTCGCCGTCGCCCTCGCCGGCCTCTCCGGCTGGCTCATCATCCGCGCCAGCGAGCAGCCGCCCATCCTGTACCTGCTCACCGCCATTGTGGGTGTGCGCTTTTTCGGCATCGGACGCGCCGCCCTGCGCTACCTCGAACGCCTCCTGCTGCACGACGCCGTCTTCTCGGCCCTCACCCGGCTCCGCGGCCGGCTCTGGGGATCGCTGAGCCGGCGGGCCCTCTCGCTGCGCCGGCTGCTGCAGGGCGGCAACGTCCTGGGCACGGTGGTGGACGACGTCGACACGGTCCGGGAACTGCTGCCCCGCGTCGTCCTGCCGCCGCTGACCGCTGTGGCCGTCGCTGCCGCCGCCATCACCGGCATCACCCTGCTGCTGCCGGTCGCGCTGCCCGCGGTGATTGCCGCCGCGCTGCTGAGCCTCGTGGCAGCCCCCGCGCTGGCGCTGGCGGCCGACCGGATGTCGGCAGGCACCGAGCAGCGGTTGCGCTCCGGTGTCCTGCGCCAGGTTGCTGCGGCCCTCGACGCCCGCGCCGAACTGCACGCCAACGGTGTCTCCGCGCCGGTGCTGGCCGCGATCACCCGCGCCGACCGCTCCGCGACCGCCGCCTCCCAGCGTTCCGCGTGGGCCGAAGGACTCGGCCAGGGGCTGACGGTGCTGGCCTGCGGGACGGCAGCCCTGGCCAGCGCCGTACTCGCCGCACCGCTGGCCCTCAGCGGAGCCGTCGACGCCCCGACGGTCGCCGTCGTCGTGCTGCTGCAGCTCGCCCTCGTGGAGCCCTACGCGGCGATCACGACGGCGGTCCGGCAATACCCGGCGTTACGGGTCGTGCTGCGGCGCATCGGCGAAGCCGGGGTGCTCGACGGCGACAGCGACGGCGCCGAAGCATCCGACGCCGAGACCGACGGATCCGGAGGCCTGGTCCAGGTCGCCAGCAGGCCCGGCGGCAAACCCGGCATCGAGCTCCGGGACCTCGCGGCCGCCTGGCCCGGCGGCCCGGCGGTTTTCACCGGACTCACGGCCACCGCCGAACCCGGGCGCTGGCTGTCCGTCACCGGCGCTTCAGGCTCCGGGAAATCGACCCTGCTCGCCGTCATGCTGGGCTTCCTCCCGGCGGCCGGCGGACAGCTGCTGCTGAGCGGACGGGCCGCCTGGTGCCCGCAGGAGGCGCACCTCTTCGATTCGACCATCCGCGGCAACCTGCTGCTCGGGATTCCGGAAGACCAGCGCGGCGAAGCCGCCGAGCCGTCACTGCAGGACGCCCTGGCCGCCGTGGGCCTCGGGCCGCTGATCGGGCGGCTGGAGCGCGGCCTGGACACCCGGATCGGGCCCGGCGGGGCCTTCCTCAGCGGAGGGGAGCGCCAGCGACTCGCGGTCGCCCGCACGCTCCTGACCGGGGCGGACGTGATCCTGCTGGACGAACCCACGGCCCACCTGGATGCCGAGTCCGGCCGGGCGATGCTGGCCGAGCTGCGGCACGGGCTCAGGGACCGCACCGTCGTCCTCGTGACGCACAACCCGGAGGACATCACCGCGGAGGACAGCCGCCTCGACCTTGACCGCACGGCGGACGGGAACGCGGCTCGTCCGCAGCAGTCCTCGCCGTTGCTGGCGCGGGGGTAGCCCGGACGTTAGCCTGATGCCATGAACGCACACACCGACCCCCAGTCCAGCCTGGATCCCCGGCTGGACTGGCGGGCCGCCGGGACCGCGGACCTGGACGGCTGGGCGGCGCTGATCGCCCGGACCGCCGCCGTCGAACTGCCCGTCTGGTTCGAGCGCCGCGCCGACCTGGAACAGGTCCTCGAGTCGCAGAAGAACCCGGCCGCCGCGAATACGGTTCTCGGCTTCGACGCGCAGGGCGTCGCCAGGGCCTACGGGCGGATCACGAAGAACCCGGACGGCGAGAAGGCGATCGGTTTCGGCTGCGTTGATCCCGGCTGGCAGGGAACCGGGATCGGCACCGGGCTGCTGGGCTGGATGGAGGCCCGGACCCGGCAACGCTTTGCCGAGGACGAGGTGGAGGGCTCCGCGCCTAGGCTGCGGCTTTATATGGAACAGCAGCACACGCACCAGGCAGCCTTGTTCGCCGACGCCGGCTTCCGGATCGTCCGGTACTTCAACGAGATGCACCGGCCGCTTAAGGACGGCTTCCCCGAGCCGGTGCTGGCGGAAGGCCTCGAGCTCGTCGGCTTCGGCCCTGAGCTGCACGAGCCCGTGCGGCACGCGCACAACGAGGCATTCCGGGACCACTGGGGGAGTGAGCCCCGGGACGAGGAGGCCTGGGGCTTCGTGGTCAACGATCCGCAGGCCCGGCCCGACCTGAGCGCCGTCGTCGTCGAGCGCGCCAGCGGGAGGGTGGCCGGGTACCAGATCGCCAGCCACGACCGGGACAGCGCTGAAACGCGGGGGTACAAAGAGGGCTACACCGACCTGCTGGGCGTGCGGCGGGAGTTCCGTGGCCGCGGGGTCGCGCAAGCGCTCCTGGCCGATGCGATGCGCCGCTTCGCCGCGGCCGGGATGGACAGGGCCTCGCTCGACGTCGACTCGGAGAACCCCACCGGCGCCCTGGCCCTCTACGCCAAGATGGGCTACGTCGCCGTCAACAGCAGCATGGCCTGGGACAAGGAACTCTAGCTGGCCGGCCGGGCGTTATCCGTCCCCGCGCCGGCCGAACATACGCTGTCCGTCGACACGCTCCGTCGACACGCTAGCCGTCCACGCGCTAGCCGTCCACATCGTGGAGGTGATGGACGACGTCGTGCAGGAAATACTGCGCGAGCGTCAGCACGGTGAACTCGGAGCCGTTGCTGCGGATTCCCCGGCGGCCCCACTGCTCCTCCGGGACCCGCGCGAAGGCAGCGGCGATCTGCTCACCTTCAGCGGTGAGTTCCGCGCTGACCACGGCCGGGTCGGCGCCGGCATAGTCCTTCTCGATGGCGGTCGCGTCCTGGTCCCAGTCAGCGAACCGGGCGTCCTCCGCGTGCAGCATGAGATCCAGCCGGTGCTCGAAGAGGCTGAAGACGTCCCGGACGTGGCAGGCGTACTCCAGCACCGACCACGTGTTCCCGTCCGGGCGCTCGGCAACATCCGGCCGCCGCAGCGCCGCCCGCCAGCGCGGGAGCATGCTCTCCACGATCCCCGGAGCGGTCGCGGGAGTCGGCGCCGAGGCATCGAAACCGCACTCCGGGCAGGGCCGCTGCAGGACCCAGGTCCAATCCTTGATATCCGGGATGATAGGCATGCGAGCAGTCTAAACGCATTCCGGGGACAGTTGAGCGGGCCGTCGCGGACGACGCAGGCTTCCGCCGGTTGGGCGGGCATATCGAAATCGCTACCGCTGCTGCCCGAGCTACGAGGACGCAGCAGCCCGCCATTCGCTTCTGCAGGTCGGCGCCTTGCGCCCCAAACCAAGCGGGGGTTATGCTTCCCGCAAATGGAACTTGAAGGTATAAGCCTTCGGTTCCAGCCGTGGGCCAAGCATCGATAGAGGTGTGCACCCTCGAGCGGGGCACGACATAGAGCGTGCCGAGTTCGCCGCAATTCTGGACCAAAACCAATGTCCGTTTGCTCGAAAATCTCGTATCAATCACTCTGGTCTGCGAAGCTCGCCCTTCGGGCCATCCAAAAAATAGCTTCGACGCGGGGACTAAAACCGCCGACCGGTGCCTACTTTTGCAGCCCCTGCCATCGGTGGCACCTCACCTCGAAATCGAGGACACGGGTTCCCACGTGGGCCCGCAGTCGCATTTCCGCGTAGTCCAGCACCAGCAGACCGTGCCCTGGCCGGGAATCATCCACCGGCCCCGGTTTCGATAGCCGGCCATCCGTCACAAATGGTCGCTATGGCGGGTCCCATAGCGGCCATCTGCTGCGAATCGGTGACTCGACGGCGCCCCCCTGCCGCCCGCCGGCCAGCACAGCACCCGCGAGGGACCTAGGCGGTGGTCTCCTGGTCCGGCTGCCAGGACATGCTCGGACCAATCGCGTCGATCGCCTGGGACAGCGGAATGCCGGAGCCGTCGCGGCGGCCGTGTTCGCCTGGGAGGGAGCGGGCCACCCCGGCCGCGGACGACGCCTTCGCGGGGCCGTGGCCGGCCCACGCGAGCAGCAGGGTGTCTTCGCCCTTGAGGAACCGGTGCGCCCGGACCCCGGCGGTGGCGCGGCCCTTGGCCGGGTACTCGGACAGTGCGGTGACCTTGGCGGCCCCGGGAGCGGTGCCGGGCAGCGCCCCCTCCGTGCCGGCGATGGTCACGACGACGGCAGCGCTGTCGCCCGGGCTGGCGGCGCCGAAGAACATCACCCGGTCCCCGGCGGCGAGCTTGATGCCGGCCATGCCGCCGGCGGTCCTGCCCTGCGGACGGACGGCGGAGGCGGGGAAGCGCAGGAGTTGCGCCTGCTGCGTCACGAAGACGAGGTCGACGTCGTCGGAACCCGCCGGGGCCACCCCGAGCACGGTGTCCTTGTCCTTGAGCGCGATGGCCTCCCAGTCCTCGCGGTTCAGCGGGTAGTCGGGCTGGAGCCGCTTCACCACACCCTGGGCCGTGCCGATCGCCAGCACCTCGTCCAGCGGAGCGAACGCAACCAGGGATTCGCCCTTGAGCAGTGTGATGAAGTCCTTGGCCGGGACGCCGCCGGCCATGTTCGGTGTGCCGGAGGTCGGCGGCAGCACGGGCATGTCCATGACCTGGAGCCGGAGCATGCGGCCCAGCGAGGTGACGGCGGCAATCTCGCCGCGGGCTGAGGTCTGCACCACCGAGGTGAACACATCGTGCCGGGTCCGCGGGCCGGCCTCGGCGAGGTTGTCCTGGTTGGCGGTGCGCGCGATCTGTCCGGACGCGGTCAGGATCGCCCAGCAGGGGTCATCCGCGATCTCCAGGGCCAGCGGAGCTGCCCTGCCCTTGGCGCCCGGCGCGGCGGCCAGGGCGGAGGCGACCGTCGGGGAGACGGCCTCGGACTCAAGCAGCACGGTCCGGCGCGGCGTGCCGTATTTCTCCGCGATCTCGGCCAGTTCGGCGGACACCAGCGCGCGGAGCCGCTCACTGGAGCCGAGGATGGCCTCAAGCTCGGCGATCTCGCGGCGCAGCTCGTCCTGCTCCTTTTCGAGTTCGATCCGCGAAAACTTGGTCAGCTGCCGGAGCCGGAGTTCCAGGATGTGGTTGGCCTGGATCTCGGTGAGGTCGTAGATCGACATCAGCCGGGTCCTGGCCGCGGCCACCTCGTCCGAGGAACGGATGATCTGGATCACCTCATCGATGTCCACGATCGCGATCAGAAGGCCCTCGACCAGGTGCAGGCGGTCCTTCTTCCTGCCGAGCCGGAAGGCGGTCCGCCGCCGCACCACGTTGATGCGGTGCTCCACATAGACCGAGAGCAGCGGCAGCAGCCCGAGGGTCTGCGGCTGCCCGTCGACCAGCGTGACGTTGTTGATGCCGAAGGAGTCCTCCATGGGGGAGTACCGGTACAGCTGCTGGAGCACGGCGTTCGGGTTGAAGCCGTTCTTCAACTCGATCACCAGGCGCAGTCCGTGCTTGCGGTCGGTGAGGTCCACGATGTCGCTGATGCCGGTCAGCTTCTTGCCGTTGACGGCGTCCTTGATCTTCTCGATCACCTTTTCCGGGCCCACCATGTACGGCAGTTCCGTGACCACCAGTCCGGTGCGGCGGGCCGAGAGCTGCTCAACCTCCACCTTGGCCCGGGTCTTGAAGGAGCCGCGGCCGGTGGCGTACGCGTCGCGGATGCCGTCCAGGCCCACAATCCGCCCGCCGGTGGGCAGGTCCGGGCCGGGGACGAACTTCATGATGTCCTCGAGGGTGGCGTCCGGGTGCTCGATCAGATGCCGGGCCGCGGCAATCACTTCCACCAGGTTGTGCGGGGCCATGTTGGTGGCCATCCCGACGGCGATGCCGGTGGCGCCGTTGACCAAAAGGTTCGGGAACGCCGCCGGCAGCACATCGGGCTGGGTCAGCTGGTTGTCGTAGTTGGGGACGAAGTCGACGACGTCCTCGTCCAGGTGGTCCGTCAGGCTCAGCGCGGCGGCCGCGAGGCGGGCTTCGGTGTACCGCGGAGCTGCGGGGCCGTCGTCGAGCGAGCCGAAGTTGCCGTGGCCGTCGATGAGCGGCAGCCGCAGCGAGAAGTCCTGCGCCATCCGCACCATGGCGTCGTAGATCGCGGTGTCGCCGTGCGGATGCAGCTTGCCCATGACCTCGCCCACCACCCGGGCGCTCTTGACGTGGCCACGGTCCGGGCGGAGGCCCATCTCGCTCATCATGTACAGGATCCGCCGCTGCACGGGTTTCAGGCCATCCCGGGCGTCGGGAAGTGCCCGCGAGTAGATCACCGAATAGGCGTACTCGAGGAACGATCCCTCCATCTCGGAGGTGACGTCGATGTCGACGATATTCTCTACGAAATCCTGGCTGGCTTCCCCTGCCGGGGACGGGGTTTGGCGGCGGGCCATGAGGCTGGTGGGTCCTTCTGAGCGGTGCAGAACGAGTGCTGCGAAAGTTTATGACTAGGCTAAGCCTATGGTGGATCAGGCCGTGGACGGCGTATATCCGGAATATTGGGAAGCCGATGTTGTCCTGCGGGACGGTGGGACGGCTCATCTGCGCCCGATCCACGCGTCCGACGCGGACGCGGTTCAGACCTTCCATGTCGGGCAGTCGCAGAAGTCCACCTACATGAGGTTCTTCGCGTTCAAGTCCAAACTCTCCGCCAAGGAACTCAAGCGCTTTACCGAGGTCGACCACAAGGACCGTGTCGCGTTCGTGATCACCATCGGCGGGGAAATCCTGGGCATCGGCCGCTACGACCGGCTCGATGACCCCGAGGAAGCCGAGGTCGCGTTCAATATCGCCGACGCGCACCAGGGCCGCGGCATCGGCTCCATCCTGCTTGAACACCTCGCCGCCGCCGCCCGTGAAAACGGCATCAGCAAATTCAGTGCCGAGGTCCTTCCGGAAAACCGGAAGATGCTGATGGTCTTTTCCGACGCCGGCTACGACGTCAAGCGCCACTTCGACGACGGCATCGTCAGCCTGGAATTCAACATTGACCCCACGGACAAGTCCCGCGCCGTGATGGAGTCCAGGGAACACCGCGCCGAGGCCCGCAGCATCCAGGAACTGCTCGCCCCGTCCTCCGTGGCCGTGATCGGGGCCAGCCGCAAATGGGGCACCATTGGCTACCAGCTGCTCGAGCACATCATCGAGGGCGGCTTTACCGGCCCGGTCTACGCGATCAACCCGGAGGCCCTCGAACTCGCCGGCATGATCTCGTTCGCCCGGCTGTCCGAAGTGCCGGGGCCGGTCAAGCTCGCGATCGTCGCGGTCCCGTACGCCGAAGTCCCCAAGGTGGTGGAGGAATGCGGCGCCGCCGGGGTCAAAGGAATTGTGGTCGCCACCGCCGGTTATGCGGACGACGGCGATCGCGGCCTCAGCAGGCAGCGCGAACTCGTCCGGCAGGCCCGCGCCAACGGCATGCGCGTCATCGGCCCCGCCTCGCTGGGCATCATGAACACGAACCCTGCCGTGTCCCTGAACGCCTCCATGGCGCCCGCGCTGGGCCGCCGCGGCGGACTGGGCCTGTTCAGCCAGTCGGCCGCGATCGGCGTCTCGCTCTACGCGGCCTCCAGCCGGCGCCGGGTGGGGATCTCCACTTTCCTCTCCGCCGGGAACCGCGCCGACGTCTCCGGCAACGACATGATGCAGTTCTGGGAGGACGACGCCGACACCACCGCCGTCGGGCTCTACCTGGAATCGATCGGCAACCCGCGCAAGTTTTCCCGCCTCGCCCGGCGTCTGGCCCGCACCAAGCCGGTCATCGTGGCGAAGTCCGGCGCGATGGGTCTGGGGTTGCCTCCCGGCCACGCCGTGCGCACCACCCAGGCCCCGCCGGAGGCCCTCGACGCGATGATGCGCCAGGCCGGCGTGATCGGCGTCGAGACCATCGAGCAACTGATGGACGTCGCCCAGATCGTCTCGAGCCAGCCCCTGCCGAAGGGCCCGGGGATCGCCGTGTTCAGCAACTCCCAGGCCCTCGGCAAGGTCGTCGCGGACAGCGCGGCCGCGCAGGGACTTGGGGTGGAACGGATCGTCACCAACGTTGACCTGGACGCCGGCATGTCCGTGGCGCTCCCCGCGCTGCGGCACAGCCTGCAGGAAGTCCTGACCGCCGAGACCGTGCACGCCGTCGTGGTGGCCCTGCTGCCGGCGCATGGCCTCACGGTGGAAAAGATCGCCGGCGTGCTGGCCGAGTGTTCGGTTGCGGCCGGCAAGCCCGTGGTGGCGGCGTTCAGCGGACTGCTGGACCCGTCCATCTACGTTGAAGGCATGGTCGGCGACGACGCAGGAGGAACTGTTGTTCCCTGCTACTCGAACCCCGGCGCGGCAGTGGCCGC
Organism: Pseudarthrobacter sp. HLT1-3; assembly: GCF_059383535.1. Lineage (NCBI taxonomy): Bacteria > Bacillati > Actinomycetota > Actinomycetes > Micrococcales > Micrococcaceae > Pseudarthrobacter > Pseudarthrobacter sp. HLT1-3. Next base: position 89,341 of record NZ_JBWZCJ010000013.1, on the reverse strand, counting down.
GCTGGCTGCCGTGGTCCGCTACGCCCAGTGGCTGGGCCGGGACCAGGGCCTGTTTGTGGAACCCGAGGGCTGTGACCCGGACGGCACCCATGACGAGCTGGAACGCCTGCTGGAGAATGTCGGCGGCGAGCACCTCATCCGGCTGGACCCGGACACCGCAGCGGGGCTGCTGGCCCGCTACGGCATCAGGGTGGTCCCATCGGTCGGCTTTGACACCGCCGAAGAAGCCGTCGCGGCCGCGGACCGGCTCGGCTGGCCGGTGGCGTTGAAGACCACCGACCCTGCGCTGCGGCACCGCCTGGACCTCGGCGGGGTGCGCCTGGACATCCAGGATGCCGAGTCGCTGCGGCGCAATGTCCTGGAAATGCGCAAGTCGCTGGAACGCTACGGCTCGCCGTCGCTGGAAGTGCAGTCGATGGCCCCGGTGGGTCAGGCCTGCACCTTCCGCGCCATCGAGGACCCGTTGCTGGGACCGGTGGTTTCCTTCGGCCTGGCCGGTGACGCGGTCAACCTGCTGGGCGACTGGGCGCATCGCGTGCCGCCGCTGTCCGGCTCGGACCTGCATGACTTCATCCGGGCCCCGAAGGCCTCGCGGAAACTTTTCGGCTACCAGGGGCTGCCGGCCGTGGACGCCAAGGCGCTGGAGGACCTCGCCGCCCGGCTGACCCGGCTCAAGGACAACCACCCCGAAATCGCGCTCGTCGACTTCAACCCCGTGCTCGCCGGGCCGGAGGGGGCGGCCATCCTCGCGGCCGATGTGCGGATCGCCAACGCGGCCCAGCGCACCGACAGTGCCCGCCGTGCCATGCGCAGCTGACGTCCGGGGGGTCGGCGGGGCGGCGGCCGAGCACGCCGCGGCCCGCTGCAGTTAGCATGTCCCCAGCTGATCTGTGAAAATGGAGACCATGAGCTTTCAGTCTCCGACACCCAAGCCCCAGGCGACCGTCTCCGGACGCCCGGGCGGCGCGCAACATCACGGCCTGCATGACCACAGTGCGCAGGGACACAGCCTGGAAGCGGCCCTCCAGCAGGCCGGTTTCTACCCGCGGCTGGTGGCCGACGTCGTCGCCGACGCCCTCGACGGGCGCGACTGCGTGGCCCACCTGGTGCACCTGGAGACGCATTTCGACCGCGCCGAGGTCCGCCGCCACATCACCGTGCTGGTCCTCACCGACGACATGCTGGTGATCACCCACGTGGATGACCAGCAGCTCGACGAGGCAGGGGAGCAGACCGTCGCGCAGGTCTCCACCGAATCCGTCCCGGTCACGCAGATCCGCTCCGTGGTCCTCAGCTACGTGTACGCGCAGCCCCAGGAATACAAGTCCTCGGATCCGGTCCGCGAGCTGACCCTGTCCATCGCCTGGTCGGGCGGCCAGCGGCTCGACATGGGGCCGGCCAGTTGCGGGGACCCGCAGTGCGAGGCCGACCATGGCTACAGCGGCACCATCGCGCAGGAGGACATCGTCATCCGGATCAGCGCCGAAGCCGACGGGCTGCAGGCCGTCCAGGACGCCAAGCTGTTCGCCCGTGCCCTCCGCGCCGTGAACACCGGATCCACCGCCCCGGTGCCGCACACCGGCCCCGGGCTCCCGCCCCGCCCGCGGATGGGTGTTTTCGGAAGCCGCGCCAGCCGCGGCCACCAGCGCTGAGATGGTGCCGGTCCGCGTGCCAGAACCCCTCGCCCCGGCCCTGGCCCGGATGCTGCCCGCAGCCCCGGCGTTCGGGGACCGCTCCGTCGCGGAGGTGCTCACGAGCGCCGCGGCCAGTGTGGGCGTGCCGGGCTTCGAGAACCGGCTGAACCTGCCCGCGGCGAAGCGCGTTTGCGTGGTCCTCGCCGACGGGCTGGGGCGCAACCTGCTGAAGCAGAAGTCGGCCCACACGCCGTTCCTGCGCTCCGTGATGCAGTCCGGCCAGGGGCGCGTGCCGGTGTCGCTGGACTCGGCGTTCCCCTCCACCACGGCGGCGTCGCTGGCCAGCTTCGGCACGGGACTCCCGGCCGGACAGCACGGCATGGTGGGATACGACGTCCTGGACCCGGACCAGGACCGGGTGGTGAACATGCTCGGCGGCTGGGACGCCGGGGTCGACCCGCACCGGTGGCAGCCGTTCCCGACCGTGTTCGACCGGGCCGCGGAACACGTGGACGTCACCACCGTGAGCCTCCCGCAGTTCAGCGACTCCGCCATGACCCGTGCCGCGCTCCGCGGTGGCCGCTACGTCACGGCCACCACCTCACACGCCAGGACGGCCGCGGCCGCAGAAACGATGGCCGGGGCCGGACGCTCGCTGATGTACTTCTACGTCAACGAACTCGACAAGGCCGGCCACCGCCACGGCTGCCAGTCACCCCAGTGGGAGCACCAGCTCGAGGAACTCGACGCCACGGTGAAACGGCTGAGCGCCACCCTTCCGGCGGGCACCACCATTCTGCTGACTGCCGATCACGGCATGCTCGACGTGCCGGAATCCCAGCGGATTGACTACTCCGCCGACCCCGCCCTGATCGCCGGCGTCCGCCACACCGCGGGCGAGCCGCGGATGGTCCACCTCTACCTTGAAGAGTCCGAGGGTGGCGCCGGCAGCGCGCGGCTGGTCGATGCCTGGCGGGCACGGTTCGGCGACAGGATCTGGGCGTTCACCCGTGAGGAAGCCACCGCCGCGGGGCTGTTCGGCGCGGTCCGGGCCGAGGTCGCCCCGCGGATCGGCGACGTGATGATCGCTGCTCGGGACGCCCTGGCCTTCTATGACACGCGGCGGGTCCGTCCGACGGCGCTAGAGGTCGTGGGCCAGCACGGTTCGCTGACGAAAGCCGAACGCGAAGTCCCGCTGCTGTCGTTCCAGGCCGACGGAAAAAAGGCCCCCCGCGCCTGAGTGCGTGAGGGGCCTTGCCGTACGAGGCTTCCGCTAGTCCCCGCGGGCTCCGAAAACGATGTCATCCCAGCTCGGGATGCTGGAGCGCTTCGGCTTGGCCGGCTGGCGCTCCGGCTGCTCCGCGTCACGGTCATTCTGGGCAGCGGCCGGTGACTCACGCTGCTGGCGCCTTGGGGTTCCGCCGCCCAGAAGCTCGTCCAGCCCCGGGCTGGACGTGGGCCCCTGCTGGCCGGCCGGCCGCAGCTGCGACGCCACGATGGTGATTTCCCGGGTGTCAGTACTGACGCCGTCATGCAGTTTCAGCGCGTCGTCGGGTTCGTCCTGGTGACGCGGCGCCAGCGTGAGCCGGGACATGATTGAGGGCCTCCCGTCACGGCGGCGTTCCCACGGATTGTTGGACGGCCGCGCTTCGGTCTCCGCTGCGGGTGCCACCGCGGGCACCGGCTCGGTGGCACCGGACTCAGTGGCTTCCTGCCCAGGGGTTTCCTGCCCGCCGGGTGCCTCGGCAGGGACCTCTGAGGGCCGCGGGTGGGCGGCGGGGACGCCGTTGGTCAGGAGTACCGCCAGGGCGTCGTCGGCGTCCTCGTCCACGCCGAGGCGCTGCCCGCGGCGGGAACGCAGCATGTCGAGCAGCCCGTCGGATTCCTGTTCCTGCTGCGACTGGAGCTGCTGGACGACCTGGAGCTGGGCGGTCGCGGTGCGGGCGGCGGCATCGGCGTCGGTTTCAAAATTAAAGGGACGGTCAGAGACGGCCGTGAGCCGGCGGGCCGGGACGGGACCGTCGAGGGGCTCAAGCTCGCTGAGCTGCTGCGCCCAGCGGTTGGCGTTCTGCAGTGATTTCCGGGCCGGACTGAACGTCCACCTGGCCGGCGGTTCCTCGCCGATGCCGGCGGGGCCGCCTGGTTTCGCCTCGAATCGGGCCACCACATTCCAGCTGCCGTCCGGGCGCCGCCAGGAGTCCCACTCCACGGTGGAAGCTTCAATTCCGTGGGCGCTAAGACGGTGTGCCACCATCTCGCCCAGCGAAGCGGGCTGGTCGCCGAACACCGAGCGGTAGACGTCGTGTCCCGGGGCCGGCGAAGCGACCTCCACCCTGCGCGCCTGCTGGGCGACGTACTCGCGCTCGGCGAGGACCGGACCCTCATAGCGCTGGACTTTCGCGAGCGGAATTCCGGAGAGCTCCGCCACCTCTGCCGCCGTCGCACCGCTGCGGATCCGCGCCTGGATATCACGCGGGGACAACGCAATGGGCGCCGTGCCCGCTCCGGACGCGGCTTTGGCCGGCGTCCGGCTGGCCGCCGCCCGAAGTGCTTCATCGATTGGCAGCTGGAACATCTCGCCGCCGGTGCCGCTCAACAGGAGATGCTCCCCGTCGTCGTGGACGCCTACAAGCCGTAGATCCTGCATACAAATCCTCCACCCTGGCATTACTAACAATCGAAACTCTGCCACCGATGCGTACCAATTCCGGTGAGGACGGAGGGCGCGCCGTCATTTTCCGCGAATTTACGCCACTTTCGGGCTCATCACCGTGCGCGGAGCCGGTACGGACCGCAGGACTCTGGTGTTCACCGGACGCTTAAGCAAAGATGACCCGACATCGGGCACAAAAACCGCGTGGCCGGCGTTGACAACGGAGAACCTTACCGGGGCCCGGGGCCTCAGCCTGCAGGGCAGTCCGGGCAGGGCAATCCACCCGAACGAATGCGGAATGCGAGCGACACACAATGGCGACTGACTACGATGCGCCGCGCAAGACCGAAGAGGATCTCAGCGAGGATTCGATTGAGGCGTTAAAGGCGCGGCGTACGGAAAAACCTTCCGCAGTGGTCGACGAAGACGAATCGGACCTTGCAGAGGGTTACGAACTCCCCGGCGCGGACCTGTCCGGGGAGGAACTGCTGGTCCGTGTGCTGCCAGCCCAGGCCGACGAATTCACCTGTGCCTCCTGCTTCCTCGTCCGGCACCGTTCGCAGATTGCCCGCGAAAAGGACGGCCTGAAATACTGCAAGGACTGCGAGGGGTAGGAACGCGGGCTGGGAATCGTGGGCCAGGAATAACGAGGGCTAGGAATTCAGGGCGGCGAGCAGCTCGTCCGGCCGCCGGGTGGACGTGAGCCAGTACGGCGTGCGGTCGGAGGGGTCGGTGATCTCGATGCGGACCACCGGATCGATCCAGCCGCGGATGCACAGGAAAGCCAGGCCGTTGAGCCGGGTCCCGCGTTCGGCCGTCGCCTCCTGGCCCCGGAACCCCGAGGCGGCGCCCACGAACCGCCGCTCGATAGTGGCGCGGCCGACACTGAGCGTGGAGCCGGTGACCGTGATGGCGGGGGTCGAGAGGACCAGCAGCACGGCGATGATCACGAACAGGACAACCGCAGCGGTCAGCCCGGCGGAAATGCTGATGGGGGCGAACACGAGGATCCCGGCGCCCGACAGTCCTGCCGCCACCAGCCAGATCCAGAAATTCGGCGAGAGCTTCTCGCTGTACAAGACGGTGGCGTCGCCGGGGGTGCTGTTGGAGGCAGGCACGGCTGCACTGGATTCGGGCATAACCCCAGCTTTCCACTTTTGCCGGGCTATTTCACCTTGGCGGCAGAACCGGAGGCGGACCGCCGCGGTCGCCGCCGCCGCCGCTAGGCCGTTCTTCCCCGCTGGCGTTAGAGTGAGGGACTGTGACTGAAGAAACGACGGCAGCAGCCCCCGCCGGTACGGCAGAGCCGCAAGCGGAGCCAGCGGCAGAGCCCGCTGCTGAGTACGGACCCCCCACCCTGACGGTGCAGCTGAAGATGCTCGACGACGGCCTGGAACCGCCGTCGTACGCGCATCCGGGCGACGCCGGAGCGGACCTGCGCGCCCGCGAGGACGTGGTGCTGGAACCGGGGGAGCGCCGGCTGGTCCCCACCGGTGTTTCCATTGCCCTTCCCGATGGATTCGTGGCCCTGATCCACCCCCGCTCCGGGCTCGCGACCAAGCACGGGCTGACCGTGGTGAATGCCCCCGGCACCGTAGACGCCGGCTACCGCGGGGAAATTGCGGTGACGCTGCTGAATACCGACCGCCACCAGGCGATTGAACTCAAACGCGGCGATAGAATTGCACAAATGGTTATTCAGCGCGTGGAGCACGCCCGGTTCCTGCCGGTCCAGGAACTCGGCGGCTCGGTTCGCGGCGGCGGAGGCTTCGGATCCACCGGCGGCTTCGGCGCGCCGGTCTGACCGGCGGCAGGCAAGGCGCCAGTATTTACGCAGGCCGCCACGCGGACGCGGCCTCACAGGATCACAACTAAGGAGACAACCCCATGGTTTTTGGGCGTGGCAGGAAAGCCAAGCAGGAACAGCTGACAGACCCCGGGGAAACCCAGGAGGCCGTGGCTGACGCTGCCGCCGGCCAGTCCGCCGCTGCCCCCGTCCGCGGCGCTACGGGCCCCTTCGACGTCTCGGAAATCGAGGACCAGGACGGTTACGTGGACCTTGGTGCGCTCCTGATCGCTCCCGCGGACGGCCTGCAGCTCCGGCTCGAGGTCGAGGAGGCGACGCAGCGCGTCGTCGCCGTGACCATGGACCTGAACGGCTCAAGCCTCCAGCTCCAGGCCTTCGCGGCGCCCCGTTCGGAGGGCCTCTGGGAAGAAATCCGTGAACAGATCGGCCAGTCGGTGGGCAGCCAGGGCGGCCAGGTCGAGGAAATCCAGGGAAGTTTCGGCACCGAACTGCTCGCCAAGCTCCCGGCCAGTGGCGCCGACGCCAGTCAGGGCTACCGTGTCGCCCGCTTCATCGGCGTCGACGGTCCGCGCTGGTTCCTCCGCGGCGTGCTCGGCGGCGAGGCCGCTGTGGACCGCGACGCGGCCGCCGGGCTGGAGGGGCTGTTCCGGCAGATCGTTGTGGTCCGCGGCGAGAACCCGATGCCGCCGCGGGATCTGCTGCAGCTCCGTCTGCCGAAGGAAAACGCCGCACCCGCACCGCAGTCCGCCCCGGACCTCGGGCAGCCCGAACGTGGACCGGAGACTACCCAGATTGGTTGATGCCCCCAGCCAGGATCCGACCTCCTCCGTTTCCGTGCGGGGGCTGCCGGTCCGCGGCCGCGTGGTGTGCCACGGCTACATCGAGGCGGTCACCTACCCACCGGCCAGCCAGGTGGCAGCCTTCACCGCGGTCGTCGTCGACCATGAGGCGGCCCCGGCCAAGTCCCGCGGGACGAGTCCGGGCCCGGCAGCACCCGCCGCCGCCGCCGCCCCGCCCGCCGGCAGCCGGCGGCAGCGGCCCTCCGTTCCCTCGGACCGGCTCCGGGTGGTCTGGCTGGGACGGCGCCGCATCCCCGGGATCGACGCCGGCACCGAACTCCGGCTGCAGGGCATGGTCACCGTGCGCGACGGCCTGCCGACCATGTTCAATCCCCGCTACGAGATACTCTCCCGCCAGGAGGACCAATGACCCAGCCCGAGAAACCCGAGCCCGCAGCGCAGCCCACGGTGGCGCAGCTCGCCGAAGACTACGCGGCCAAGGCGGGGCTGCACCGCTCCGGCAACGGCAACATCGACGTGCTTAAAAGCGCCGGCGGCATCCAGGGCATTGCCGAGAGCATCCTCCCCGGCCTGCTTTTCCTGGTCGCCTTTACGATCACGCGTGAGCTGCCGCTGGCCCTGGTGGCCGCGCTGGCCGTCGCCGCGGCGTTCACCATCGTCCGGCTGGTCCAGCGCAAGCCGCTGACACAGGCCCTGGCGGGGATCGCCGGCGTCGGGATCTCCGCCTGGCTGGCCAACACCACCGGCAAGGCCGAGGACTTCTACGTTCCGGGGTTCTTCGCCAACGCCGCCTACATCGTGGGGATGGGGATTTCGATTGCGGTCCGCTGGCCGTTCGCCGGGCTGATCTTTGGCTTCATCCGGAACGAAGGACTGGACTGGCGGAAAAACCCGGCCCGGGTCAAGGGCTACCAGATCGGCACCTCGGTGATCATCGGCGTGCTGGTCCTGCGGCTCCTGGTTCAGGTTCCGCTGTACTTCATGGGCGAACCCGGCTTCGCGGCCCTCGCCACCACACGCCTCCTGATGGGGGTACCGCTGTACATTCTCGGCATCTGGGTGGCTTGGCTGCTGACCCGTCCCGCCCCCGCCGCAACGCAACCGGGGTAGCGGACAGCGCAACCGGGCTAGCCGTCGAAGCCGTCGTCCTCGGCCGCCGGTATGGCTTGGCCGTGACCGGCGGCGGTGACCGGTTGCTGGCCGGGGACCAACTCGTCCTCGCCCTGCGACTCCGGCGACAGCAGGGCGCGCAGCTCATCCTCCGCCGCGATCGTGGTCACGAAGAACAGCTCGTCCCCGCCGTCGATCACGTCATCACGGCTCGGTGTGATCGGAGCCTGGTCCCGCAGGATCGCGACCAGGGTGGAATCCTCGGGCCAATCGATGTCGCCGACAGTCAGGCCAATCACGTGCGAATCGTGGGGGACAGTGAACTCAACCAGCGACGACACGCCGGTTTGCAGGGTCAGCAGGCGGACCAGGTCGCCGATTTCCACCGCCTCCTCGACGAGGGCGGTCATCAGCTGCGGGGTGTTCACCGCGACGTCGACGCCCCAGGAATCGTCGAACATCCAGTCGTTCTTGGGGTTGTTGACCCTTCCGACCGTCCGTCCGACGCCGAACTCGGTTTTGGCCAGCAGCGAGACCACCAGGTTGACCTTGTCGTCACCGGTGGCGGAGACCACGACGTCGGCGTCCTCCAGCTTCGCGTCCTGCAGGGTGCTCAGTTCGCAGGCGTCGCCGACCAGCCAGTGGGCGCCGCGCAGGCCGCTGCGGCCGATCACCTCGGGCTTCAGGTCGATGAGCAGGATCTCGTGTTTGTGGGCCAGCAGTTCGCGCGCGATCGAGGAACCGACGCTTCCCGCCCCGACAATGACGACTTTCACTTAGGACTCCTTGGCGGGGGACTTGGCAAGAATGTGGGCGACTTCGCTGCTGCGGTCCACGCCGAGCATGGCGTGCACCGTATCGCCGTCCTGGTACAGCGTGCCGGCCAGGGGCAACATACCCTCGCCGAACCGGGTCAGGTACGCGACGCGGATGCCGGCGGCCTTTTCGATCGAGGTGACCGGGTGGCCGATCCATTCCGGATTCAGATCCACCTCGGCGAGCACGAGCCGGCCGGAGGGATCCCGGAAGTCGCCGGCCAGGTGCTGCTCGGGCAGGATGCGCCGGAGCACCTGGTCCGCGCTCCAGCGCACGGCGGCGACCGTGGGGATGCCCAGCCGCTGGTAGATTTCCGCCCGGCCCGGATCGTAGATCCTGGCGACAACGTGGGGGACGTGGAACGTCTCGCGCGCCACCCGGGTGGCCAGGATGTTGGAATTGTCGCCGCTGGATACGGCGGCGAAGGCGTAGGCCTCCGCGACGCCGGCCTGCTTGAGGGTCTCCCGGTCAAAGCCGACGCCGGTGACCTTGCGGCCGGTGAAACCGGTGCGGAGCCGCCGAAAGGCACGGTCGTCCTGGTCGATGATGGCCACGGAATGGCCGGCGTCCTCGAGCGTGTGCGCCAGGGTTGCCCCCACACGTCCGCAACCCATGATCACGAAGTGCGCCACACGTGCCTCCTCAAGCGTTGATGTCTGCTGCTGGATAAAACTCTACCGGCCCCGATGGCGCGCGCAGCCAGCCGGGGCGGCCCACGCAGCCAGCCGTCGGCGGCCTGCACGGCCAGCCGTCGGCGGCCTGCACGGCCAGCCCGGGCGGCCCACGCAGCCAATCCCGTAACCGGCGCCAGAACACGCGCCAGAACACGCGCCGGAACAACCGCCGCAACCGGCCGGCCCGCCGCCGGCAGCGCTACCGGGCGGCGCCGGAACGGCGGGGATCGCCGCCGTCATGACATCGCGTCCGAATCGGACTAGCTTTGTGTGGTGCCGACAATTTTCAATGCCGTGAAGCGGGTGCTGGTAGGCAGGCCGTTCCGGAACGACAGCTTGGCTCACACCCTCCTTCCCAAGCGGATCGCCCTGCCCGTTTTCGCCTCCGACGCGCTGTCCTCCGTGGCGTACGCACCGGACGAAATCCTCCTGACGCTGGCGCTGGCCGGGGTCAGCGCCGTGGCGTTCTCGCCGTGGGTGGGATTGGCCGTCATGGTGGTGCTGCTGACCGTTGTCGCGTCCTACCGGCAAAACGTGCACGCGTACCCGTCCGGTGGCGGCGACTACGAGATCGCCAACGAGAACCTGGGCAAGCACGCCGGGCTCACCGTCGCCTCCGCGCTGCTGGTCGACTACGTGCTGACCGTCGCGGTGTCGATGTCCTCCGCCGCGACCTACCTGACCACGGCGGTGCCCTCGCTGCATGGCCAGCAGACAATCATCGCCACGGTCGGCGTCGTGATCCTGGCCCTCGTGAACCTGCGCGGCATCAAGGAAGCCGGCCGCGCCTTCGCCGTGCCGACCTACATCTTTATGGCGTCCATCCTCGGCATGACGGCCATCGGGGTCTTCCAGGCCGCGACCGGCCAGCTGGGGGTGGCGCCGTCCGCGGCGTTCACGATCATTCCCGCGCCGGGCTTCGACGAAGGACTGGTCGGACTTGCGGGTGCCTTCCTGCTGCTCCGCGCCTTCTCCTCCGGCGCCGCGGCCCTGACCGGCGTGGAAGCGATCAGCAACGGCGTGCCGAACTTCCAGAAGCCCAAAAGCAAAAACGCCGCCACCACGCTGCTGCTGCTTGGCGTGATCGCGGCCTCCATGCTGGCCGGCATCATCTACCTGGCCAACGCCACCAAGGTGCACATCGTGCTGGACCCGGCAACCGAATTCCTGCTGGACGGCAAGCCGCTGCCCGAGGGCTACATCCAGAGCCCGGCGATCAGCCAGATCGCCCAGACCATCTTCGGCGCGGGCTCCATCCTCTTTTTCATCGTGGTTGCGGCCACCGGCGTGATCCTCGTCTTTGCGTCCAACACGGCATTCAACGGGTTCCCGGTGCTCGGCTCGATCCTGGCCCAGGACGGTTACCTGCCCCGCCAACTGCGCACCCGCGGCGACCGGCTCGCCTTCAGCAACGGCGTCCTGGCCCTCGCCGCCGGCGCCCTGGTGCTGGTCATCGCGTTCAACGCCGACGTCACCAAACTGATCCAGCTCTACATCGTGGGCGTCTTCATCTCCTTCACCCTCAGCCAGCTCGGTATGGTCCGGCACTGGGGCCGGGAGCTGAAACTCGCCAAGGACCCCGCCGTGAAACTGCGGATGCTGAAATCCCGCACCATCAACATGGTCGGTTTCGGCATGACCGCTCTGGTCCTGGTGATCGTCCTGATCACGAAATTCCAGCAGGGCGCCTGGATCGCACTGCTGGCCATGTTCGTCCTGTACCTGATCATGTGGAGCATCCGGGCGCACTACGACAACGTGGCCAAGGAACTCGCCGTCGACGAGGACTCCTCGCCCCGGGCCCTGCCCTCCCGGGTGCACGCCGTGCTGCTCGTCTCACACGTCCGCAAGCCGGTGCTCCGGGCGCTGGCCTACGCCCGCGCATCCAGGCCCTCCCGGCTGGACGCCATCACGGTGGACATCAGCAACGAGGAGACCGAGCAGACGGTCGCGGACTGGGAGAAGCTGGAAATCCCGGTACCGTTGACAGTGCTGGCCAGTCCGTACCGCGAAACGGTGACGCCCATCATGGAGTACATCAAGAACATGCGCCGCGATTCGCCCCGCGACCTGATTGTCGTCTATATCCCCGAGTACGTCGTGGGTAAGTGGTGGGAGCAACTGGTGCACAACCAGACCGCACTGCGCATTAAGACCCGGCTGCACTTCGAGCCGGGCGTCATGGTGGCCAGTGTGCCGTGGCAACTGAAATCATCCGAAGAAGCCAAGAGACTGCAGGACACCCAATGAGTTCCGACACCCAAACGCAAGCCCATACCGAGTTAATCGTCGACGTCGGGCCGGTCGCCCACGGCGGGCACTGCGTTGCCCGGCATGAGGGGCGTGTGGTGTTCGTCCGCCACGGCATCCCCGGCGAGAAGGTCCGCGTCCGGCTCACCGAGTCCGGCGCCGACGCCAAGTTCTGGCGCGGCGACGTCGTGGAAGTCCTCACGGCCTCCCCGGACCGGGTGGGGCACTTCTGGGACCTGGCCGATTCCGCGCGCTCCTGGTCGCACCGCCACCCTCCAGTAGGAGGCGCCGAACTCGGCCACATCACCCTCGGGCGCCAGCGCAGCCTCAAGGCCGAGGTGCTGGCCGAACAGCTGCGCCGCCTGGCCGGCGTCGACTTCCCGCTAACGGTGGAGGGCCCCGCCGAAGCGCCGGTGGAGGGCGCCACTGTCGGGGACGCCACTGTCCAGGACGCCGCGGGGGAGTCCGGAGCCCGTCCGGCGGCGGGCCTCGCCTGGCGGACCCGCGCCGGCTTCGCGGTGACCCCGGCCGGGAAGCTCGGCATGCACGCGCACCGCTCCGACCTCGTCCTCCCGGTCCGGGAAATGCCCCTGGCCGTGGACGCCATCAACGACCTCCGGCTCTGGGACATCGACCTTCAGGGCATCGAACGTATCGAGGTCGCCGCGCCGGCGAACGGTTCCCGCCCGCTCGTGCTTCTGGTCCCAGCCCCCGGAACCCGGGCCAAGCGGCTCAGCGCGGTCCTCGCCGAACTGCCCGAAGACGTCTCCGTCGCCAGCTTCGATCCGGTCAAGGGCGAGGTGCTGCGGCTGCGCGGCCGCACCTACGTGCAGGAGACGGCGTCCGGGCACGACTTCCGTGTCACCGGCGACGGTTTCTGGCAGATCCACCGGGACGCCCCGGACACCCTCGTGGGGGCCGTGACCGGTTTCCTGCGCGACGGCGGCTTCCTGACACCTGGCGCCGTGGTGGCGGACCTCTACGCCGGGGCCGGGCTGTTCACCGCGCCGCTGGCCGATGCCGTCGGGGAGACCGGGTCCGTGCTGTCCGTCGAGGGATCACCCGGCACCAGCCGTGACGCGCGGAAGAACCTGCATGACGCAGCCCAGGTGGAGATCGTCCAGGGCAAGGTGGAACGGGTGCTGCGCGAGAAAGCGCGGAAATTCGACGCCATCCTGCTGGATCCGCCCCGGGCCGGCGCCGGCAAAGCCGTCGTGAACCAGCTGGTCGGGACCGGCCCCCGGGCCGTCGCCTACGTGTCCTGCGATCCGGCGTCCTTCGCCCGCGATGTGGGCTACTTCCAGCAGTCCGGCTGGGAACTGGCGGGGCTGCGTGCCTTTGACCTCTATCCGCATACTCATCACATGGAGACTGTGGCGCTACTGACTCCCCGGGGCTGAGACCACTAGGATGGGCGAGTAGTCCGACGTCGCGCTCCGTAATCACGGCTGACCTCCTGCACCCTGTACCGATCCTTGGATGACAAGGCCCGGTTCTAGTTAGGATGACCTAACTAGCAAGGGGTCTGCGGCGCGACAAAGATGAAACTGTTGCGAGAGGAGTCCTGCGATGAGCATTGTGGACAGCTTCGGTTCAAAAGGCAAACTTAATGTAGCCGGTACCGAATACGAAATTTTCCGGTTGAACTCCGTTGAAGGTGCAGAAAACCTTCCGTTCAGCCTCAAGGTATTGCTTGAAAATCTGTTGAGGACCGAGGACGGCGCCAACATTACGGCCGATCACGTCCGAGCACTGGCCGGCTGGGACCCCAGCGCCGAGCCCGACACTGAAATCCAGTTCACGCCGGCGCGCGTGATCATGCAGGACTTCACTGGCGTGCCCTGCGTTGTGGACCTTGCCACCATGCGTGAGGCAGTCAAGGAACTCGGCGGGGACCCCAAGCGGGTCAACCCGCTGGCACCCGCCGAAATGGTGATCGACCACTCCGTGCAGATCGACGCCTTCGGCAACTCCGGCGCACTGGAGCGCAACATGGAGATCGAGTACCAGCGCAACGGCGAGCGGTACCAGTTCTTGCGGTGGGGCCAGACCGCGTTCGATGACTTCAAGGTCGTCCCGCCCGGAACCGGCATCGTGCACCAGGTCAACATCGAGTACCTGGCCCGCACCGTCATGACCCGCGAAATCGACGGTGTCGTCCGGGCCTACCCGGATACCTGCGTCGGCACCGACTCGCACACAACCATGGTCAATGGCATGGGTGTGCTGGGCTGGGGCGTCGGCGGCATCGAAGCCGAGGCAGCCATGCTCGGCCAGCCCGTCTCCATGCTCATCCCGCGCGTCGTGGGCTTCAAGCTGACCGGGTCCATCCCGGCCGGCGCGACCGCCACCGACGTCGTCCTGACCATCACCGAGCAGCTGCGCAAGCACGGCGTCGTCGGCAAGTTCGTGGAGTTCTACGGCGAAGGCGTCGCGGCTGTGCCGCTGGCCAACCGCGCCACGATCGGCAACATGAGCCCGGAGTTCGGCTCCACGGCTGCGATGTTCCCGATCGACGACGTCACCCTCGACTACCTGCGCCTCACCGGCCGGTCGGACGAGAATGTTGCCCTGGTCGAGTCCTACGCGAAGGAACAGGGCCTCTGGCACGATCCTTCCAAGGAGATCAAGTTCTCCGAGTACCTCGAGCTGGACCTGTCGACGGTTGTTCCATCGATCTCCGGCCCGAAGCGCCCGCAGGACCGCATCATCCTCACGGAGTCCAAGGACCAGTTCCGCCAGGACCTCCGCAACTACGTGAAGGAAGAGCTGGCCGGCGGCAGCGTGGACGAGGCAATCGACGAGAGCTTCCCCGCGTCCGATGCGCCGTCGTTCTCCGCCTCGGGTACGCACCTGACCGACGAGGCCCCGCACGCGCACGGCCCGGCGTCGGACGGCCGCCAGTCCAACCCGGTGAGCGTCAAAACCGCGGACGGCCGCGAGTTCGAACTGGACCACGGCGCGGTGTCAATCGCCTCGATCACGTCCTGCACCAACACGTCCAACCCGTCCGTGATGCTGGCCGCCGCACTGCTGGCCCGCAACGCCGTCGACAAGGGCCTGACCTCGAAGCCGTGGGTCAAGACCTCCGTGGCTCCCGGATCCAAGGTCGTCACCGACTACTACAACAAGTCGGGCCTGACCCCGTACCTGGAGAAGCTCGGCTTCTACATTGTCGGCTACGGCTGCGCGACCTGCATCGGCAACTCCGGCCCGCTCGACGCTGAAATCTCCGAGGCCATCCAGGCCAACGACCTTTCCGTCACCGCCGTGCTGTCCGGTAACCGCAACTTCGAGGGCCGGATCAACCCGGACGTGAAGATGAACTACCTGGCCTCCCCGCCGCTGGTCATCGCCTACGCCCTGGCCGGGACCATGGACTTCGATTTCGAAGCCGATGCCCTGGGCCAGGACGAGGCCGGCAACGACATCTTCCTGAAGGACATCTGGCCGAACCCGGTCGAGGTCCAGCAGGTCATCGATTCCTCGATCGACAAGGAGATGTTCGCCCGCGGCTACGAGGGCGTCTTCGAAGGCGACGACCGCTGGAAGGCTCTCTCCACCCCGGCCGGCGACACCTTCGCCTGGGATCCGAAGTCCACCTATGTCCGGAAGCCGCCGTACTTCGACGGCATGAAGGCCACGCCGGACCCCGTCAAGGACATCACCGGCGCGCGCGTGCTGTTGAAGCTTGGCGACTCCGTCACCACGGACCACATCTCGCCGGCAGGTTCCTTTAAGTCGGACACCCCGGCGGGACAGTACCTGCTGGCCAACGGTGTGGAGCGCAAGGATTTCAACTCCTATGGCTCACGCCGTGGCAACCACGAGGTCATGATCCGCGGAACGTTCGCGAACATCCGGATCAAGAACCAGCTCCTGGACGGCGTCGAGGGTGGCTTCACCCGCGACTTCTCCCAGGCGGACGGCCCGCAGGCCTACGTCTACGATGCCGCGCAGAACTACGAGGCCGCCGGCACCCCGCTGGTCGTCCTGGCCGGCAAGGAGTACGGCTCCGGCTCGTCCCGTGACTGGGCAGCCAAGGGCACCGCACTGCTGGGCGTCAAGGCGGTTGTGGCCGAAAGCTACGAACGCATCCACCGCTCCAACCTGATCGGCATGGGCGTCCTGCCGCTGCAGTACCCGGCCGGCCAGAACGCTGCCAGCCTCGGGCTGACCGGCACGGAGACCTTCGCGGTTGAGGGCGTCACCGCCCTGAACGAGGGCACCACGCCGAAGACGCTCAAGGTCACCGCCACAGCCGAAGACGGCACCGTCACGTCCTTCGATGCGGTCCTGCGCATCGATACCCCGGGCGAGGCTGACTACTACCGCAACGGCGGCATCCTGCAGTACGTGCTGCGCCAGATCTCCGCTAACTAGCGGAGCACTCCTCCCGGAAGAGAGGAGTGCCAGGCGTGAAGGCCCCGGCCGGTCCCTGACCGACCGGGGCCTTTTGCGTGCCGGACGCGCGCCGGACGCGTGCCGCCAGCGTGCCGGACCTGTGCCGGCTGCCTGCAAGGCCGCCGTCCGGGCGCGACGCGTTCCGGCGCCGGTTACATTCCGGAGGCGTTAGAGTTAATAGGCATGTCTACCACCCGAAGGAGGGGCCGTTGGGAATCTTGGAGACCATCCGGAACCCGCAGGACCTGAGCAAGTTGTCCGAGGCGCAGCTGGATCAGCTGGCAGCCGAGGTCAGGGAGTTCCTGATCGGCAACGTCTCCCAGACGGGCGGACACCTGGGCCCGAACCTCGGCGTCGTCGAACTCACCGTGGCGGTCCACCGGATCTTCGATTCCCCCCGGGACAGCATTGTCTTTGACACCGGCCACCAGTCCTATGTGCACAAGCTCCTGACCGGGCGCCAGGACTTCAGCACCCTGCGCCAGCAGGGCGGTATGTCCGGCTACCCGGACCGGGCCGAATCCGAGCACGACATCGTCGAAAGCTCGCACGCCTCCTCATCACTGTCCTGGGCGGACGGGATCTCCCGTGCCCGGCAGTTGACCGGCGACGGCGACCGCTACGTCATCGCCGTCGTGGGTGACGGCGCCCTGACCGGCGGGATGGCTTGGGAAGCCATCAACAACATCGCCGCGGACAAGAAGCGCCGCGTCGTGATCGTTGTGAACGACAACGGCCGCTCCTACGCCCCGACCGTGGGCGGTTTCGCGGATTACCTCGCCTCGCTGCGCCCCACCATCGACTCCTTCCGCGCGGCCCCCGCCTACGAAGGCACCCTGGACTGGTGGCGGCGGAAGCTGCAGAACGGCGGACCCGCGGGCCAGTTCACTTACCGCAGCCTGCACGCCATGAAGAAGGGCGTCAAGGACTGGTGGGCCCCGCAGGGCATGTTCGAGGATCTGGGCATGAAGTACATCGGCCCGGTGGACGGCCACGACCTGCAGGCCATGGAGCACGCCCTGTCCACCGCGAAAAACTACGCCGGTCCCGTGATTGTCCATGCCATGACCGAAAAGGGCCACGGTTACGCGCCCGCCCGCGCCCACGAAGCGGACCAGTTCCACGCCGTCGGGATCATCGACCCGGAAACCGGCGAACCCACCGAGGCCGGCGGCGCCAAGTCCTGGACCGCGGTCTTCGCCGACGAGATCGCCGACATCGCGGACGAACGCAAGGACATCGTCGGGATCACCGGCGCCATGCTCATCCCCGTCGGGCTGCACAAGTTCGCCGCGCGGCACCCGGAGCGGGTGTTCGACGTCGGCATCGCCGAACAGCACGCCCTCACCTCGGCAGCCGGCATGGCATTCGGGGGACTGCACCCCGTCGTCGCGGTCTACGCGACCTTCCTGAACCGCGCCTTCGACCAGTTGCTGATGGATGTCGCGCTGCACAAGGCCGGCGTCACCATCGTGCTGGACCGTGCCGGCGTCACCGGACCCGACGGCGCCAGCCACCACGGGATGTGGGACATGGCGATGGTCCAGATCGTTCCCGGGCTGCACCTCGCGGCGCCCCGCGACGCCACCCGGCTGCGCGAGGAACTGCGCGAAGCGGTCGCCATCGAGGACGCCCCCAGCGTGATCCGTTACTCCAAGGGCAGCGTGGGGGCCGAGGTCGAGGCCCTCGAACGGCTCAGCGACGGCGTGGATGTGCTGGCCCGCCGCCCGGCCGGCTCAACCGAAAACGACGTGCTGATCGTCAGCGTCGGATCGATGTCCGAACTCGCGCTGGACGTGTCCAACCGGCTCGGCGCGCAGGGCATCAGTTCCACCGTCGTGGATCCCCGTTGGCTGCTCCCGGTCCGGAAATCGATCATCGCCCTCGCCTCCCACCACCGCCTTGTCATCTGCATCGAGGACGGGGTCCGCGCCGGCGGCGTCGGGTCCCGGATCCGCCAGGAAATGCGGGCCGCAGGGGTGGACACCGCACTCAACGAAGTCGGCCTCCCGGTGGAGTTCCTGGACCACGGATCCCGCAAGCAGGTGCTGGAGCGGGTTGGTTTGACCGCGCAGCAGATCACCCACGATGTGGTGGCGCAGGTCCTGGGGACCAAGGTGCCGTTCGCACGGCCGCTCCCCGGCCAGGCGCACCCCAGCACGGGCAGCCTGCCGATTCTGTGAGAATTCCTGTGAGGATTCCCCAGGGACTGGCACCGGGAGACCTTGTGGTTTCCCGGAACCGGAAATGGAACGGCAAGGCCCACTGGGTGGTGCCCGGAACCTATCTGGGCGAGGACGCCCACGGGTGGTGGATTTTCCAGGGAACCAACGAGTTCTGCTCCCGCCCGGGTGCGGCGTTCTACGCCGAATCCGACGCCGTGCTGCTGGTCCCGCGCTCCGGCGAGTACGTGGCCACCTTCTACGACGCGGCCCATCCGGCGGGCGTCCAGGTCTACGTGGATCTCGCGACCGGCCACGGCTGGACGACAATCCGGCCGGGCGTCACCGAATTCCACCTGATCGACATGGACCTGGACGTGATCCGGACCGTGGACCGCGGCGTGTACGTGGACGATGAGGACGAGTTTGCGGAGCACCGGGTCGAGATGGACTACCCCGCAGACGTGGTGGACCGGATCAGTGCGGCATCGGACCAGCTTTACCAGGCCGTCAAGGCACAACAGCCACCGTTCGACGGCGCAGACCGCGAATGGTTCAGGAGAGGACGGGCATGAGCGGGATTATCCGGGTTTACAAACGCAACGACGAAGGGTTGCTCGAATTCCGGGAGGCCTGGTTTGACGAGGACTACAGCCAGTTCGTGATGAACCACGGAGTGGTCGGGCACCAGAGCAAGACCGACGAGACCGACGTCGCCGATGCGGCAGCCGCCGAAGGGCTGATGGACGCCTTCGCCGTGCAGTGCGCCGAAGACGGCTTCGCCGAAATCCCGGACGACGAGCAGTTCTGGGTCGTGGCCCAGTACGCACTGAAGACCAAAGACGGCACGGACCGCGACCGTTACCTCGAGGAAAAGGCCAAGGACGCCCTGATCAGCCACCTGGCCTGGCGCGGGCTCGGCATCGTGGACCGCTCGGAGTTCTCCGATTCCAAGCTCAACATTTTTATCCTCACCCCGGACGTCAACAAGACAGTCAACGCGGTCAAGGTCTGCATCCGCGGCGAGGACCTCGATTTCACCAAACTGAGCATCGGCGCCGCAGCCTACGGCGAGACGTCCTTCAAGCTCAAGCACTCACCCAAGCCGGCCAACAGCTTAACCCTGTAGTTCCCGGGCTGGTTCCACCGGCACGAAAAACCAAGTTCTTGGGGGACATCGACGCGAAGGGATTCCACATGGCACCACAATCCGTTGAACCAGGCCGTACCCCGCTGCCGCGGGGGATTGCGGCTCCCGCCCGCCGGGCCCTCGCCCACGCCGGAGTCGAGACCCTCGAACAGGTCGTGGCGCTTGGCGGCCGGGCCCTCGGCCGGATGCACGGCATGGGCCCGCGGACCCTGGCCCAGCTCGAGGATGCCCTGGACGAACACGGGCTGGAACTGCCCGCGGGATAGGCGGCGCGCGGGTTAGGCTACGGATGCCACCAACCGGAAGGACCCTGCGTCCATGAAACCGCGTTCCATCATCCTCGACTTGTTCGGGGACTACCTCCGCTACGCGGGCGCCGAAATCAAGCTCGGCGACATGACCAGGCTCCTGGCGGTCTTCGGCGTGGAACCCGCCACCGTGCGCGTCAGCATGTCCCGGCTGAAGAAGGAAGGCTGGTTCACGACGCGCCGGCTGCAGCGGGAGACCGTCTACGAACTGACGGAGAAAATGCTCCACGTCCTGAACGAGGGCCGGGTGCGGATCTTCGACCGGCGGCAGGAGCCCTGGCAAGGGCGGTGGACCATGGTGATCTACCAGGTGCCCGAAGCGGAAAGGTCCCTGCGCGAGCAGCTCCGCAAGGACCTTTCCTGGCACGGCTTCGGACAGCTGTCCACCTCGACCTGGGTGGCCCCCCATGACCTCCTCGACGCGGCCCACCAACTCGCCGCCGACTACCCGTCCGCCACCATCGACGTTCTCTGGTGCGGGACCGGGAATCCGGACGCGGACCGCAATCTGGCGGCGCGCTGCTGGGACCTTTCGCAGCTCGCCGCCGACTACAAGCTCTTCATCGCCAGCTGCTCGCCCCTCAATGACCCCGCCGCCAATGCCGCCAAACCGGGCAGCCAGGCCCTGGCCGAACGGATCCAGCTGATCTCGGACTTCCGGCGCTTCCCGTTCCGGGACCCGTTCCTTCCCGCCGAACTGCAGCCCGCAGGCTGGCCGGGCGACGCTGCCTTCACGCTCTTCAAGGAAATCCACCGGCAGCTCGCCGTGCCCTCGAACGCGTTCGTCTCGGACCTCATCGGGCGCGAGATCCTTAGCTAGCCGGCGTGGGCCCCGGTGCCGGCAAGGCGCCGGGCAATGTCGGCCCGCAGGTCCTTCTTGTTGATCTTGCCCACCTTGGTGACCGGGATCTCATCGACCACGACAAGGCGCTCCGGGATCTTGAACGCTGCCACACCTGTCTCCCGCAGGAGCTCCTGGATGTGTTCCAGCGTGACGTCACTTCCCGGCTTCACCGTGATGTAGAGGCAGAGCCGTTCGCCGAGGGTGGGGTCGGGCATGGAGACCGCGGCCACCATGGTGACATCCTCGATCCGGTAGACCAGGCTTTCGATTTCCTCTGCCGAGATCTTCTCGCCGCCGCGGTTGATCATGTCCTTGTCGCGGCCCTGGACGATCAGGTTTCCGTCCGGACGGCGTTCGACGATGTCGCCGCTGGCGTACCACCCGTCGGGAGTGAACGCACGCGCATTGGCCTCGTGCGCACGGTAGTAGCCCCGCGGCGTATACGGTCCGCGGGTCAGGATGGAGCCGGGAACGCCGTCGGGAAGATCCACACCGGCTTCGTCCACGATCCGGACCTCGTCAGCCTCGGACACGGGACGGCCCTGGGTGGTGCAGATGACCTCCTCGGGATCGTCCAGGCGGGTGGTGTTGATCAGACCCTCCGCCATCCCGAAGACCTGCTGCAGGGTGGCGCCGAGGACGGGCTTGACCTTCCGGGCGATTTCGTCCGGCAGGCGGGAGCCGCCGACCTGCAGCACCTCGAGGCTGGCGAGCTGCCCGGATCCGGTCTCCTGCGCGTATTCGATCCAGCGCTGGGCCACGGCGGGGACAGCAGTGGACAGCGTGACCCGTTCGCGTTCAATGGTGGCGAACGCCCTTCGCGGCTCGGGGCTGGGCAACATCACGACCCGTCCGCCGGCGTACAGGATGCCGAGGATGCCAGGGCATGCCAGCGGGAAATTGTGGCTTGCCGGCAGCGTGCCAAGGTAGACGGTGTCCTCGGTGACTGCCGTGACGCGGGAGGTTTCCCTGATGTTGTAGGCGTAATCGTTGTGCGTCCGGGTGATGAGTTTGGGCAGGCCGGTGGTGCCGCCGGAAAGGAGGAACAGGGCCGGGCTGTCCGCTGAAGGCGCCGCCGCATCCAGCCGCGCGCGGGCAGCCGCGATCGCTGTTCCGG
Organism: Pseudarthrobacter sp. HLT1-3; assembly: GCF_059383535.1. Taxonomy (NCBI): domain Bacteria; kingdom Bacillati; phylum Actinomycetota; class Actinomycetes; order Micrococcales; family Micrococcaceae; genus Pseudarthrobacter; species Pseudarthrobacter sp. HLT1-3. The sequence continues at coordinate 67,612 of NZ_JBWZCJ010000013.1, read as the reverse complement.
GGGCGAGGACGTCCTCGAGCCGGGTGTTGCCGGTGTTCGCCGCCCCGGATACCAGGATGAGCTCCAGAGAGGGGATCGTGGCAGCAAGCTCCTCGGCCAGGGCCTGGTGGTCAAAGTCCTTGATGGCGTCCGGAACGGCGATGGCCCGGGCCTCGGAGAGCTCGGTCAGGAAGGACAGCTCGTACCTGCGGTGTGCCGGAAGTGCCATCACCGGGATGATGCCGGCCCTGAAGCAGGCCAGGGTGAGCACCGTGAACTGCCAGCCGTTGGGCAGCTGGACCATGATCCGGTCGTCGGCCTTCAGGCCCAGCTGCAGGAGCCGTTCGGCGGCGGCATCCACCCGGTTGGCGAGTTCGGCATAGCTCAGCCGGACGTCGCCGTCGACGACAGCGGTTTTCTCCGGCAGCCGGTCCCCTGCGTCGTGCAGAAGGGCCCCCAACGGGCGGTCTTCCCAGTAGCCTTTGCGGCGGAACCCGGCCGCGAGATCTGCCGGCCAGGCGACGGTGCCCGCACTTGTGTGGCTGGTCATTGAATGTCCTCCTCGACATTGATCACGACTGCATCCAGCGCCAGGAGACCGTTGTGGGTCAGGCGCAGAGGGTTGATTTCGATTTCGGCTATCTCCTCATTGGAGCACAAAGCGTCACCGAGCCGGGCCAGGATGACCGCCAGTTCGGTGGTTTGCAGCACCGGTCCGGAGCGGAAACCGTACAGCAGCTCACGGGCCTGCAGCTCACCGGGCATACCCTCGGCCCCGCGGACGGACAGCGGCGCGGAGCGGATGGAGATGTCGGCGAAAACTTCAGCGGCTGTCCCGCCCAGGCCCAGGACGATGATCGGGCCGAAGACCGGGTCGCGGCGTGCGCCGACCACCAGGTCGACACCGGCGGCGGCCATCGATTCGAGCAGGAACTCGCGGGCGCCGGCGGCCTCGAGCCCGTCGAGCGCACGGTCCAGGGCAGCGGGGGAGTCGACGCCGAGGTAGACCCCGCCAATGTCCGTCTTGTGCAGCACAGCGGCGTCGAGCAGCTTGACCGCAACCGGGCCACCGAGCTCAGCGAGGGCCTCGTGGGCGGCGGCGCGGGTGCCGCAGCGCCGGCGCGGCGGCGTGGCGATGCCCAGGGCGCCGAGAAGTTCCTTGGACCGGGCCTCATCCCACGGGCCCCGCAGTTCCGGCCACGGACAGGTTCCGGCGGGAGCCTGCGCCCGCTGGAACTGCCCGCGCGCGTCCTCAACCAGGGCGGTGAGGCCGTGGGCGAGGGCGGTCGGTCCGCTGATCAGAGGCAGTCCGTGCTGCCGGGCGGATTTTGCGGCGCGCTCCAGGTCGCTGTCCGGTCCGTCCACTCCGATCAGGACCGGCATGGTCCCGGCGGCGCCGGAGGCGGCCACGGACTGGGGAAGGTCGGCGACCGGTTCGGTCAGCCCGTAGACCGCGACGACGTCGATGGACGGGTCGGCGGCCACGGCCGCCACGATCTTCTCGTAGCCGGGGCCGGGACGGCCGGTGTCCACGGGGTTGGCCTGGAACGTCAGCGGCGGCAGCAGCGCACCGATGGTGTCCTGGCTGGTCCGGGCCAGGCGGGGGAGGGCCACGCCGGCGCTGTGCAGCGCATCGGCGATCAGCAGCCCGGGGCCGGCCTGCCCGGTGATGAGCCCGACACCGGGGTCGGCGGCCGGGGCAAGGCGGCGGCCGGCCAGGGCGGTGACGGCGGCAACCAGCTGGTTTTCGTCGTCAACGATCACGGCGCCGGCCTGCTTCAGGACCGCCCGGGTGGTCCGCCAGGACGTGGCCAGGGCACCGGTGTGCGACTGGGCGAACTCGGAGACGTCGTTGCGGCCGACCACCAGGGCGACGACCGGCTTAACGGCACTCAGCCGGGCGACCGCGTCGACCAGCGCCGGGCCGTCGGCGACGGTTTCCAGGTGCAGGGCCACTGCGTTGGTGTGCGGATCGGAGATCAGGTAGTCCAGGACGTCGGGTGCGGCGATGTCCATGCCCGCGCCGATGCCCACGGCGAGGCTGACGCCCACCCCGGCCCGCTGCAGGTGGAAGGCCAGGACGTGGTTGACGCCGCCGCTGGCTGCCACGACGGCGACCGGTCCCGGCTCCAGGGTGGCGACGCCGGGCACGAAGCTGGCACGCAGGCTCCGGTGCGGCACAAAGAAGCCGGAGGTGTTGGGGCCGAGCAGCCGGATTCCGGTGTCCCGGACGGCGTCCGCGACCTGGCGGGCGAACTCGACGCCGGGGCCGCCGGCCTCGGCGAAACCTCCGGCACAGACGAGCGCGGCGGTGGCCCCGGCGGCGGCGCTGTCGCGCAGTGCCTGGGCGGTGGCGGCGGCCGGCACACACAGCACGGCCAGGTCCGGGCCGCCGGGGATGGCTGCTGCGGCGCCGGCGATGCTGGTGTGCATGCCGTCCCCGCCGCGGCCGTTGACCAGGGCCAGTGGCGCCGGGTAGCTCGCGAGCGACTGGGACATGACGGCGCCGAGCTTCTCCGGGCTGGCGGAGGCGCCGACGACGATGATGCCGCGGGGCGCGAAGAGCGGGGCGAGGCTATGCATCGGTTTGCTCCTGCGCTGCGGTGGCCACGGCGTCGGTCCGGCCGGACAGCACCTGGGTCAGGGCGGACACGGCGCCGCGGTCGTCCACCACACTGGTGAGGCCCCGGCCGAGCCGGACTTCCTCGGAGAGCAGGGTGCGGGTGAACGGCGTTCCGCCCCGGATCACGACGGCGGCGGCGCGGGCCGGCAGGTCGCGGAAGCACACTGCGAGGCCATCCTCGGTGTCGGGCGCGGTGACCAGCAGGCCGGTGTTGTCGCCGGCGGCGGCCGGGTCGGTGGTCAGGGCGATGCTGCCGCCGGGCCCGCTCAGGGCCGGGTGTCCACCGACATTGCTCAGGGACAGCAGCCGTCCGGTGAACCGGACGTTTCCGGCGGTCAGCGGTGTCTCCAGCGGCTCGGAGCCGTGGCGCTGCAGCCAGTCGGCCTCGACGGCGGCGACGAGGCCGGCGTCGCGCTGGCGGATCTTGTCGATGTCGATGCTGCGGGAGAAGAAGTGGAAGGTGAACTGGGTGGGTTCGAAGGAGTCGTAGTACCGGGCGAAGTGTTCCCACCAGCTCAGGCCGCCGCGGGCCTGGTTCTGGATCTTGGCGACCTGCGGCTGGCGCTCGGCCTCGTAATTGGTGAAGGCGAGCTCGAGGTCGTCCTGGTGGTCGGCAATTTCGCGGACCAGGGAGATGGCGTCCTCCATCGCCATTTTGGTGCCGGAACCGACGGAGAAGTGCGCGGTGTGGACGGCATCGCCGAGCAGGACGACGTTGCCCTTGTGCCAGGAGCGGGTGCGGCGGGTGCGGAAATTGGCCCAGCGGGAGTTGTTGGCCACCAGCGGCTCGCCCGCGATGTCCTCGGCGAAGAGCTTCTCAAGGAACCGCTGGGTCTTCAGGTCGGACGGCCCCGGAGGCTGGCTGACATCGAATTCGTCGAGCCCGGCGCGGCGCCAGGTGTCTTCGTCAGTTTCGACGATGAAGGTGCTGAGCTCATCGCTGATCGGGTAGCCGTGCACTGCGAAGTTGCCGAACTCGCTCTTGCGGTGGACAAAGGTCATGCCCTTGAACCGGTGGCTTGTGCCGAACCAGATGAACTTGGCCGTGGCGGTTTCCGCTGTGTGGCCCAGGCCATCGCCCAGCTGCTCTCGGGTCGAGGAGTTTGCGCCGTCCGCGCCGACGATCACATCAAATCCCTCGAGGGCGGCCAGGTCCGGCACGTACTCGCCAAAGCGCAGGTCGACGCCGGCGTCCGTTGCGCGGTGCTGCATCAGCTGGAGCAGGGTTTTGCGGTTGATGGCCGCCATGCCGTTGCCGGTAAAGGACTTCTGTTCGCCTTTGAGCCAGACCTCGATGTCATCCCAGTGCGTGCCGTAGTCCCGGAGCCCGTTCAGAACGACGGGATCCGCGTCGTTGATCCGGCGCAGCGTTGCGTCGGAAAAGACGACGCCGAAGCCGAAGGCGTCCGTGGCCTGGTTGCGCTCAAAGAGCACGACGTCGGCGTCGGGAACGGTTTGCTTGAACAAAGTTGAGAAGAACAGTCCGCCGGGACCGCCGCCAATGCAGGCTACGCGAAGTGCCATCGATGCCACCTTCTAGAGATTTGGGGAGGACGTGTGCTACGTCTCACAACTATTATGTTGCTTGAAATTGGGGAACGTCAAGTTTTTGTTACATGTATAGCGTGGCGGGCAGGTGTAGTGGCTTTCCGATCACGCCCGCCACGTAGGCGTTTGCCTGCGGGCCGAGTTGCTCGTGGACCCGCCGGAAGAGGCTGAAGGCCGCCGGCGCCGGCCAGTTCTCCGGCTGCAGTTGTTCCGGCAGTTCGGGGTCCCGGAAGGGGAAGCGCCGGAAATCGTTGATCAGCCGGGTGCGTTCCAACAGGGCCTGGCGTCCGTCCTTGTTGAGGTTTCCCCGCGCATTGTCCAGATGTCCATAGGTGCTGAGGAAGGCCCGGTAGTCCCGGCCGAGGGATTCCAGGTCCCAGCACCGCAGGGCCAGGTCCCGGGCCGCGTCGGCGTCGTCCGAGCCGCACCAGAGGACATCAACCCGCGCACACTCATGCCCGGCGGCGAGCTCCTTCGCCTCGACGGAGAGGTCGTGCGGAGCCAGCCAGGTCGATGGGGAGAGCTGCCCGAAGCCCGTCCAGGCCAGCTGTTTGCGGAGCTGTTCGCGGACGGCACGTTCGGACTCCGGCACTTGGTAGATCACCATGGTCCAGCGGCCGGTCCAGGCGTCCTGCCGGCGGCGGAAAATCCGCGCACGGCCCTCGGTGAGCACTTCCAGCATGTGGCCGCTGAGGGTGTAGACCGTCTCCCGGCCGTCCTTCCGTGTGGAGAACCAGCCTTCTTTTCTGAGCCGCGACATGCTGACCCTGATGGTGGCCGGCTCCAGGCCGAAGGCGGTCATAAGTTCGGTCAGCTCGCCGAGCTTGGCCTCGCCGCCGGCGTAGCGGAGATAGTCGCCGAACAGGTTCAGGACGAGTGAACGCGGGGTCTCCGCCATATGGACTCCTGGGCTACTGGAACGATATGTAACAATAATCTTGACGAACAACAAGACTATGTTACATTGAATTGTGGGTTGCGTCACACGCCCATCAGCTTCCTGCTTCCTCTCCCGCACCCATCAGCCGCCACAAAGCAGTGGCGTAACCGCTTGGAGTTCCCATGCTTGGTCAATCCCCGCCCGCAGTATCCCGGCCCCGGAAATCCGCCGCCGCTGTCATCTTCCTGTGCTTCGTTGCCATTGTTTTTGACGGCTATGACCTCGTGGTTTACGGGGCGATCGTCCCCAAGCTGCTGGCCTACCAGGACTGGGGCCTGACCCCGGTCCAGACGGGCGCCATCGGCAGCTACGCGCTGGCGGGAATGTTCATCGGCGCCATCCTGATCGGCTACCTCACCGACATCCTCGGCCGCCGACGGGTCCTGATGGGCTCCATCGCCTTCTTCTCGCTCCTGATGCTGCTCACCGCCTGGGCGCCCACGCCGGAACTCTTCGGTACCTTCCGCTTCCTCGCCGGACTCGGCCTCGGCGGCGTCATTCCGACGGCGATCGCCCTCACCGTCGAGTTCTCCAAGTCCCACCGGCGCAACTTCAACAACGCCCTGATGTTCTCGGGCTACGCCGTGGGCGGCATTATGGCGGCACTGCTGGCCCTGGCCCTGATGTCGTCCATCGGCTTCCGCGGCATGCTCGCCATCGGCGGCCTTCCCCTGATCCTCGTCCTGCCGTTCCTGTTCAAGTTCCTGCCGGAGTCTCCCGCCTTCCTGGCTGCCCGCGGCCGCCGCGCCGAGGCTGAAGTGCTGATCGCCGACTATGGCCTGGAACCGCTGGCACCGGCCGTGGCCGACAGCGTCCGGGTCAAGGAGCACGGCCGGTTCCGGACCCTGCTCACCGGCCGGCTGCTGGCTGCAACCGTGCTGTTCTCGCTGGCAGGGATCTGCGGCCAGATCCTCGTGTACGGACTGAACACCTGGCTCCCGCAGCTGATGGTGCTCGCCAACTACTCCCTCGCCTCCTCCCTGAGCTTCCTGCTGACCGTGAACATCGGGGCCGTCGTCGGCGTCATCGTGTCTTCCCGGCTGGCTGACAGGTTCGGGCCCCGCATCATCACCGCGGTTTCCTTCGTCTGCTCCGGCACCGCGCTGCTCATCATGGGCTCGGGCATCGCGCCTCTTCCGGCGATGTACCTGCTGGTCGCTGTGGTCGGCTTCGGTTCCGTCGGTGCGCAGATCCTGATCAACGGCTTCGTGGCCACCTACTATTCCGCAGCGACCCGTGCCACGGCCCTGGGCATCACGCTGGGCGTGGGACGGATCGGCGCCGTCCTTGCCATCTCCGGCGGCGGCATTCTGGTCGCGGCGTCGCTGGGCAACTTCGTCAACTTCTCCATCTGGGCCATTGCCGCCGCCGTCGGTGTCGTGGCGGTCCTCGCCGTTCCGGCAGCCAGGGCGGCCGGACCCGTTTCCGCCGCCCAGGACAGCACGGCCGACGTCGTCGAGCCGGTGCGCTGACCCGTTCATACATGGGTTCCCGGTCGCCTCGATGCGACACCTGCCCCCGTCACCGCCGCAGCGGTGACGGGGGCAGTCCTATGCCCGCAGATCCTGCCCGGGAGCCGCTGCCAGCCGTTATAGGCTGAATCCCATGACTGAATACCGCCGCGTAGGAAATTCCGGACTGACCGTATCCGTCGTCGGGCTGGGCTGCAACAACCTGGGCCGGGCCAATACGGCGACCGAGTCGCAGCAGGGCACCGACGCCGTCGTGCATGCCGCCTTGGACGCCGGGATCACCTTCTTCGACGTTGCCGACGCGTACGGCCGGGAGCGCGGCCTCAGCGAGACGATGCTGGGCAAGGCCCTGCAGGGCCGCCGCGGCGACGCCGTCGTCGCCACGAAGTTCGGTATGGATATGAGCGGTGCCAACGGCAACGACTTCGGCGCCCGCGGCTCCCGCCGCTACATCATCAGGGCCGCAGAAGCCTCGCTGCGACGGCTCGGGACGGACTGGATCGACCTCTACCAGTTCCACACCCCCGACCCGCTCACCCCGATCGAGGAAACCCTCGCCGCCCTGGACGAGCTCATCACCAGCGGCAAGGTCCGCTACATCGGCCACTCCAACCGTGCCGGCTGGCAGATCGCCGAGGCCGAATTCGTGGCCCGAGCACGCGGCGGAGCGCGCTTCGTCTCCAGCCAGAACCACTACAACCTGCTGGACCGCCGCGCCGAACTCGAGGTCACACCCGCCGCCGAAGCCTACGGGCTGGGCGTGCTGCCGTACTTCCCGCTCGCCAACGGCCTGCTGACCGGCAAATACGCCAAGGACACCGCTCCCGAGGGCTCGCGCCTCAGCCACACCCGCACCAACCTGGTCCACGACGCCGACTGGGAACAGCTGGCCGGCTTCAGCGCCTTCGCCGCGGCGCGGGGCCTGAACGAGATCCAGGTGGCGTTTTCCTGGCTCGCGGCCCAGCCCTCGGTCAGCAGCGTCATCGCCGGAGCCACCCGGCCCGAACAGGTTAGGCAGAACGCCGCGGCAGTGGCCTGGATCCCCAGCGCCGCGGACCTCGCCGAACTCGACGGGCTGTTCCCGCGTACCCCGAAGGTAGCCCTGTTCTAGCCGGGGCTCCTTCCGCCGGATATCCATCCCCTGGTCCCGCAGCGCCACGAGGTCGTGGCAGGGGAGGCTTGTGACCCTACCGGGACACCGCCGGGCACCCGAGCATGGGGCCATGGGGACCACAGCAGACACCCACCCGGCCACCGATGTTCCTGCCGTCCTGACGGTTTCGTCCGGGATATGGCTGCTGCTCGGCGCCCTCGGCACCCTCTGGACGCTGATGGGGCTCCTCATGGTCCTGGCCTTCGGCGGGATGGTGCCTCCGCAGACCTATCTTCCGGCCCTGGTGCTGTACCTGGCCAGTGGGGCCGTGTTCGTGGCCGGTGGTGTGTTCTCCCGGCTCCTGAGGCGCGGGCGGCAGCTGGCACGCATTGTCCTGTCCGCGTATGTGGTGATCCTTCCGGCACTCCTCGTCTTCCGCGGCGGTCCGCCCCCCGGCGAGCTGCCCTGGCGGGACGTGCTGCTCTCTCCCGCCGGCGCGGTCGGCGCGCTTGCGGTCGCCGCCACGGTGCTGATGTGGCTGCCGCCGGCCAACGCCTATTTCGCCCGCCGCGCCGCGCACCCGCCTGAAACGACAGTCGGTTCGGAGCCCCCGTCCGGCCGGCCGCCACGGGCTCTGACGGCAGCGGTCTGGATCCTGGCGGTCGCCGGCGTTGTCGCCGCGCTCCAGGCGGTGCTGGGGCTGCTCCTCCTTGCGGGAACTCTTGGTTCCGGCGGAAACACGACTCCGGCGCTGGTGCTTTGGCTCACGCTTGCCTCAGTAGCGGCAGCAGACCTGGCCTGTGCCCAGGCGGTCCGCCGGGGAAAACCATTCGTCCGGCCAATCGTGGCCGTCGTCCCGCTGGCCGGACTCATCCTCGTTGTGCTGGCCACCGTCGCATCCTTTTCGTCCCCATCCGCGGGGAGCACGACGTTCGCGGGCGGGTTGCCGTCGGCGATCATCCTGACGGTCCTCTCCCAGGGCCTGCCGCTGATCGGCGGCCTGGTCGCCGCGGTCCTCGTCTGGCTGCCCTCGGCCCGGCGTCACTTCCCCCGCGGCGCGGCGGCGCCGCCGGCGCCAACGGTCCCTGACACAGCGGCGCCGCCGGCACCAACGGTCCCTGGCGCGGCGGCACCGCCGCCCGCACCGAGCTAAGGTGCGGACGGCGGCGCCGTGTGTTGAAATGCCGTGTGGCGAAGCCGGGTTGCTCAGGCGGCGGGAGCGGACGCCACGCCGGGCGCCAGGAACTTCCTGCCGTTGACCCGCTCGGAGGCGCCCACCCGGTCCAGGTACGGGGTGATGCCGCCGAGGAACATCGGCCAGCCTGCGCCCAGGATCATGCAGAGATCGATGTCCTCCGGGCCTGCCACGACTCCTTCGTCCAGCATGAGTCCGATTTCCTCGGCCAGTGCGTCCTGCGTGCGGCGCAGCACCTCCTCGCCGGTGGAGGGTGTGCTGCCGAAGGACAGCAACGCCAGGGTTTCGGCGGGGATGAACGGTTTGCCGTCCGGGCCCGTCGCCGGCACGCCGTTCTGCAGGGCCCAGATGGATTTCGCACCGTTGTCGATGAGTTTCTGCAGGTTCTGCGATACGGTGAAACGGTCCGGGAACGCCGTATGCAGGGATTCCTGGACGTGCTGCGCCACCGGCAGCCCCACCATGGCGCCCAGCACAAACGGCGTCATCGGCAGGCCCATCGGGCGCAGCGCGTTGTCCGCGACCCCGGCCGGGGTGCCCTCGTCGAACGCTGCCGTCACTTCGCCCATCAGGCGCAGCAGGAGGCGGTTGACCACGAACGCGGGGGCGTCCTTGACCAGCACGGCGGACTTCCTCAGGCCCTTGGCGAGCTCGAACGCGGTGGCGAGCACGGCGTCGTCGGTCTTCGGGGCGCGCACGATTTCCAGCAGCGGCATCACGGCCACGGGGTTGAAGAAGTGGAAGCCGACGAGGCGCTCCGGATGCTCCAGGTCTTCGGCCATTGCCGTGACAGACAGCGAGGAGGTGTTGGTGGCGAGGATGCACTCGGGTGAAACGATGGCCTCGACCTCCTTGAAGACCTGCTTCTTGACGTTGAGCTCCTCGAAGACGGCCTCAATGACGAAGTCGGCGTCGGCGAAGGCTTCCTTGGACACCGATCCGGTGACCAGCGCCCGGGTCCGGTTGGCGGCGTCGGGGCTGATCCGGCCCTTTGCCAGCAGCTTGTCCACCTCGGCGTGCACGTAGCCTACGCCCTTGTCCACGCGGGCCTGGTCGATGTCGGTCATCACCACCGGCACCTTGAGCTGGCGGGCGAAAAGCAGGGCGAGCTGGCCGGCCATCAGACCGGCGCCCACGACGCCGATCTTGGTCACCGGGCGGGCCAGCTTGCGGTCCGGGGCGCCGGCGGGCCGCTTGGAGCGGCGCTGCACGAGGTCGAGGAAGGCATAGACGGTGGAGCGGAACTCGTCGGTCTGCATCAGGTCCGCGAGCGTCTCGCATTCCAGCTCCGCGGACTGCGCCTGCGTCAGCGTCCGGTTGGCTTCCATCACGTCCAGGACCTTGGCCGGCGCCGGGGAGGCATTGGAGGTCTTCGCCTCCACGAAGGCCCGGCCGGCGGCGACGGCCGCGGCCCAGCGGGCCGCGACCTCCGGGGCGGAGGGATCGACGGCGTTGGCGCGTTCCGGGGTGACGGCGCCGGCGATGACCCGCGCGGCCCAGGCGACGGACTGCTCGACGAAATCGGCCGGCTCGAACAGGGCGTCCGCGACGCCCAGCCCGAACGCCTGCGGCCCGGTGAGGGTGCGGTTGTTGCTCAGCGGGTTTTCAATCATCACCTTGACGGCGTTTTCCGGACCGATCAGCCGCGGCAGGATGTACACGCCGCCCCAGCCCGGGATGAGGCCCAGGAACGCCTCGGGCAGGGCCAGCGCACCGGCGCCGGTGGACACCGTGCGGTAGGTGGACTGCAGCGCGATCTCCAGCCCGCCGCCCAGGGCGAGGCCGTTGATGAAGGCGAAGCTGGGGACGCCCAGGTCCGCCAGGGTGCCGTAGACGTCGTGGCCCAGCTGGGCCATCCAGAGCCCGTGCTCGCGGCCGCTGATGGACTTGACCGTGGACAGGTCGGCGCCGGCGACCAGGAAGTAGGGCTTGCCGGTGACGCCGACCCCGACGATCTCGCCGCGGGCGGCGCGCTCCTTGAGTCCTTCAAGGACGGTGCCGAGTTCGACCAGGGTATTGGGTCCCAGGGTGGTGGGCTTTGAGTGGTCCAGGCCGTTGTCGAGCGTGACCAGAGCGAAGGTGCCGGGACTCCTGCCGTCAACTGGCGGCAGCTCGAAGTCCTGGACATACGAGTGGGTGACCGTCTCGTTGGGGAAGAGGTCGGCAAGCTTGCGGAAATCGGCGGCGCTCATGCTGCGGCTCCAGTCTCGGTGGTGGTGGCGGTGCCAGTGGCGGCCGGGGCGGTGGCGTGATCGGTGGTTTGGCCGGTGGCCGGGTCAAACGCGAGGCCGTAGTCGGCGTGGTGCGGGTTCTCCCAGATAACGGTGGCGCCCATGCCCAAGCCGATGCACATTGTGGTCATGCCGAAGCGGACCGCGGGGTCCTCCTCAAACTGCCGGGCGAGCTGGTTCATCAGCCGCACGCCGGAAGATGCCAGGGGGTGCCCGACGGCGATTGCCCCGCCGTAGCGGTTGACCCGGGGGTCGTTGTCGGCGATGCCGAAATGGTCCAGGAAGCTGAGCACCTGCACGGCGAAGGCCTCGTTGATTTCGAACAGGCCGATGTCGTCGATGCCCAGGCCCGCGTTCCTGAGGGCCTTTTCGGTGGCCGGAACCGGTCCGATGCCCATGACTTCGGGTTCGACGCCGGCGAAGGCGTAGCTGACCAGGCGCATTCTGACCGGCAGGCCAAGTTCCTCGGCGGCTTCGGCGGAGGCCAGCAGGGCGGCGGTGGCGCCGTCGTTGAGGCCGGCGGCGTTGCCGGCGGTGACCCGGCCGTGCGCGCGGAACGGGGTCTTCAGCGCGGCGAGGTCAGCCACCGAGGTGCCCGGGCGCGGCGGCTCGTCCACCGTGTTCACGGTCCAGCCCTGTCCCGGTTTCATTGTCGCGACCGGCACCAGGTCCGGCTGGATCTGGTCCCGGGCGTAGGCGGCGGCGAGTTTGTCCTGGGAAGCGACGGCGTAGGCATCCGTCCGGTCCTTGGTGATGGCGGGGAACCGGTCGTGCAGGTTTTCGGCGGTGTTGCCCATGTTCAGGGCGGCCGGGTCCACGATCCGCTCGGCCATGAAGCGCGGATTGGGGTCCGCGCCGGCACCCATCGGGTGGGTTCCCATGTGTTCCACGCCGCCGGCGATCACGACGTCGTAGGCGCCGAAGGCGATGCCGCTCGCCGTCGTGGTCACGGCTGTCATGGCGCCGGCGCACATCCGGTCGATCGCGAAGCCCGGCACCGTCCGGGGCAGTCCGGCCAACAGGGCTGCGGTGCGGCCGATGGTCAGGCCCTGGTCGCCGGTCTGGGTCGTCGCCGCGATGGCGACTTCGTCGATCCGTTCGGCCGGCAGCGACGGGTTGCGGCGCATCAGTTCGCGGATGCACTTGACTACGAGGTCGTCGGCGCGTGTTCCGGCGTAGATGCCCTTCTCGCCGGCGCGGCCGAAGGGGGTTCGGATGCCGTCGACGAAGACGACGTCGCGGCTGGTGCGGGCATTCGCGCTGCTGTAGTTGCCGCTGCTCTTTTTTCCGCTGCTGGGTTGTCCGCTGCTCGGGGCTTGGCTCACGTGGTACTCCTCATTGAGACATGGGTGCCGGCTCCGTGCCCAGGACGCAAGAGTCAGGGCGGTACGGGTCCGGGCGACATCAAACAACATGTTACTCGCCAGTAACTTAGCTGGCAAGGTGTCCGCAGGCGCGCCGTCGTGTGGAGTTCCGCAGCTGGAGCGGCGCCCCTAGTACGCCGTATCCGGTGCCGCCGGTGCCGCCGGCGCGGCCGGTGCGGCCGGTGCGACCAGGGTGGCGGCCGTTCCGGCTGGGTCAGCTGCGGCAGGAACCGCTTTGGCTGCCTTGGGCGGCAGCGGCTGCGGGTTCAGGAACGCGTCGGCGATCAGCGGTGCGACGAGTTCGATCTGCCACTGGCGGGCCCCCAGGTTCGCCAGCTCTTCGGCGATGCCTTCCTCGCTGGGTTCGAGCGGCGGGCGCCAGCAGACGCGGCGGAGGTAGTCCGGCGTCAGGAGGTTCTCCACCGGCATGTTCAGTTCCTCGGCCTTGGCCTGCAGCAGCGGCCGGGCCGTGGCAAGGCGTGCGGCGGCCTCAGGGTCCCGGTCGGCCCAGACACGCGGGGGCGGGGGAGCGTTCGTGGGCAGGTGCAGCGGCGGGAGGTCCTCCAGGGTCCGGGCGGTGCTGATGCAGCGCAGCCACCGCGGCGCTTCACGCTGGGCGGCACGGCCGTGGAAGCCCTTGGTGCCGAGCAGTTGCGGCACGGTGCCGGGCATGGCCTTGGCGGCGGCCACGAGGGAGGAATCGGGGATCAGCCGTCCGGGAGCCACGTCGCGCTTTTGCGCCAGCGAGTCGCGCTCGAGCCACAGTTCGCGCACCGCGGCCAGTTGGCGCCGGTCGCGGATCTGGTGCAGCCCGGAGGTTTTGCGCCATGGGTCAACGCGGGGCGGCGCCTGGCCGGTCTCAAGGATGGCGGCGAATTCCTGTTCGGCGTAGTCCAGCTTGCCGTCGGCCACGAGGAGCTCAATGAGTTCCTCGCGCAGTTCGGTGAGGACCTCGACGTCGAGCGCGGCGTAGCGCAGCCAGGGTTCCGGCAGCGGCCGGGTGGACCAATCTGCGGCCGAGTGTTCCTTCGCCAGGCCAAAGCCCAGGAGCTGTTCGATCACCGCGGCGAGGCCCACGCGGGGAAGGCCGGCGAGCCGGGCGGCGAGTTCGGTGTCAAAGAGTTTGTCAGGCCACATGCCCAGTTCCGAGAGGCAGGGCAGGTCCTGGCTGGCTGCGTGCAGGATCCATTCGACACCGCGCAGGGCGTCGTTGACGATGTCCAGGTTCCCGAAGGGTTCCGGATCGATTAGCCAGGTGCCGGAGCCTTCGCGGCGGATCTGGACCAGGAAGGCGCGCTGGCCGTAGCGGAAACCGGAGGCGCGTTCTGCGTCCACGCCGGCGGGGCCGTGGCCGGCGGCGAGGGCCGCGGCGCAGCGTTCGAGGCCGGACTGGGTTTCGATGACGAGCGGCACGCCGTCGCGGGGGGCATCGAGGTCGATGACCTCGGGGACCAGGCTGTCGAAGCCGTCCACCGCGATGTGGGCTGTGGTGTCAGCGGCCTCTGGGTTGCTTTGAACGGCGCCGGCCGCGGTGATTTCCGGAATATGAGGGGTCATGATGACTTCAGTTTACCGACAACACGTTGCTGCAGGCCGCGCCTTCGCCAAAACGGAGCTGATGGCCCCGCTGTTGCTGTTCCCTGCCGGCTGCCATCTCAGGGCTGTCCGGGGCGCCGGCGCGGCAGTGGGGTGACGCCTTCCGGCAGCGGCGGGAGGCCCGCAAAGGTGCAGACCATATCGGACCATGCTTCCAGGTGCGAGGAGATGTCCGGGGTGGCCGGCGTCCAGGAGGCCCGGAGCTCAATGTCGATGGAATTCGGCCGGTCCGCCAGCGTCCCGTAGCTTTCCGAAAGCACCCGCGTCGCGGTGCCCCCGGCGGCGCGGTACGGTGCGGCGTGGTTCTCCAGGGCTTCGACGAGCCAGGCCCAGGCGACCGAGCCGAGCATCTCGTCGTTGCCCATTTCCGGCTCCAGCTGGGCGCGGATGTAGGTGACGATCCGGAATTCTCCCTCCCAGACTGCGGATCCGTCGGGATCGTGCAGCAGGATGAAACGGCCGGTGGCCAGCTCGATGTCGTCGCTTCCGGAAGCCCGTGCCAGCGCAGCGGCCGCCGGGCCGTGGACAGCCGCGGGGGTCGGTTCGTTGGCGGCGATGACTTCCGCGCCGAGCGCGACGGCGAACGGCGCGAGCCGCGCGGGTGCCGGGATCTCCTCGAGGCGCAGTTCACCGCGGGTTCGTGCCTGCCGCAGGGTTCCCAGGGCAAAGACAAAATCTGCGGGAACCTGATCGAGTGCGTTCACAATGGAAGGTTATGCAAGCGGCGCGCCCAAGCACGGCAGGCTCGCCGCCGCTGCCCCGACCGGCTTTCACCGGGCGCGGCCGCGGCGGGGGCTGTCCTGCCGCCAGGGTCAGCCGGCAGCGAGTTCGCGCTTGATCGCGGCGATGAAGGTATCAACGTCAGCCTCGGTGGTGTCGAAGGAGCACATCCAGCGGACCTCGCGGGCCGCCTCGTTCCAGTCGTAGAACCGGAAGGACTCGCGCAGCCGGTCCGCGACGCCGGCCGGCAGGATCGCGAACACGCCGTTGGACTCGGTTTTCTGGCTCAGCTCGACGCCGGGGATGGACTCGACGCCGGCGCGGAGCCGGGACGCCATGGCGTTCGCGTGCGAGGCGGAGCGCAGCCAGAGGTCACCCTCGAGCAGGGCGATGAACTGGGCGGACATAAACCGCATTTTGGAGGCCAGCTGCATGTTCATTTTGCGCAGGTAGACCAGTCCCTGCGCTGCCGCCGGGTTCAGTGCCACCACGACTTCCCCAAAGAGCAGACCGTTCTTGGTGCCGCCGAAGGAGAGGATGTCCACGCCGGCGTCGCGGGTGAAGGCCCGCAGCGGCACGTTCAGGTGGGCGGCGGCATTGGCCAGCCGGGCGCCGTCCATGTGCAGCTTCATGCCCTTGGAATGGACATGCTCCGCGATGGCCCGGACTTCCTCGGGTGTGTAGCAGGTGCCGAGCTCGGTGGTCTGCGTGATGGACACCGCCAGCGGCTGGGCCCGGTGCTCGTCGCCCCAGCCCCAGGCTTCCCTGTCGATCAGCGCGGGGGTGAGCTTGCCGTCAGCCGTGGGGACCTGGAGCAGTTTGATGCCGCCGATCCGCTCCGGCGCACCGTTCTCGTCCATGTTGATGTGGGCGGTGGAAGCGCAGACGACGGCGCCCCAGCGTGGCAGCAGGGACTGCAGCGAGAGCACGTTGGCGCCGGTGCCGTTGAAGACCGGGAAGCATTCGATCCCGTCGCCGAAGTGCTGTTCCATCAGCTGCTGCAGCCGGGCCGTGTAGTCGTCCTCGCCGTAGGAGACCTGATGGCCCTCGTTGGCGGCGGCCAGGGCTGCCAGCACTTCCGGGTGGACGCCCGAGTAGTTGTCCGAGGCGAAGCCGCGGACGGAGGGATCGTGGAGCCGCGCCGCCGTGCCGGCAGGGGCAGATTCAACTGTGCTTGTCATCGATTTGCTCACGCTTTCAGTCTAAAGAGGTCCGGGCCAAGTTCAGTGCCCGGCTTCGAGTCCAAGCTCAGTGCCCGGCTTCAGAGTCGGGATTCAGGGCTTGGGCCCGGCGCTCAGCAGCAGCCGCTGCCCATTGAGTTCCGCCGCGGGCGAGCTGAAGAGTCCGGCGGCGGCGGCGGCCAGGTCCTCGACATCGGTGAATCCGGGGAAGGTGCGTTCCGGGGACTTCGCCCGCATGGCGGTATCGACGAGGGCCTTCACGACGAAGATCACGGCGGCGCTGTGCTGTTCCACCGGGTCCTGCATGCGGCCGGCCTGGCCGGAGTGGAAGCCGTCGGCAACGGCCAGGGTCCAGGCCTCGGCTGCGGCCTTGGCGGCCACGTAGCTGGCACCGCCCGCGGTCGGTTTGCCCACGGCGGTGGAGGAGACCATGGCGAAGCGCCCGGTGTCCGAGGCCGCCAGGTCGTCGTAAAAGACCCGGGTGACGTTCCGCAGCGTGGTGATGGCGCCGCGCTCCAGGAACTCCCAGTCCTCGTCGCTTTGATCCGTGATGCCCTTGGCGCCGCGCCACCCGCCGACCAGGTGGATGACGCCGTCGACGGACCCGCCGGTGCCGGCAAGCCTCGAGTGGATTTCGGCGTGCAATGACCGGACGTTGGCCAGGCTGGCCAGGTCGCAGACCAGCGGCGTGACGCCGTCGCCTGCTTCCGCGGCGGCGGCGTCGATCCGGGGCCCGTCCGAGCCGACCGTGAACACGGTGTGCCCGGCGTTACGGAGGGCGCGGGCGGCCGCGATCCCGGAAGGGCCGCTGCCGCCCGTGACCAGCACGTTCAGGACGCGTCGGGCCTTCATCCGGCGTTCATGGCGTTGCTGGCCGTGCCGCCGGAGCCCGTATCCGACGTGCCAGTGATCCCGGCCGTGGATTCGATTACGGGGCGCATCTTCTTTTCGAGTGCCTCGTAGAACATGGACAGCGGGAATTCGTCGTCGAGCACCTGGTCGGTGAGGCCGCGGGGCGGCCCGGCGAGGGGCAGCGCATCCGGACCCTTGGCCCAGAAGGAAGCCGGGTTCGGTGTCAGGGTGCCGGAGATCAGCCCATAGGCGGCCAGCCAGTGGGCCATCTTCGGACGGTCGATCGAGCGCCAGTAGAGCTCCTCGATCTTGGCGCCGAGTTCAACCACGACGTCGGCGGCTTCGTCCCAGTCGATGCTGAGCTTGCTGTCGGTCCAGTGCAGGACGTGGTGCTGGTGCATCCAGGCGAAGAGCAGCTGGCCGCCCAGGCCGTCGTAATTGCGGACCCGGGTGCCGGTGATGGCGAAGCGGAAGATCCGGTCAAAGATGACGGCGTACTGGACAAGTTTGGCGTGCCGGCGCGCCTCCGGGTCGGCGTCCTCGTCCTTTTCGATCTTCACGGATTCGCGGAAGGCGGTCAGGTCGCAGCGGAGTTCCTCAAGGGAGTACAGGAAATAGGGCATGCGCTGCTTGATCATGAACGGGTCGAAGGGCAGGTCCCCGCGCATGTGGGTGCGGTCGTGGATGAGGTCCCACATCACGAAGGTTTCCTGCGTGAGCTCCTGGTTCTCAAGCAGTGCTGCCGCGTCGTCGGGGAGCTGCAGCGAGGTAATGTCCGCAGCCGCCCGGAGCACGCGGCGGAAGCGGGCAGCCTCGCGGTCGGCAAAGATGGCGCCCCAGGTGAACGTGGGGGTGGTGCGTACCGCGACGGTTTCGGGGAACAGCACCGCGGAGTTGGTGTTGTAGCCGGGGGTGAAGTCGAGGAAGCGGATCGGGACGAAGAGCTTGTTGGAGTATTCGCCGCCCTCGAGGCCGGCGATGAACTCGGGCCAGATGACTTCGATCAGCACGGCTTCGACCAGGCGGTTGCTGCTGCCGTTCTGCGTGTACATCGGAAAAACCACCAGGTGCCGCAGGCCGTTCACCCGGTGCTGCTGCGGCTGGAACGCCTGCAGGGAGTCGAGGAAGTCGGGCACGCCGAAGCCGCGGTCGGCCCAGCGGCCGAAGTCGGTGACGAGGCGGGCGAGGTAGTCGGCGTCGTGCGGGAAGGCCGGGGCGAGGGCGCTGATCGAGGCCGTGATTGTGCGGACATGTCCGGCGGCGGCCTCGTGGTCGGCTGTCTCCGGGACGGAACCGTCCTGGACCTGAAGTGCCTGCAGGGCGGTGGCGGCGGCCTTGAGCTCGAGCCACTCCGGGGAGCTGGCGGAGATCGGGGCAGTAGTGGTGAGAGTGGTGGTAGTCATCGTCAGCGGGCGCCTTTCTGTTTGCTGGGAGCGTCGCTCGTCAGCTTCTATGCCGAGCGTAGCAAGCAAACAGAATCCCTAATGGAAAATTAGCCTGAGCATAAGAAAGTCTGTGGCAAGTAGGCTGTGCGGCCCGGCTCAGCTCCAGCGGCCGACGGGGTGTGTGCCGGGCCAGGACTGGGCTGGTGCGGCGGTTTCCGGACTGGCTCCCCACCTCACCGGACGGCAAAGGACCCCCGCCGCGCCGCTTTGGCGGCGCCGGCGGGGGTCCTCAGCGTTGGCGGGTGGACCGCCCACTGCCCGGTCGACGGGGGCCCGGCAGGCCGGTCGGCGGCCTGGCTGGCCGGAAGACCGCCCGGCTACTGGCCGGGCTCGTCCGTGGAGACCAGCTTCAGTGAAACGGAATTTATGCAGAAACGCTGGTCGGTGGGCGTTCCGTAGCCCTCGCCTTCGAAGACGTGGCCAAGATGCGAATCACAGGTGGCGCAGCGGACCTCGACGCGTTCCATGCCCAGCGTACGGTCGTGGATATACCGGACTGTGCCCTCCGCCAGCGGGGCCCAGAAGGAGGGCCAACCGCAGTGCGAATCAAACTTCTCCTGGCTGGTAAACAGTTCGGTGCCACACGCCCGGCACTGATAGACACCCGCGGTATGGGTGTCCCAGTATTCGCCGGTGTAGGGACGCTCGGTGCCCGCCTGGCGGAGCACACGGTACTCCTCCGGCGTCAGTTCCTGACGCCACTGTTCATCGGTCTTTGCCGCGGGCGCGTTTTCCTCCGGTCCGGGGACACTTCCGGAGGCGGTGCCGGCCGCGCTTTCGGCACCGGGGGCCGCGACAGGGGGAACTTTGGGCCTGTTACTAAAGATGCTCATAGTCTCAATAACGCTCAGGAGTCCCCGATAAATCCCGATCCGGCGTACAGATGCAGGACCGGCAGGCCCAGTTTGTCCTGGGCTTTGGTGGCCCAGTCAGTGTGGAATGTGTCCGCCACGGCGTGCGGGCGGGTGATCACCACGGCCTGCCCGGCACCGAGTTCCTTGACTCTGGCGACCATTCCATCGACGGCCCTGCCCTCGACGATTTCGCCTGTGACACCGCCGCCGAGTCCGGCCAGAGCGGCCAGCGAGGCGGACAGGGTCTCGGCGGCCTCCGCGCGTTCTTCGGCGGCGTCGGCGTGGGCCGTCAGTTCACGGAAGGCCTTGGAGACTTCCAGCAGCGACAGGTTCTCCAGGAAATCGACCAGGAGGTGCCGTTCCGTGCTGGCCGGAACCAGGACCACCAGCGGTGCATCACCCCCGGCAAGCAGGGTTTCAATGTTGACGCGGTCGTCCGCACCCAGGGGCTCTTCTGTCAAAATGACGATTGGATCACTCATGCCCCCAGCCTAGTCGTGCGCCGTTCCGCCCGCACGAATTGGTGCGTCGAGGCACGCCTGTCGCCGTGTTGTTTTCCATCCTGTTTTCATGCCTGTTTCATTCTGTACTGCTGTACTGACCGCTTTGCGGCCGTCACAAGGAACTGTTTCAGGTGGTCCCTGACGCCCACGGATGCCGCGGTCGGCGGGTAGTTCGGTAAGAATGGTGCCATGGCAACCTCCCCGCGCCTCCTGCCGGACCCGCACCGGATCTCCGCCTCCCGTGGAAAGGCGGCCAGCGCGGCTGCGGCTCTCGCCGCCGAAGTTACCTCTTCCGCGAGCGACGTCTCGGTCAAAGGCAGCGCCAAATGGGCCCTTGGCGGCATCATCGGCGGCAGTGCCGCGGCCGGACTGCTGGCCGGCGGCTCCTCTGCCCTCGCCCTCTATTTCGCCCGCCGCGTGATCACCCCCTCCCGGGTCAAGGAGGAGGACCAGGAGGTCCTCGCCGTCATCCGGGACGGGCAGGGCCTGCAGATCATCCTCGCGGCCACCCCCGAGTCCACGGTGGAGGGTGTCTACGGTTTCTTCTTCGACGGCGGCCGGGGGCACGCCCGGATCGGCAGGATCGTGTCCTACGCGCCCGGGGAGCGCACGGTGCAGCGCGACGTCGAGGCCGTCTACAGCGGCGACCTCGGCACAGCCCGCCGCGGCTACTGGAGCGGGGCGGCGTACCCGGACCCGGCCAGCAGTGGCCTGCCGTCGGAGGACGTCGAGATCGAGGTCGACGGCGGGACAGCGCCGGCTTGGCTGGTCCGTGCCCCGCAGGAGTCCGGCATCTGGGCAATCATGGTGCACGGCCGGGGAGCGAGCCGGCAGGAATGCCTGCGGGCGGTCCGGACGTCCCGGGAACTGGGCATGTCCAGCCTGCTGATCAGCTACCGGAATGACGGACTGGCGCCCTCGGCGCAGGACGGACGCTACGGCCTGGGCTCCACCGAATGGCGCGACGTCGAGGCGGCCATCGGCTTTGCCCTTGAGCAGGGCGCCAGCGAAGTGGTGCTCTTCGGCTGGTCCATGGGCGGGGCTATCTGCCTCCAGACCGCAGACCTGTCCCGCTACCACCCCCTGATCCGGGCGATGGTGCTGGATGCCCCGGTCATCAACTGGGTGAATGTGCTGGCCCACCACGCCGAGCTCAACCGGATTCCCTCAGCGGTGGGCCGCTACGGGCAGCTGATGATGAGCCACAAAGTGGGCCGGCGGCTGACCGGTCTCGCCGCGCCCGTGGACCTCAAGGCGATGGACTGGGTTTCCCGGGCGGTGGAACTGCGGACACCGACCCTGATCATCCACAGCGTCGACGACGAATACGTCCCCTATGGCCCGTCCGCTGCGCTGGCCGAGAAGAACCCTGAGATGGTCACCTTCGAGACTTTTGAGACCGCCCGGCATACCAAGGAATGGAACGTGGACCCGGAGCGCTGGGAGCGGCTGGTCACGGCCTGGCTCGGGCAACAGCTCGCGCCCCGCCCGAACCCCGGCCAGCCGAATCCGGAACAGCCGCCCGCGGCCGAGCCCAGCCCGGGGGAGAGCACGGCCTAGTTCCGGCCGGTGCGGATCCTCGCTGTCTGCGCCCCGGTGAGTCGGATGAGTTCGGCCGGGCTCAACTCGATGTCCAGCCCGCGCCGCCCGCCCGAGACCAGGATCGTGGCCAGGCCCAGGGCGCTGGCGTCCACAACGGTGGGGGAGGGCTGCCGCTGTCCCAGCGGCGAAATGCCGCCCAGCACATAGCCGGTGCGGCGCTCGGCCGCTGCCGGGTCGGCCATCGCCGCTTTCTTGCCGCCCAGCGCGGCCGCCATCGCCTTGAGGTCCAGGTTCCCGCTCACCGGCACGACGCCGACGGCGAGGCGCCCGTCGACGTCGACCATCAGGGTTTTGAACACCCGGGCGGGATCGACGCCGAGCTCCTCCGCCGCTTCCAGCCCGTAGCTGGCAGCCGACGGGTCGTGGCTGTAGGGGTGGGCAACGAAGGGAACCCCGGCGGCCGCCAATACCGCGGTGGCCGGGGTTCCTTGTGACGCCTGTTTGCGTGCCATGTTGGCCGGTTACCCGCTCATCCGGTGGCCTGCTTATCCGTTGGTCTGCTGATCCGGGTGCCCGGATTCCCGGCTGGCGGTCAGGACTGCTGCGGAAGGGCAGCAACCTTGCGCTTGATCCGGCCCAGCATCGCTGTCATCCCGCGCATCCGCAGCGGGGTAATGGCCCGGGTCAGGCCCAGCAGCTCCGGCATGTCGTCCGGAACGGCCAGGATCTCCGCCGGGCTCAATCCGTCGAGGCCTTCGTGCAGCACACTCGCGAACCCGCGCGTGGTCGGGGCTTCGGGCGGCGCCTTGAAGTAGAGACGCACGCTTTCCGCCGCGCCGCCGTCGGACGGTTCCGTTTCAATGGTCAGGAACAGCGGCGACTGGCACTCCACCACCTGCTCCATGAGCTCCGGGTGGTCCTTGAGCCGGTCCGGAAGTTCCGGCAGCTCACGGGAGAACTCAAGCAGGAGCTGGAGCCGTTCGGGTTCGGTGACGGCCTGGAAGTCATCAACAATTTCCGCCAGTGCGGTGGGGAGGGCAGAGGTATTCATCTCTTCCAGCTTACGCACGCGCGGCGATTGTGTCCCGTTCGGCGTCCGGTGGCGCCGGTAGGTGGCGCCGGTCGCTACTTGGCGGCCGGCACTGTGCCGCGTTCGGTGCCCTTGGCGATCGGGGCGCGGACGGCATTGCCCCATTCGGTCCAGGAACCGTCGTAGTTCCGGACCGAGTCGAAGCCCAGCAGGTACTTGAGCGCGAACCAGGTGTGGCTGGACCGCTCGCCGATGCGGCAGTACGCCACGACGTCGTCGCCTTCCTTCAGCCCGGCCTCGCCCAGGTACAGCGCCTCGAGTTCGGGGCGGGTCCGGTAGGTTCCGTCGTCGGCGGCCGCCCGGGCCCAGGGAATGGAGGCGGCGGTGGGGATGTGTCCGCCGCGCAGGGTGCCTTCCTCGGGGTAGGCCGGCATGTGCGTGCGCTGGCCGGTGTATTCCTCGGTGGAGCGGACATCGATCAGTGGCTTGCCGAAGTGGGCCATCACATCGTCCTTGAAGGCGCGGATCGGTGCGTCGTTGCGCTCGACGACGGGGTACTCGCCGGGGCTGGTGACGGTCTGGTCCGTGGTGATCGCCCGGCCTTCGGCGATCCACTTGTCGCGTCCGCCGTCGAGCAGCCGGACGTCCTCGTGGCCGAAGAGCTCGAAGACCCAGAGGGCGTACGCTGCCCACCAGTTCGATTTGTCGCCGTAGATGACCACGGTGCTGTCGCGGGAGATTCCCTTGGCCGCAGCGAGGGCGGCAAAAGTAGCGCCGTCGACATAGTCGCGGGTGATCTCGTCGTTCAGGTCCGTGTGCCAGTCAACCTTCACCGCGCCGGGGATGTGGCCGGTTTCGTAGAGCAGCACGTCCTCGTCGGATTCCACCACGACGAGTTTGCCGTCCTGCAGGGCGCCGGAGTCGATCGCGGCAGCCAGCCACTCGGTGGACACGAGCCGCTCGGGGTGGGCGTAGGCGGCGAACTTCTCATTCTGCTCAACGGGGTAGGGCATGGTGGTGGCCTTTCACTGGAACGGTCAGGGACCGGGCCATCGAAGGTTCAAACGCGGCGCCGGGCCTTGATCAACACTAGCCACGCCCCGGCGGGATTGCTCCACCGGGTTCACACTCGGAAATATGGCCTTCGTCACGTGCCGTCCACCCGTCCCGCCCTGCCGACGAGCTGTCCGTGCATTGCCGGTATTCTGTCTGGGGACAAGAGACCAGCAGAACGGACCACCTTGGTACAGATCGAACAGCTCGCCGCCCGCACCCCGGCAGTTTCAGTGGATGAACTCCTCAACGGGTTTTATCCGTCGCCGCGTTTCGGTGAGGTGTCGTTTTCCAGCTACCGGCCGGATCCGTCCCAGCCCAGCCAGGCAAACGCGGTCCGGGCGCTGGAAGGCTTCGCGGGCAACGTCGGAGCCCGCGACGGCGACGGGCTCTTCAAGCGCCTCTTCGGCAAGAAGGACATGTCCCGCGCCGGGATCTACCTCGACGGCGGTTTCGGCGTCGGCAAGACCCACTTGCTCGCCTCGCTGTGGCACGCCGCCGCCGGGCCCAAGGCCTTCGGCACGTTCGTCGAGTACACCAACCTGGTCGGGGCGCTTTCCTTCCGCAAGACCGTCGAGGCACTGAGCCACTACAAGCTGGTCTGCATTGATGAATTCGAACTGGATGATCCGGGCGACACTGTGTTGATGTCGCGGCTCATGCGCGAGCTGGCCGACGCCGGCGTCAAGCTCGCGGCCACCTCCAACACCCTGCCGGGTTCGCTCGGCGACGGACGCTTCGCCGCCGTCGACTTCGCCCGCGAAATCCAGGTGCTGGCGGACCAGTTCGACGTCGTCCGGATCGACGGCGAGGACTTCCGCCACCGCGGCCTGCCGGCCGCGCCGCAGCCGCTGCCGAACGAGCAGCTGACACACCACATGCAGAACGAGTTCCACGGCAAAATCGTGGCACGCGATGAGTTCAGCACGCTGATCAACCACCTGGCCGGTGTGCACCCGAGCCGGTACCGCCAGATGCTGGACGGGATCGAAGGCGTCGTCTGGAAGAACGTCCACACCATCACCGAGCAGGCGGTCGCACTGCGCTTTGTGGTGCTTGCGGACCGGCTGTACGACAAGGACGTGCCGATTCTGGCCAGTGGCGTGCCGTTCGACCAGCTGTTCACCGAGGAAATGATGACCGGCGGCTACATGAAGAAGTACTTCCGCGCCGTTTCGCGGCTCACCGCCCTGGCCCGCGAGGGCCAGAACCACGAACCCTCCTGACAGCCAGAAGCAACGCGGGGTCTCTTACAGCCCATCCTGATGGACCGGATGGGCTGTAAGAGACCCCGCGTTGCCTTCGTTAAGAGCCGATCGGTCCAGCAGCCCGCCGCTGCTCGGAGTCGGCGACGTTTGGGGCCGTTAAACGCCGGAGGTGCCGGCGCCGCCTCTCGGCGGGACCGGCACCTCGCTGACGTATCTGGGTCAGAGGCCTGGCTGGCGGGGTTCCCCGGTTACGGGGGATTCACCGGCAACGGGAGTCTCATCGGCGACGGGGGCCGTGTTCGGCCGGGCGTTCGCCTTGTCCACGAAGTCGGAAGCGCCCCGCTGCACGGAATCGATCTTGTCGGCGTGCTTTCCGCCGGTCTTTGAGTCGACGAAGTCGCCGGCCTTTTCGATTCCGTCCTTGATGGCTTGTTCGTTGCCACCAATGATTTGCTGAGCCTTGCCCTTTAGATCGTCAATTAAACCCACGGGCACCTCCCTTCGGTCGCGGAGCCAGATCGCTCCTAGCGCTTTCTACCCTAGCGGGAGGCGACGGGGGTGCCAAGGGTGTACGCCCACAGGGTAAAAGAAGTTCTTAGGTGGGGGGCAAGGGTCCAAAGACCCGGCTCCCTCGGAGCGGACGCTTGGCAGCAGTCCACAGGTGGCCGGGTGGACCAAGAAGGAAGGGGGTGGACGGGAGCGAACAAAAAGAGCAGCTCCGGGGAGCTGCTCTGTGGTGGGCGATACTGGGATCGAACCAGTGACCTCTTCCGTGTCAGGGAAGCGCGCTACCGCTGCGCCAATCGCCCGCAACCGGAAGGATCCGGAGTGGAGTTGTAATGAAGAGAGCGGACGACGAGATTCGAACTCGCGACATCCACCTTGGCAAGGTGGTGCTCTACCAGCTGAGCTACGTCCGCATTTTAGTCCATGCCGGCTGGGCCGGTGGTGCTGCATCAAGCAAGTTGCCTTGCTCTGGTGGGCGATACTGGGATCGAACCAGTGACCTCTTCCGTGTCAGGGAAGCGCGCTACCGCTGCGCCAATCGCCCCTTGCATCCGATCGAGACCGGAAGCCAGGGTTTTTACCGAGGTGGGTACGGGATTCGA
This sequence comes from Pseudarthrobacter sp. HLT1-3, assembly GCF_059383535.1. Lineage (NCBI taxonomy): Bacteria > Bacillati > Actinomycetota > Actinomycetes > Micrococcales > Micrococcaceae > Pseudarthrobacter > Pseudarthrobacter sp. HLT1-3. The sequence goes on along the minus strand of NZ_JBWZCJ010000013.1, from coordinate 42,074 downwards.
ACCCGTGTAAACGGCTTTGCAGGCCGCTGCCTCGCCTCTCGGCCAACCCACCGTGTAGATAGGATTCCGAAGAACCTTACCGTGACAGTGTCCTGCGAGCGGACGACGAGATTCGAACTCGCGACATCCACCTTGGCAAGGTGGTGCTCTACCAGCTGAGCTACGTCCGCAGTATTGTCTGCAATTCCCCGCCGCAAGCGGCATTTCCTCGCGTTCCAACGAGTAAGAACTCTATAGGAGGTTCAAGGAACTTACAAATCGGGACGACGACGCCGGGCGCCGGGGCCGCTGCATCCTTGTGTTCTAGGGGTTGTGACTAATTACAGCCTTGTAATTAGTGGACATTTCCTGGGCGAAACCGGGTGGCGCGGAAGGCTGCCAGGCTGCTGTCCGTACATCGCCGCAGGACGCACTTGGGGTCCACCGGCGCAACGCAGCGCGCCGATTTCTGAATTCCGCCGGGGTGGGCTAGCATTCAATGGCATTGGGGCGATTGGCGCAGTGGTAGCGCGCTTCGTTCACACCGAAGAGGTCACTGGTTCGAACCCAGTATCGCCCACCCAGTTGATGGTCCGTTCCGCTCCCAGAGCGGGGCGGACCATTCTTGTTTGCAGCACTGTCAGACCCCCGTGAAAGAGTTTTCCCATGACCGCCCCACTTCTTGCCCACGCCACGGACTATGGCCGGATGTACGCGCGCTCCACGTCCGAGCAGTTCTCCGTACCCTCCATCACCAATGTGATCGGTCAGCAACCGCACGGTCTGGACGGCTGGTTCGGGTACATGGGCGCCAACAGCCTTGCCCAGGACCCGACGCTGCCCGGCATCCTGGGGAGTCCGGCCAAGGTCCGCCAGGCGGTAAGCCGTGCTGCCAAGGCCGCGGAGACGTACCGCGACGAGGCCGCAATGCGCGGGGACCGGGTGCACAACTATTGCGAGCAGGTTGCCTTGCGTGCTCTCGGTCGTCCGCATGAGATGAAGGAAACCCGCGAGGCCCTCGCCGCCAATGGGGAAGAGGCCTTTGCGGCCCGCTTCGACGAGTGGTGGGAACTCTTCCAGGTGGAGCCGATCGCTCCGGAAATCACGGTCTGGAACAAGACGGTTGGGTACGCCGGCACTCTGGACCTTGTCGCCCGGATCAACGGCCGGACGTGCCTCATTGACTACAAGACCAAGGGCACCAGCCGTGACGGCACCGTCAAACCCTTGGATGACAAAGTCGTTATGCAGCTTGTGGCCGGAATGAAGGCTGAGGAAAGCCTGGTGGATCCGGTGGCTGGGGAGTGGGAGGCCTGGCAGCACGGTGAATCCCCGATTCTGCTGGCGGTTGCGATCGGGCAGACCGAAGTACGACCGCTGCGGGCCAACCCCGAGGTCCTGAAGCACCACTGGTGGAAGTTCTGCGCGTTGCGGCGCGTCTGGGAAATGTCCGCCGACACCACGGCTGCCGGAACGGCACTGCTCCCGCTGGCTCCGCCGCCACTCCCGCGCTAGCCCGCTGGTGCCGCCCTGGGCGCCGACTCGCGTCCGACGACCAGGACCTGCGCGTGCGCGGGGCGCCGACTCGCGTCCGACGACCAGGGCCTGCGCGTGCGCGGGGCGCCGACTCGCGTCCGACGACCAGGGCCTGCGCGTAATGGCAACGGCTCATCGCCATGCTTTTCATAGACGAGCAAACTCATGCAACGTCGTACCGATGTGCGTGCAAGGTCCCCGATGTTCGCAGGGTCGTCCTTCAACTTCCGCCCAGCCGTCAACCGCTTCACTGCGCCGGGGCGCCGGGCGTTGACAACGCCTCCGGTGTCGTGCCGTGCTTGACCCGTCGACCGGGCCGTCGTTCGGCGTTGTCAGGCGGCGGTGTTGAGGTCGGTGGGATGGAAGTAGTAGTTGCGTCGGGGTTTTCGGCGCGGGTCGATGTGTGGTGGCGGGATGAACCAGGGGACGCCGCTTTGGAGCTGGATGGTCCATTGCTCCTTGTGGATCACGTGGTGGTGGTGTGAACAGAGCAGCGTCCCGTTCTCTGTGCCGGTTGTTCCGCCGCGGGACCAGTAGTCGATATGGTGAGCTTCGCACCAGGACGCAGGGATGGTGCAGCCGGGGAGCGCGAAGCCGCCGTCCCGGGCGGTGAGGGCTTTGCGGATGTGCGGCGGGAAGACCCGGGAGGCGCGGCCGATGTCCAGGACGCGGCCGTTGCCGCCGAGCAGGACCGGGATGATGTCCGCGTCGCAGGCGATCTTGCGGACCGTGGAGGCCGTGACGGGTCCGGTGAACAGCAACGTCCCGGTCTGCGCCGTGACCTGGCCGCGATGGAAGGCAGCTCCCGAACCGTCTTCGCGGTCCTGGGCGCCTGCGGGTCCTGTGGTCCCGCCGGGGGCGGTGAGCCGGGTGAAGAGGTCGCGGTAGTCGATGGTGACCATGACCTGCGGACGCAGTCCTCCCGCGGCGGGCAGGTTCCCGGTGGCGAGGGCGAGCTTGCAGGCGCCGACGAGGCCGTCGAGGAGTTTCTGCGGGCGTGAGCGCAGGTCCAGGGCGACATCCGCACGGTCCGGCCCGCCTTCGGCCCACGGAACGGCGTCCGCGGCGGCGCCATCAGCAGTGACCGCGGTGCTGGCGATTCCCGCCGCCGTGGCGCCGGCAAGGTCGCGGCCGGCAGCCCCGTCATTCCCGTCTGCTGTGGTTTGGGCGGTGGTGTTTCGGGGGTTGGTGGCGGTGTTCATCACGGTCAGGAGGTGTTCGAATTGTTCGGCGGTCGCGAAGATCTCGACGTGCTGGAGCCCGTGGCGGGGTTTGCGGATGAAGGCGCCCTGGAGCTGGCGCAGCAGCTCCTCGGAGGGCTCGGCGCCGTCCTGATCCAGCGCATCGGTCCAACTCCGGGCCACGCGGGCGAGGAAGTCCGGGTCGTTCTCCGCGCCGGTGCGGGTCAGGGCCTGTTCCATCCGGGCCGCGGCGTCGGCGTCGCAGACGTGCCGGACCCGGTCCAGGGCCAGCGTGACCAGGGTCGCGGACCGCGACGGGACGTCCCCGGCGGCGACGGCGGCGCCGAGGACCCCATACACGGGGGCCAACGTGTTGCCCGTGAAGCCCTGGCGCGGCAGCAGGGTCCCGGCGAGCGACAGCCGGCGCCGGGCCTCGGCGGCGCTGATCCGCAGCCGGCCCCGCAGGAACTCCGTGGTGTTCCGGTACCCGTCATCCACCACACCCGCACCCGCGGCAGCGCCAGCCGGGCCGGCTGCGGGTCCCGCGTCGGCCACGGGGCCCGGGTTCTCGCGCCAGCCGGTCGTCCACGAGGAGCCCGCTTTCGCGGTCGCGGCCTCTTTCCTGGTCCGGTCCACGGCGGCGGCCACAAGCTGCAGATACTCCAGCGTCCGCGAGAGTTCCTCCAGCGTCCCGGCGTAATCCGCGGCGGCCCGGAATCCCAACAACGCCGCGTCCCCGACCGCCGTCGACCCCGCCTCCCGGAGCAACGCCAGCGCCCCCTCCGCCCCGGACCGCCCGGCGCCGGCGACAGCCACGGTACCGGATTCTGCGCTCCGGCCCGTGCCCTGGAAAGGAATGAAATCCCTGAAGATTTCCATGGACTCAGTCTTTCAGGGGGCTCCGACACTTTTCGGAGGTCCGCTGAAACCGAATCACCGCAGCCGTCCGGGAGCAGGACCGGACTGCAACTAAACTGGACTGGATCCCGTCGCCCACTGTTAGGACAGATTGCACATGGCCGTTTTGAATATCCGCATCATCGGGGATCCTGTGCTGCGCACAGTTGCCGATCCCGTGACGGAATTCGGGCCTGAGCTGGCGAAGCTGGTTGCCGACATGACCGAAACCATGGAGGACGTGGATGGGGCCGGCCTGGCCGCTCCCCAGGTCGGCGTCAGCCAACGCGTCTTCACCTACCGCATCCGCGGCGTCGAGGGACACATCATCAATCCGGTGCTCGAAAACAGTGATGACTTCCAGCCCGATGAAGTCGAAGGCTGCCTCTCCATTCCCGGACTTGGCTTCCCGGTTCGCCGCCACCGGCACACCCGCGTCACCGGCGTCGACCTGCATGGCAACCCCGTCACGGTGGAGGGCGAGGGCATGCTGGCGCGGGCATTCCAGCATGAAACTGACCACCTTGACGGCATCCTCTTCACCGACCGGCTGGAGGGGGACGACCGGAAGGCCGCGCTGCGCGCCATCCGGAACGCCAACTACGACTCCATTACGGGGCAGACGACGGCGAAGCGCGCCCGGACCGTGGGCAGCAGCTTCGGCAGCGGAGCCCCAGGTTCCGGAAGCTTCGGCGCCTTCGGTAACTCCCAGTGAAAGTACTCTTCGCGGGGACTCCAGCCGTTGCCGTGCCGTCGTTGGACGCGCTCGTTGCGGCGGGCTTCGATGTCGTTGCCGTCCTCACCCGCCCGGACGCGCCGCTTGGTCGCAAACGCGTGCTGACGCCGTCGCCCGTCGCAGCGCGCGCCGCGGAACTGGGCATCAACATCATCCACGCCGCCAAGGTCAACGCGGAGGTGACCGCGCGGATTGCGGCTGCCGCGCCCGACGTCGCGGCCATCGTGGCCTATGGCGGCCTCATCCCGAGGGCCGCCCTGGACGTTCCCCGGCATGGCTGGATCAACCTGCACTTCTCCCTGCTGCCGGCCTGGCGCGGCGCGGCCCCCGTGCAGCGGTCCCTCATCGCCGGTGACGATGTCACCGGCGCGGTCACCTTCCTGCTGGAGGAAGGGCTGGACACCGGGCCGGTGTTCGGCACCCTGACCGAAGCGGTCCGGCCCGACGACACCGCCGGGGCGCTGCTCGAGCGGCTGTCCCACAGCGGCGCCGTGCTGCTGACCCAGACGCTGTCGGCGGTCGACGCCGGCCGGGCCGCCGCGGTGCCGCAGCACGGCGAGGTCAGCCTCGCTCCCAAACTCACCCTCGACGACGGCCGGCTCGACTGGCGGCAGCCCGCGCTGGCGATCGGGCGGCGGGCCCGCGGCGTCACCCCCGAGCCCGGCGCCTGGACCATGCTCGATGGCCAGCGGATCAAGCTGGAGCCGGTGATCATGCGGCCGGGGGATCCGGCCCTGAAGCCGGGGCAGCTGGCCCTGGAGGGCAAGAGCGTGTTGGTAGGTACCGGCTCGCACCCGGTGGAACTCACCCGGATCCAGCCTTCGGGCAAGAAGATGATGACCGCCGCTGATTGGGCGCGCGGACAGGCAACACTTGAAAGCGTGGTATTCGAATGAGCGAGTCCGGGACGAGCGGCAGCGGCCGCGGAAACAGCCCCCAGCGCGGGGGATCAGGCGGCCAGCGCGGCCGTGACGGCAGCCAACGGAACGCGCAGGGCCGGGAACGCAACCGCGGTCCGCAGCGCGGCTTCACCGAGAACGCCCCCTCCCAGCGCACCCGCCGTGCCGATCCGGCCCGGCTTGTCGCCTTCGAAGTGCTGCGTGCTGTCGCCGCCGACGACGCTTACGCCAACCTCGTGCTGCCCGCCCGGATCCGGCACCATGGCCTCGACAAGCGGGACGCCGGTTTCGCCACCGAACTGAGCTACGGTGCGCTGCGCGGCCAGGGCACCTACGACGCCGTCCTGGCCCGCTGTGTGGACCGGCCGCTGGACCAGCTGGACCCGGCCGTCCTCGATGCCCTCCGGATCGGCACCCATCAGCTGCTGGCCATGCGCGTCCCCGCCCACGCCGCCCTGGACCAGACCGTGGGCCTGGCCCGCGCTGTCATTGGCGCCGGGCCGTCGGCGCTGATCAACGCCGTGCTGCGCAAGGTCTCGGCACACACCCTTGAGGAGTGGCTGGACCTTCTGCTCAGCGACGAGACGGACGAGACCAAAAAGGCCGCCATCCGCTACGCCCACCCGGAGTGGATTGTTCGGGCCCTCCGGCAGTCCCTCGTTGCCCACGGCCGACCGGTCAGCGAAATCAGCGACCTCCTCGAGGCGGACAACGCCGCACCGGTCGTTAACCTCGTGGCCCTGCCCGGGCTGGGCAGCCTCGATGAGGCCCTCGAGGGCGGTGCCACGCCCGGCGAACTCGTCGAAGGCTCGGCGCTCTCCAGCGGCGGAGACCTCGGCCGGCTCGCCTCCGTCCGCGAAGGCACCACCCGGGTCCAGGACGTCGGATCACAGCTCGTGGCCCGCGCCATGGCCGCCGTCGACCTTGGCGACGGCGCCTCGGCCGCCGTCGACCTTGGCGCTGGCGCCGCGGGCGCCGGCGACGGACGCCCCGGCCAGGACCAGGGAAAGCCTGCTGAACGCTGGCTGGACATGTGCGCCGGCCCCGGCGGAAAGGCGGCCCTGCTCGGCGCACTCGCACGGGAGCAAGGCGCCACGCTGCTGGCCAACGAACCCGCACCGCACCGCGCCAAACTTGTCCGGCAGGCTCTCGCCGCCGTGCCCCACGAGGTCTGGCATGTGCGGACCGGCGACGGCCGCGAAATCGGCACGGAAATGCCGGAAAGCTTCGACCGCGTCCTCGTTGATGCGCCCTGCACCGGCCTCGGCGCGCTGCGCCGCCGCCCGGAGTCACGCTGGCGCCGGACCCCCAAGGACCTGACGGACCTCGGCCCGCTGCAGCGCGAGCTGCTGAAGTCCGCGCTGGCCGCGGTCAAGCCCGGCGGCGTCGTGGCCTACGTGACGTGTTCGCCGCACCCGGCCGAGACGACCGCCGTCGTGAGTGATGTGCTGCGCAAACGCGACGATCTTGAACTGCTCGACGCCGGTGCGGCGCTGGACAATGTCAGCCTCACCGGCCACCTCGACGCCGGACACGAGCTCACCGCCCAGCTCTGGCCGCATGTGCACCGGACCGACGCGATGTTCCTGGCCCTGATCCGCAAAAAGGCCTGACACAGGGAATACTGGGGGCCAGAAGCCCCCGCCCTCCACAGGACATCCCCGCAGAACGACAAGGAATTCCACATGGCCAAGTGCTGTATCAACCCGAGCATCCTCTCCGCCGACTTCGCCAACCTCGAAGCCGAGCTGCGCAAGATCAGCAACGCCGATGCGGTGCATGTCGATGTGATGGACAACCACTTCGTCCCGAACCTCTCGCTGGGGTTGCCGGTGGTTTCGCGCCTGCAGGAGATCAGCCCGGTCCCGTTGGATGCCCACCTCATGATCGAGCACGCCGACCGCTGGGCTCCGGCCTATGCGGACGCCGGGGTCGCCTCCGTGACGTTCCATGCCGAGGCATCAATCGCGCCGATCAAACTCGCACGCGAGCTGCGGGCCCGGGGTGCCAAGGCTGGCCTGGCGCTCCGTCCGGGCAGCGCGGTGGAACCCTTCCTGGACATGCTCAGCGAAATCGACATGCTGCTGATCATGACGGTGGAACCGGGCTTTGGCGGCCAGGAATTCCTCGACCTCACGCTGCCCAAGATCCGCCGGGCCCGGGCAGCGATCGACGCGTCCGGTCTGGACGTGGCGCTGCAGGTCGACGGCGGCATCACCGAGGACACGATCTGGCGGGCTGCGGAAGCCGGCGCCAACGTGTTCGTGGCCGGCTCCGCCGTCTATGGTGCCGAGGATCCGGCCGAGGCGATCGAGCGGCTCCGCGCGTCCGGGCGCCGCTAGCCGTACCGGGGGCACCGCCGGGGCGCCCGGTACGGCGCCGCCAGCCCTGCCGGGAGGGGCGCGCCCTGCGCGAAAATGACGCACTCCGTAACATCCTGCGGGCGGGAATACCCGAAGCTACCCGGGGGTTGTGCCAGAATAGCAAGACACATACGTGCTCCGGGGTCGGTGTAAGTCCGAACCGGCGGTTACAGTCCGCGACCCGCGAGCCGGCGCTTCCCCTGGGAGGATTCCGGCAGACGGTTGAACCGGTGGAATTCCGGTACCGACAGTTAAAGTCTGGATGAGAGAAGCACGTACAGCTGTTACTGCGGCGCCCACTGGCGCCGCGGAAGTTCGCTGTCGTATACCCCCGGAGCCATCGCGGCTTTTGAGGGAAGGAACGACACACATGTACTCTCTGCGATGGCTCTTCACCCACACTGCGGTTTTGGAAAGCCCGGTGGCAGGTTGATGAGCCTCCTACACTCCATCCACACGACGGACGACGCCGAGGCGCGGGCCCTGGCTGGCTTCAGCGCAGCCGAGGCCGCCGCCATGGACGTCGCGCTGGCCGCAGCCCTGCAGGGGCCCCGGGGCGCGAACCCGCTGGTTGGCGCCGTCGTTATCACCTCGGACGGAACCCTGCTCGTAACGGGCTACCACCGCGGCGCCGGGACCGCGCACGCGGAAGCCGACGCGATAGACCAGGCAAAGGCCGCCGGCCACGACCTCAGCGGCACCACCATGGTGGTCACGCTGGAGCCGTGCAACCACTGCGGCCGCACCGGGCCCTGCGCCCAGGCGATCATCGAGGCCGGGATCACGGACGTCGTCTACGCGATCGACGATCCGCACGACCCCGCTGCCGGCGGCGCGGCAACGCTGCGTTCCGCGGGAGTCCGCGTCCGGTCCGGACTCGGCGCGCAGGACGCGCTGGAGCTGAACCGGCGATGGTTCGACGCCGTAGCGGCCATGCGGCCTTTCGTCACCCTGCACATCGCGCAGACCCTCGACAGCCGCATTGCCGCCAGCGACGGAACCAGCCAGTGGATCTCGAGCCCGGAATCGCTCGCCGACAACCACGCCCTGCGCGGCCGGATCGACGCGATCCTGGTCGGAACCCAGACCGTCCTCGTGGATAATCCGCGCCTGACCGCCCGCGGCGCGGACGGGGAACCTGCCGACCGGCAGCCCCTGCGCGTCGTGATGGGCTACCGGGGAATCCCGGAGGGCGCCGCGATCAACGGCGACGACGGGAAGGTCCTCCATCTGCCCACCCGGGATCCGCGCGAAGCACTGGACCAGCTGTTCACCGCCGGGGTCCGGCATCTTATGGTGGAGGGCGGCTCCCGCATCCTCAGCGCCTTCCTCGCCGCCGGGCTCGTGGACGAACTCATCGTCTACCTCGCCCCGACACTCCTTGGCTCCGGAACCCCGGCCCTTGAAGACCTCGGGATTACCACCCTGGCCGACGCCCAGCACTGGGAATGGGACACCGCCTCCGGCGGGGCCGTCCAGCTGCTGGGCCGCGACCTGCGGCTGCACCTGAGCCCCGCCCGGCCGGCCGACCTGGCACCAGCGGCAGCTGCCGTCAGCACCACATTCGACTCAACCCCGTTCCGCACAGGCGCGGACACCGCCGCAGGAGGCAACTGATGTTCACCGGAATAATCGCCGAGCAGGGGAAGGTGTTGTCCGTTGAACGCAACGGCGACATCAGCGCCACCGTCCGGCTCCACGCACCGGGCAGCACCGAGGGACTGGCCCTCGGCGGCTCGATCGCCGTCAACGGCGTCTGCCTCACGGCCACCGAGATCGACGGCCGGAACTTCAGCGTCGACGTGATGGGCGAGACCCTCACCCGCAGCACCATTGGCGAACTTACGGCCGGGGACCCGGTCAACCTGGAGCGCTGCGTCCCGGCCGGCGGCCGGCTCGACGGCCATGTCGTCCAAGGCCACGTCGACGGCGTCGGGCAGCTGCTCGAGCGCGAGGCGCTGGGCAACTGGGACCGGCTCCGCTTCGGAGTTCCCGCCGGGCTGGCGCGTTACATCGCCGAGAAGGGGTCCATCGCCGTCGACGGCGTCTCGCTGACCGTGACCGCCGTGAGCCCGGCCGCCGAACCGGCGCCGTGGTTCGAGGTGGGGCTTATCCCCACCACGCTGGCCGACACCGGACTGGGCGCGAAAACCATCGGCAGCCACGTAAACCTCGAAGTCGACGTCCTGGCAAAGTACACTGAGCGCCTGCTCGCATTTTCAGGCACCGGAGCCGGCGGAGCAGCAGTACGCGCAGAGGGGGCAACAGCGTGAACAACGTCAAGGACAGCCCTGCCCGGCAGCCGTTTCTCACTGACGCCGCCGACGCCGCCCTGCCCGCCGAGCTTGCACCCGTACAGGTCATCCCGCCGGCAGGTCTCGACCTGATCGAAGACGCCGTCCGCGCCATCGCCGCCGGCCGTCCCGTCCTCGTGGTCGACAACGAGGACCGCGAGAACGAAGGCGACATCATCTTCGCCGCCCAGCACGCCACGCCCGCCCTGATGGGCTGGACCATCCGGTACAGCTCCGGCGTGATCTGTGTACCGCTCGACGCCGGCCGGGCCGACGCCCTCGCGCTGCCGCCGATGGTGGAAATCAACGAGGATGCCAAAGGCACCGCCTACACGGTGTCCTGCGACGCCGCCGTGGGCGTCAGCACCGGAATTTCCGCCACGGACCGGGCCCTGACCGCCCGGATCCTGGCCGACCCCGGCAGCCAGCCGGCGGCGCTGACCCGCCCCGGGCATGTTTTTCCACTCCGAGCCGTTAAGGGTGGAGTGCGGGAACGTCCCGGCCACACCGAGGCAGCCGTGGAACTCTGCCAGCTGGCCGGGCTCGAACCCGTCGGTGTGATCGCGGAAGTGGTTTACGACAACGGAGAAATGATGCGCCTGGACGGACTACGCGGCTTCGCCCTCGAGCATGGCTGCCCGCTCATCTCGATCGCGGACCTTGTGACCTACCTTGAGGCCGGGCAAGCTGCCGGCCACGCAACCGACCCCTTGTGATGGAGGAGAAACGATGACGACGTCGGAAGCACGAGAACAGCAGTCGGCCGGACGCCAGCCGCACCCGGTCAGCGCCGGCCCGATCGTCCAGCTGCCCACCGCCTTCGGTGAATTCCTGGCGCAGGCCTGGACCGATCTGGCCACCGGTGCCGAGCACCTGGCGGTCAGCTCCCCGCTGCCCCCGGTCGACGGGATGGCGCCGCTGGTCCGCCTGCATTCGGAGTGCCTCACCGGCGACGTGTTCGGCTCCTACCGCTGCGACTGCGGAGAGCAGCTGGCCTACGCCCTGGAGATGATCAACGAATTTGGCGGGACCCTGCTGTACCTCCGCGGCCAGGAGGGCCGGGGGATCGGCCTGGCGAACAAGATGAAGGCCTACGCCCTGCAGGAAGCCGGCTTCGACACCGTGGAGGCCAACGAACAGCTGGGCCTTCCCGTTGATGCCCGCTGCTACAAGGCCGCGGCGCAGATCCTCGCGGACATGGGCCTGCACGAGGTCCGGCTGCTGAGCAACAACCCGGACAAGCAGGACCGGCTGGCCCAGGCCGGCGTCCGCGTAGTGGAGATGGTACCCACCGAGGTTCCCTCCCGGGAGCAGAACCTCCGCTACCTGCAGACCAAGAAAGACCGGATGGACCACCGGCTGGTCCTGGACATGGAGCCGGCAACGCCGGTAGCCGGTCCAGGCGGTTTCGACCACGAACAAGGCTGACCTTTCCACACACTGGATTTGAGGCCGGCCACCTTTCGGTGGCCGGCCCTTACCTGGCACCAAAAGCACCCAACGACTGAACAGAACAAGGATTCCCAGATGAGCGGACACGGCGCACCACAGATTGACCTCAGCACCTTCAAACCGGAGGAAACCTCCCAGCTGAAGCTGGCCATTGTGGCCGCGAGCTGGCACACCCAGATCATGGACGGGCTGCTGGACGGCGCCCTGCGCGCTGCCAAGGACGCCGGCATCAGCGAGCCCACCGTGCTCCGTGTTCCGGGCGCCTTCGAGCTCCCCGTCGCCGCAGCCCGGCTGGCGCCGCACTTCGACGCTGTTGTGGCGCTCGGCGTCGTGATCCGCGGCGGAACCCCGCACTTCGAGTATGTCTGCGAGGCGGCCACGCTGGGCCTGACCGAGGTTTCGGTGCGCACCGGCGTCCCGGTCGGCTTCGGCGTGCTGACCTGTGACACGGAACAGCAGGGCATCGACCGGGCCGGGCTCCCGGGCTCCAGCGAGGACAAGGGCCACGAGGCTGTCACCGCAGCCCTCGCCACCGCGGTGACGCTCAAGCAGTTCAGCTAGGCTACGACCGGGCCTCACCGGGCCAGGGCCAGGAACGCGGCCGAACCCGGCTGACTGTGTAATCGCTCACATCCCCGTCGTCATGCAGCGGCCCGGCACGGGACCTCCGGCCGCGAGCAAGTAGGCTGGAGGGTGTGAAGAATTTCGAATCGCTGTTCGCAGAACTGAGTGAGAAGGCAGCCGTCCGTCCGGAAGGCTCCCGCACCGTCGCTGAACTGGATTCCGGAGTCCACGGCATCGGCAAGAAAGTCGTGGAGGAAGCAGCCGAGGTCTGGATGGCTGCCGAGTACGAATCCGATGAAGCCGCCGCCGAGGAAATCTCGCAGCTGCTCTATCACCTGCAGGTTCTGATGCTCGCCAAAGGACTCAGCCTGGAAGACGTCTACAAGCATCTCTAGCCACGTCCGCACCGGAACCCGCCCGGCCCTGCCCTGCGAAATCCGGTGTCCAGCGTGGCCCGCTGTGCCTGAACCGACTGAACCCGGACGAAATATTTCAGAACCGGCTGTTCCTGAACGGACAGTTTCTGAACGGACGTCGTCCCGACCTAGAAAGACCTCCCAATGCTGAGAGTTGCCGTCCCGAACAAGGGATCCCTGTCCGAAGCCGCTTCTGCCATGCTCGCCGAAGCCGGCTACCGCCAGCGCCGCGACACCCGCGAGCTGGTCATGGTGGACCCGGACAATGACATTGAATTCTTCTTCCTCCGCCCCCGCGACATCGCCGTCTACGTCGGCCAGGGCACGCTCGACGTCGGCATCACCGGCCGCGACCTGCTCCTCGACGCCGAGGTCGAAGCCGAAGAACTGCTCCCGCTGGGCTTCGCCGCCTCCACTTTCCGCTTCGCCGGCCCGGTGGGAGACTTCAGCACGGTCGAACAGCTCGACGGCAAGCGCCTCGCCACCAGCTACGACGGACTGCTCCGCGGCTACCTGGCCGAGCGCGGCATCAAGGCCAAGGTCGTCCGCCTCGACGGCGCCGTCGAATCCTCTGTGCGCCTCGGCGTCGCGGACGCCATCGCCGACGTCGTCGAAACCGGCAACACCCTCAAGGCCGCCGGCATGGAGATCTTCGGCCAGCCCATCCTGCACTCCGAGGCCGTCCTGATCGGCCGCAAGGGCGAGCAGAACCCGGCCGCCGACGTGCTGATCCGCCGGCTGCAGGGCGTCCTCGTGGCGCACCAGTACGTGATGATGGACTACGACATCCGCAAGGAACTGGTCGAACAAGCCGCGACCCTGACTCCCGGGCTGGAATCACCCACCGTCTCGCCGCTGCGCGACTCGGACTGGGTTGCCGTCCGCTCGATGGTGCCGAAGAAGCAGACCAACCGGATCATGGACGAGCTGTACGACCTGGGCGCCCGCGCCATCCTGGTCAGCACCATCCACGCCTGCCGCATCTGACCCGGCGCCAGTGAACCGTCCGTGAGCGAATACCAGGAGAAGTCATGGCAGTAGCCGTCCGCGTTATCCCGTGCCTGGACGTTGATGCCGGCCGCGTGGTCAAGGGCATCAACTTCGAAGGACTCCGCGACGCCGGAGACCCCGTCGAACTGGCGCACCGCTACGACAACGGCGGCGCCGACGAGCTCACCTTCCTTGACGTCACTGCGTCCTCGGGCAACCGGGAAACCACGTTCGACGTCGTCCGCCGCACCGCCGAGGAAGTCTTCATCCCGCTGACCGTGGGCGGCGGCGTCCGCGGCGTGGCCGAGGTGGACCGGCTCCTGCGCTGCGGCGCGGACAAGGCAGCCATCAACACCGCCGCCGTCGCCCGCCCCGACGTGATCGACGAGATCACCCGGCATTTCGGGTCCCAGGTGCTGGTGCTCTCCCTCGACGCCCGCCGGACCCGTCCGGGCTCGGAGCCCACCCCCTCCGGCTTCGAGGTCACCACACACGGCGGCCGCCAGGGCACCGGGATCGACGCCATCGCCTGGGCCCGCGAGGCGGCCGACCGGGGTGTGGGGGAAATCCTGCTGAACTCGATCGACGCCGACGGAACCAAGGACGGCTTCGACCTGGAACTGATCCGCCTGGCGCGGGCCGCGGTCAGAGTTCCCCTCATCGCCTCCGGCGGCGCCGGCAAGCCGGAACACTTCCCGCCGGCCGTGGCAGCAGGCGCCGACGCGGTCCTCGCAGCCTCCGTCTTCCACTTCGGTCCGCTGGACATGATCGCTCAGGTCAAGGCCGCGATCCGTGAAGCAGGCTTCGAAGTCCGCTAGCCCGATCACACCAACGCGGGGTCACCTAGCGCCCATCCCGAAGGGGATTTTGGGCCGTAGGTGACCCCGCGTTGTTTGTGTGGGGGTGTTGCTGTGTGGAGGAGCGGGGCTTAGAGCCCGACTTCGGCTGACTGCAGGAGCGCGACGGCGTCCGGCTGGCCTTCGAAGGTCACAAGCGCGTGGCGGGTGCGGCCATGGGCATGCATCAGCAGTTCGCCCGGCTCACCGACGATCGCCACGGACACGGGAGCGCGCTTGGCGACGTGCCGGGGGCCGGAGGGGCGCACCAGCACGATCCCGAGGTCCACGCCGCGGTAAAGGATGGCCGCACGCTTGACCAGCTCGTCCCACAAGGCGTCCGAATATGCTTCGTCCAAGGCGCGGGGCGCCCAGCGGTCCCCGGCCCGGCGGACGTCCTCGGTGTGGACGAAGTACTCGATCAGGTTGGCGCTTTCGTCCAGCGCCTTGATCTTCATCGGGGAGAACGCCGACGGGCCGGCGCGGAAGGCGTTGACCAGCTTGTTGTAGTCCTCCGGCGTCTTGAGCTTCTCGGCCAGCTCGGCCGTTGCCTGGTCCGAGGCCTTGGCGAGACGCTTGATCAGCAGCCCCAGCCCGACGGCGGCTTTGCGCTCGCGCAGGTACAGGTGGGCAGCAAGGTGCCTGGTGAGCCAGCCCTTACAGAGCGTGGGGGAGTCAGGACCGGCCGCCAGTAGGGTTTCGGCCAGAACTTCTCGGGACGGATCGACGAAATGCATCACTTGTGAAACTAGCACGAGACGGCGCCGCGTGGGCACGCGAACCGCCGCCATTCTGGCCTCCGTGAGCCGATTCACTGCCCGGTGACGCCGATGTTAAGCGCGGTGCCGGGCGGCCGGGCGGCGCCGCGCCGGGAGGCACTAGACTTGATCTGATGTCTGAACAGCCCGCCCCCGCCCCTTTCACTGCGACCGCTGTCGGCGAATCCACCGTCAGTGAGACTGTCAGTGGAACCACCGTCGGTGCACCCACCGTCACCGGAAACGCCGACCCCGGATCAGCCGCGCCCCCAAGCCCGCTGCCGGCGGACCTCGCCGGAGCCCTGAAGCGGGACAGCGCCGGCCTGGTCGCCGCGATCGTGCAGCAGTTCGACACCAACGAGGTGCTCATGCTGGGCTGGATGGACGACGAGGCCCTCAGCCGGACCATGACCAGCGGACGGGTGACGTTCTACTCCCGCTCCCGCCAGGAGTACTGGCGCAAGGGCGACACCTCCGGCCACGTGCAGTGGGTCAAGTCGCTCGCGATGGACTGCGACGGCGACGCGCTGCTGGTCCGCGTGGACCAGGTCGGCGCGGCCTGCCACACCGGGACCCGGACCTGCTTCGACGGCCGCGGGCTCGACGTCGTCACCGGCCAGGCCGGCTGACCCGCAACTGCCGGCGCCTCGGGCGCCGCACCGGGGCTCGACCCCGCACACTCAACCTTCAGGACCACTGAAAGAACAGGCGGAAACCACAGCCATGCAGGACCTTGGAATCATCAGCCCGGGCCTGGAGGAGTTCCGTGAACTCGCAGGCCACAGCCGTGTTATCCCCGTCCGGCTGAAGGTGCTGGCTGACGCCGAAACCCCGATCGGGCTTTACCGCAAACTTGCCCAGGGCCAGCCCGGCACCTTCCTGATGGAATCCGCGGCCGTCGGAGGCTCGTGGTCCCGCTACTCCTTCATCGGTGCCCGGTCCCGGGCCACCCTGACCACCAAGGACGGCCAGGCCCACTGGCTTGGCGAACCGCCGGTCGGCGTGCCGCTGGGCGGCAGCCCGGTGGACGCGATCCGCGACACCGTCCAGGCCCTCCGCACCGACCGCTTCGACGGCCTGCCGCCGTTCACCTCCGGCCTGGTCGGCTTCCTCGGCTGGGAGACCGTCCGCCACTGGGAGAAACTGACCAGCCCGCCGGAGGACGATCTGGAGCTGCCCGAGATGGCGCTCAACCTCGTCACCGACATGGCCGTGCACGACAACATGGACGGCACCGTGCTGCTGATTGCCAACGCGATCAACTTCGACAACAGCTCCGAACGGGTCGACGAGGCCTGGCACGACGCCGTCGCCCGGGTCAAGGCCCTGCTGGCCAAGGTCAGCACCCCCGTGAAGCAGCCGGTGTCCGTGCTCGACCCGGCCGCCCTGGACTTCGCCTCCAGCGTGCAGGAACGCTGGAAGGAGTCGGACTATCTCGCGGCCCTGGACCGCAGCAAGGAAGCAATCGTCGACGGCGAGGTCTTCCAGGTGGTCATTTCGCGGCGCTTCGAAATGGAATGCGGCGCGGACCCGCTGGACGTCTACCGGGTGCTGCGGAACACGAACCCCAGCCCGTACATGTACATCTTCAGCCTCGAGGATGCCGCCGGCCGGCAGTACTCCATCGTCGGCTCCTCCCCGGAGGCGCTGGTGACCGTGACCGGCGAGGAGGTCATCACCCACCCCATCGCAGGCTCCCGGCCGCGCGGCAAAACCGTGGAGGCGGACAAGGCCCTGGCCGAGGAGCTTCTCGCGGACGAGAAGGAACGCGCCGAGCACCTGATGCTGGTGGACCTGTCCCGCAACGACCTCTCCAAGGTCTGTGTGGCCGGTTCCGTCGACGTCACCCAGTTCATGGAGGTTGAGCGCTTCAGCCACATCATGCACCTGGTCTCCACCGTCGTCGGCCAGCTGGCGCCCGCCGCCACCGCCTACGACGTGCTGAAGGCGACCTTCCCGGCCGGGACGCTGTCCGGTGCCCCCAAGCCCCGCGCACTGCGCCTGCTCGATGAGCTGGAACCGCACCGCCGGGGGATCTACGGGGGTGTGGTGGGCTACCTCGATTTCGCCGGGGACATGGACATGGCCATCGCCATCCGCTCGGCCCTGCTGCGGGAGGGACGCGCGTACGTACAGGCCGGCGGCGGGATCGTGGCCGACTCGGTGAACGCCACCGAGGCGATCGAAACCGTGAACAAGGCCGCCGCCCCGATGCGCGCCGTCCACACCGCCCAGTCGCTGCGCAACATCACGGCCGAGTCCATCTCCGACGGCGGCTCGCAGTCATGAGCGGCACCACGGTCAGGAGCACCAGCCCCACCGTTCCCCGCTGGGCCCGGAAATCCACCCTGGTCCTGGCCATCGCCGCGCTGGCCCTGGCCGTCTTCGGCACCACGACGCAGACCTGGCTCACCGTGCACCTCGATCCGGCCCAGCTCGGGGCGGCCGTCAACAGCCAGGACGGCCTGCAGGTGCAGGGCAGCAAAGCCGCGACCACCGTGACGGCCCTTGCCCTGGTGGCCCTCGCCGGCGGCCTGGCCGCGTCGATCGCCGGCCGGTTCGCCCGCTGGATCATCACGGCGCTCATCCTGCTGGCCGCCGCCGGCATCATCAGCGCCGCCGCGATTGTGATCGCGGACCCGCTGGCGGCAGCCCAGGGCTCCATTGCCGCGGCCACCGGGATCACGGGCAGCGACGTGAAGGTGGACGTCACGGTGTTCCCGGCCATCGCCGTCGTGGCCGGCGCCCTGCTGGGACTCAGCGCGCTGCTGGTCATCCCCGCGGGCCGGTTCTGGAAGTCGCGCACAAAATACGACACCGCAGCCACCGGTAACACCGCCGGCGGTTCCGCGGCGCCCGCCGGTCCGCCGGACGAGATTGACAGCTGGGACCGTTTGTCACGCGGTGACGATCCCACCTGAGCCGGTGCCGCGGCCGCGCCCGGCAACGCGGCCGGTGGCCCGGCCGGTAACCCGGCCAATAACTCTTTCAAAAAATGGCAGAATGTAAGCAGTATTCACCCTGAGGAGATTCCAATGAGCAAAGCCCCTGTTTCCGCCCCCAAGCCCGCTGCCGGAACCGGCTACTCCTACGACGACATCGATCACCGCGAACCGACCGGCCACGGCAACAGCCCGGCAGCCTGGACCACCGTCTTCGTTATGCTGGTCGGCGCGCTCATCATGTGCATCGCCTTCGTCATCGCCAACACCCCGATCTTCATCGCGGGCGCCGTGGTGTTGCTGCTCGGCCTGGTCGTCGGCCTTGTCATGCGCAAGGCCGGTTACGGTGTGGGCGGCAGCAAGCTGAAGAACTCCGGCCACTAAGGGTGACTGTTCTCGATGACATCAATGCCGGTGTCAGGGAGGATATGGAGGCACGTCAGCGCCTCGTTACGCTCGCGGAACTGAAGGAGCGCGCGGCCGCCGCAGCACCGGCCCGCGACGCCTGGACCGCCCTGGGCGGTGCCTCGGCAACGCGCGGACAGCTGAAGGTCATCGCCGAAATCAAGCGCCGCAGCCCCTCCAAGGGCGATCTTGCCAGCATCGCGGATCCTGCCTCCCTCGCCGTGCAGTATGCCGGCGGCGGCGCCGCCGCGATCAGCGTCCTGACCGAACAGCGCCGCTTCAACGGCTCACTCGCCGACCTCGACGCCGTCCGGGCAGCCGTGGACATCCCGTTGCTGCGCAAGGACTTCATGGTCGACGAGTACCAGATCTGGGAGGCCCGGGCACACGGGGCCGACCTGATCCTGCTGATCGTGGCGTCCCTGTCCGACGCGCAGCTGCGCGAGTTCAGCGCCCTCAGCCGCGAACTCGGCATGAACGTGCTCGTCGAGACGCACACGGCCGAAGAAATCGAGCGTGCGGTTGCCGCCGAGGCGCGGATCATCGGCGTCAACGTGCGCAACCTCAAGACGCTCGACGTCGACCGTTCCGTCTTCGCCGAACTCGCCGGAGGCATCCCCGCCGGCGCGCTTGTCATCGCGGAATCGGGCGTGCGCGGCGTCGACGACGTCCGGCACTACGCCGCGAACGGCGCCAATGCGGTCCTCGTCGGTGAGGCCCTGGTCAGTGACGCGACCCCGCGGGAGCGGATCGCGGAATTCATGGCAGCCGGAGCAGAAGAAATCGCCGCACGTTCCTGACCCGCGGTCCGGCCGGGCAACGCCTGGCCGGACGCCGGCAGAGCCTCCGTGCGGCCCCCAGATCTAATGAGCAGTGGAACAGGATGGTGAGACTGATGGTCGATGCGCCAGCAGCAGGCTCCGACGAGAGCGCCGTGGACGCGTTCCTGCAGGGTGGGGAATCCCTGCGGCACGCCCCGGGCCCCTACTTCGGCTCGTACGGCGGCCGGTGGATGCCCGAGTCACTCATCGCAGCCCTGGATGAGCTCGAGGACACCTTCGAGAAAGCCAAAGCCGACCCGGAGTTCACCGCGCAAATCGCGGAGCTGAACAAGAACTACTCGGGCCGGCCCTCGCTGCTGACCGAGGCCAAGCGCTTCGCCGAGCACGCCGGGGGTGTCCGGATCTTCCTCAAGCGCGAGGACCTCAACCACACCGGGTCGCACAAGATCAACAACGTGCTGGGCCAGGCGCTCCTTGCCAAGCGCATGGGCAAAACCCGTGTGATCGCCGAGACCGGCGCCGGGCAGCACGGCGTTGCCAGCGCCACGGCCGCCGCCCTGATGGGCCTGGAATGCGTCGTGTACATGGGCGCCGAGGACTGCCGCCGGCAGTCCCTCAACGTGGCCCGGATGGAGCTCCTCGGAGCCACCGTCATTCCGGTTACCAACGGATCCCAGACGCTCAAGGACGCCATCAACGAGGCGCTCCGGGACTGGGTCGCCAACGTCGACAACACCCACTACCTGCTGGGCACCGCCGCCGGGGCGCACCCGTTCCCGGCCATGGTCCGCTACTTCCACGAGGTCATCGGCGAGGAAGCCCGCGCCCAGATCCTGGACCAGACCGGCCGCCTGCCCGACGCCGTCTGCGCCTGCATCGGCGGCGGCTCCAACGCCATCGGCATCTTCCACGGCTTCCTGGACGACCCGTCGGTCAAGATCTACGGCTTCGAAGCCGGCGGCGAGGGCGTCGAAACCGGACGCCACGCAGCGACCATCACGCTCGGCAAGCCCGGGGTGCTGCACGGCGCCCGCTCCTACCTGATGCAGGACGACGACGGCCAGACCATCGAGTCGCACTCCATCTCGGCGGGCCTGGACTACCCGGGCGTCGGCCCGGAGCACTCCTACCTCGCGGACATCGGACGCGTCAGCTACGAGCCGATCACGGACAGCGAGGCCATGGACGCCTTCCGGCTGCTCTGCCGCACCGAGGGCATCATCCCGGCCATCGAGTCCGCGCACGCCCTGGCCGGTGCCATCAAGGTCGGCCAGCGGCTCGCCGCCGAAGGCGGAGAATCAGGCGGCGAGGCAGCCGGAGGCGCCAGCAAGGCGTCAGACAAGATCGTGATCGTGAATCTCTCCGGCCGCGGCGACAAGGACGTGGCCACCGCCGCGGAATGGTTCGACCTGCTGGACAAGGATTCACCCGAACACATCATCGCCAAAGAGGGGGAGCAGCTGTGAGCACCGTTCAGGACCCGGGCACCGCCCGGACCGCCAGCAAATCGGCAGCTGCCATTGACCGCGCCAAGGCCCAGGGCCGCGCGGCCCTGATCGGCTACCTGCCCGCCGGCTACCCAGGCGTCGAGGAGACCATCGCCGCGGGCATCGCCCTTGCCGAAAACGGAGCCGACCTGATCGAAATCGGCATCCCGTACTCCGACCCCGTCATGGACGGCCCGGTAATCCAGGCCGCCACCACCGAGGCGCTCGCCAAGGGCTTCCACGTCAAGCAGGTTTTCGACGTCGTCCGCGGGATCACCAGCAAGACCGACGCCGCCGTGCTCGTGATGACCTACTGGAACCCGGTGGTCCGGATGGGCGTGGACGAATTCTCCCGCCAGCTGGCCGAAGCCGGGGGAGCCGGGCTCATCACCCCGGACCTGATCCCGGACGAGGCCTCCGAATGGATGGCTGCTTCGGACAAGTACGGCCTGGACCGGGTGTTCCTGGTGGCACCGTCATCCTCGCCGGAGCGCATGAAGCGCACCGTTGAGGCGAGCCGCGGCTTTGTCTACGCCGTATCGATCATGGGCGTCACCGGCGCCCGCACCTCGGTCAGCTCCGCGGCCAAGGACGTTGTCGCGGCCGCACACGCGGCCGGCGCCGAACGCGTCTGTGTCGGACTGGGCGTTTCCAACGCCGGCCAGGTCCGCGAGATCGCCGCCTACGCTGACGGCGTGATTGTTGGTACCGCGCTGGTCGTGGCCCTCGGCGACGGCGGTGTGGATGCGGTAGCGTCCTTGACGAAAGACCTGAGCACCGGCCTTACCAGGGAAGAAGCCTAAAGCGATGCAGTCAGTCCTCCACGCGGCAGCGATGCTGCCTGCCAGCATTCCGAGCCCGGACTGGTCCGGTTTCGACATCCCGCTGCCCTGGGGGTCACTGCGCATCCATGCCTACGCCCTGTGCATCCTGCTCGGGATCATCGTCGGTCTGTGGCTCACCTCGGTGCGCTGGAGCCGGCGCGGCGCCCCGGAGGGCAGCGTCTGGGACATCGCGATCTGGGCGATCCCCTTCGGCATCATCGGCGGCCGGCTCTACCACGTCGTCTCCTCGCCGGACGCGTATTTCGGCCCCGGCTTCGACGGCACCGGCGACCTGTCCCTGATCCCGCAGCTCCAGCGCGGCGGACTGGGGATCTGGGGCGCGGTGCTGCTCGGCGCCGTGGGCGCGTGGATCGGCTGCCGCAAGGCGGGGGTCAAGCTCAGCGCTTTCCTCGACGCCGCCGCACCCGGCCTGCTGCTGGCCCAGGCCATCGGCCGCTGGGGCAACTACTTCAACCAGGAGCTCTTCGGCGGCCCCACCACGCTGCCGTGGGGTCTGCAGATCGACGCCGACAACCCCAACTTCCCGCCCGGAATGGCCGCGGAGACGCTCTTCCACCCGACATTCCTCTACGAATCCCTGTGGAACCTCGCCGGTGTCGGAATCCTGCTGCTGCTGGACCGCAAATTCAATTTCCGCCGCGGCCGGCTGTTCTGCCTCTACGCGGTCTACTACACCCTGGGCCGGGTCTGGATCGAAGCGATGCGGATCGACGACGCGGAGCAGATCAGCCTCTTCGGGATCACGACGCGGCTGAACGTGTGGACCAGCATCTTTGTGCTGCTGGGTGCGCTGGCGGCGTTTATCATCCTCGGCCTGCGCAAGCGCGCGGAGACCGACACGGTCTACCTGCCGTGCCGCGAGCCGGCGGAAACAGAGCCGGCGGAAACAGAGCCAGCTGGAACTGAGCCGGCTGGAACAGAGCCGGCCGCGGGCACTGACGGTGGCGGCGATGGTGTCCGCCATTCGGATTCTTCTGTCTCAGATAGTGAGTCGCGTGCTAATATCCCTGATATCCAAAGCGGTCCAGGCCGCGTTTCCGCCCCGGCGGAGGCGTCCAGGGAATCCACCGGCGGCACCAAGACCGTCACCGGAGAGTCGGAGGCCGGAGTAACCGGCCACCAGGGATCTGGAACCGCGCCGGAAGCTGAGGGCACCAAGTAGCTCAGCCCCGGCAGATAGGGCCGCGGAGTCACCCCTCGCAGAGCCCGTGTCCACAGTGTCGTGGCAGCAGGGAAAGCAGCGCACAGCAGACAGTTGGTGTTCGCGCAATTCCTGGCCGGCGGTCGCGTAACTGTTAGTACAGCACGCGGCGCTGACCTACAATTCGAATAAGAAAAAACTTTGTTGTGCCCATCACACCGGCGCACCGATGCGGGCCAATGTTGTCCCTCCCATACGCACGATCAGGAGGAAGGACGTCTCCCATGACCCAAACCCTGCACAGCCCCAGTTGGTCCGAGCCTCAGCAGCCCGCCATGTCACCTTTTAAGCGTTTCGCAGCGCTTCCCGAAGCGGCCGGGCTCTACAACCCGGAGCAGGAGAAGGACGCCTGCGGCCTCGCCATCATCGCCACGCTGCGGGGGGAGCCAGGTTATGACATCGTTGACGCCGCCCTGACAGCCCTGCGGAATCTCGAGCACCGCGGAGCCGTGGGCGCCGACGAGGGTACCGGCGACGGCGCCGGCCTGCTGATGCAGGTTCCGGACGAATTCTTCCGCGCAGTCACCGAGTTTGAACTTCCCGATCCCGGCCAGTTTGTGGTGGGAACGGCGTTCCTCCCGGCCGAGCAGCGCGAGTCCGACGCCGCCAAGGCCGGCATCGAAGGTCTCGCCGCTGATGAGGGCCTGACGGTCCTCGGCTGGCGCGAAGTGCCGATCGTGGCCGACCTGGTCGGCGCGATGGCCCGGGCGTGCATGCCCTACTTCTCCCAGCCGTTTTTTGCCTCCAGCACCGGGGAAGTGCTGGAGCGCAACGAACTCGACTCCCGGGCCTGGCGCATCCGGAAGCGGGCGCAGAACAAGTTCGGCGTCTACTTCCCGTCGCTGTCCTCCCGGACCATCGTCTACAAGGGCATGCTGACCACCGCCCAGCTGGAGCCGTTCTACCCGGACCTCTCGGACAAGCGGTTCAAGACCAAGCTGGCGATCGTCCACTCACGGTTCTCCACCAACACCTTCCCCTCCTGGCCGCTGGCCCAGCCGTTCCGGACCATCGCCCACAACGGTGAAATCAACACGGTCAAGGGAAACCGCAACTGGATGCGTGCCCGCCAGTCGCAGCTGGCCAACCCGCTGCTCGGGGATTCCCCCGAGGAGCTGTACCCGATCTGCACGCCGGGCGCTTCCGACTCGGCCTCCTTCGACGAGGTCGCGGAACTGCTCTGGCTCTCCGGCCGGCCGATCACCCACTCCATCATGATGATGATCCCCGAGGCCTGGGAAAACCACGCCACGATGGATCCGGCCCGCCGCGCCTTCTACGAATACCACTCCATGCTGATGGAACCGTGGGACGGCCCCGCCGCCGTTTCCTTTACTGACGGCAACCTCGTCGGCGCGACCCTGGACCGCAACGGTCTGCGTCCCGGCCGGTTCTGGATCACCGAGGACGGCCTGGTCATCTTCGCCTCCGAGGTCGGTGTGATCGACGTCGAGCCTTCCAAGGTGGTCAAAAAGGGCCGCGTCTCACCCGGCAAGATGTTCCTCGTGGACACGGACGCCGGCCGGATCATCAGCGACTCCGAGGTCAAGGCCGAGGTGGCAGCCGCCAACCCGTGGGCCGACTGGGTCACGGAAAACCTGATCTACCTGAAGGACCTGCCCGAGCGCGAGCACGTGGTGCACACCGCCGCTTCGGTCAACATCCGCCAGCGGACCTTCGGCTACACCACCGAGGAACTGAAGATCCTGCTCGGCCCGATGTCCCGGACCGGCGCCGAGCCGCTCGGGGCCATGGGCTCGGACACCCCGGTGGCGGTGCTGTCCAAGCGGCCCCGGCTGCTGTTCGACTACTTCGTGCAGTCCTTCGCCCAGGTCACCAACCCGCCGCTGGACGCCATCCGCGAAGAGCTCGTTACGTCGCTGACCTGCGCGATCGGGCCCAACGGCAACCTGCTGGACACCAAGCAGGTCCGCCAGCCGCAGGTTGCGCTGCCGTTCCCGGTGATCAACAACGACCAGCTCGCCAAGATCGCGAACATCGAGAATGCCGACGGCGACCGGGTCGCCATGAAGGTCCGCGGCCTTTACCGCCCCGAAGGGGGCGAAAACGCGCTGCGCGCCCGGCTGACCGAAATCTGCGAACAGGTGTCCGGTGCCATCAACCGCGGTGTGCAGTACGTCGTGCTCTCGGACCGTGACTCGAACGCCCAGTGGGCGCCGATCCCGTCCCTGCTGCTGGTCAGCGCCGTGCACCACCACCTGCTGCGCAGTGCCAACCGCACCAAGACGGCCCTCGTGGTTGAGGCCGGCGACGTCCGCGAGACGCACCACGTGGCCGTGCTCATCGGCTACGGCGCCTCCGCCGTGAACCCGTACCTGGCGATGGAATCGGTGGAGCAGCTGATTTCCACCGGCGACGTCGTCGGCGTCACCGCGCAGGACGGTGTCTACAACCTGATCAAGGGCCTCGGCAAGGGCGTCCTGAAGATCATGTCCAAGATGGGCATCTCCACTGTGGCCTCCTACACCGGAGCCCAGACCTTCGAGGCTCTCGGCCTCGGCCAGGACCTGGTGGACGAGTACTTCTCCGGCACGCACTCCCAGCTCGGCGGCGTCGGCCTCGACGTCATCGCGGCCGAGGTCGCGGCACGCCACCGGATGGCGTACCCGGAAAACGGCATCGAGCAGCCCCACCAGGCTCTTCTCGGCGGCGGCGAGTACCAGTGGCGCCGCGACGGTGAGCCCCACCTGTTCAACCCGGAGACCGTGTTCCGGCTGCAGCACGCCACACGTGAGCGCCGCTACGACATCTTCAAGGCCTACACCCGCGGTGTCGACGACCAGTCCGAGAACCTGATGACCCTGCGCGGGCTGCTGAAGTTCAAGGACGGGCTGCGGCCCGCGGTCCCGCTGGAGGAAGTGGAGTCCGTCTCGAGCATCGTCAAGCGGTTCTCCACCGGTGCGATGAGCTACGGCTCCATCTCCCAGGAAGCCCACGAGACCCTTGCGATCGCGATGAACCGGCTGGGCGGCAAGTCCAACACCGGTGAAGGCGGCGAGGACGTGGACCGGCTGCTGGATCCGACGCGCCGCTCGGCGGTCAAGCAGATCGCCTCGGGCCGTTTCGGCGTGACCAGCCTCTACCTGACCAACGCCGAGGACATCCAGATCAAGATGGCGCAGGGTGCCAAGCCCGGCGAGGGCGGCCAGCTGATGGCCCAGAAGGTCTACCCCTGGGTGGCCCGGACCCGGCACTCGACCCCCGGCGTCGGACTCATCTCCCCGCCCCCGCACCACGACATCTACTCGATCGAGGACCTCGCCCAGCTGATCTACGACGCGAAGCGGGCCAACCCCTCGGCCCGGGTGCACGTCAAGCTGGTCTCCGAGGTCGGGATCGGCACGGTGGCCGCCGGCGTCACGAAGGCCAAGGCCGACGTCGTCCTCGTTTCCGGGCACGACGGCGGCACCGGCGCCTCGCCGCTCAACTCGCTCAAGCACGCCGGCGTGCCCTGGGAACTCGGTCTCGCCGAAACCCAGCAGACGCTCATGCTCAACGGCCTGCGCGACCGTGTGGTGGTGCAGGTGGACGGCCAGCTCAAGACCGGCCGCGACGTCGTGATCGCCGCGCTGCTCGGCGGCGAGGAGTTCGGATTCGCCACCGCGCCGCTGGTGGTTTCCGGCTGCATCATGATGCGCGTCTGCCACCTGGACACCTGCCCGGTGGGCGTCGCGACGCAGAACCCCGAGCTGCGCTCCCGCTTCAGCGGCAAGCCGGAATTTGTGGTCAACTTCTTCGAGTTCCTCGCCGAGGAGGTCCGGGAGATCCTGGCCGGGCTTGGCTTCCGGAGCATCGAGGAAGCGATCGGCCACGCCGAAATGCTCGACAGCCGTGAGGCGATCAACCACTGGAAGGCCGAAGGGCTGGACCTGGACCCGATCCTGCACGGACTGGAGTTCGACGACGACGCGCCGCTGCGCAACCTCACCGGCCAGAACCATGAGCTGGACAAGCACTTCGACCAGCGCCTGATCGCGATGGCCGCGGAAGCCCTGACTGACCGCACCCCGGTCAAGATCGCCGTCGACGTGATCAACACCGACCGCTCGGTCGGGACCATGCTGGGCCACGTGGTCACGAAAACCTTCAGCACGGACGTACTGGCCACGGACACCATCGACATCACGCTGACCGGCACCGCCGGCCAGTCGCTCGGTGCGTTCCTGCCGGCCGGCATCACGCTGCGGCTGTTTGGTGACTCGAACGACTACGTGGGCAAGGGGCTTTCCGGCGGGCGCATCATCGTCCGGCCGGACCGCACCAACGTGTTCAAAGCGGAAAGCAACGTCATCGCCGGAAACGTGATCGGCTACGGCGCCACGAGCGGTGAGATGTTCCTGCGCGGCCAGGTCGGCGAACGCTTCCTGGTCCGCAACTCCGGCGCCACCGCGGTGGTCGAGGGGATCGGAGACCACGGCTGCGAGTACATGACCGGCGGGCAGACGCTGATCATCGGGCGCACCGGCCGCAACTTCGGAGCCGGCATGTCCGGCGGCACGGCCTATGTGCTGGACCTGAAGAGCGAACGCGTCAACAAGCAGGCCCTCGAGTCCGGCGAGCTGCAGCTGCGCGAACTGGACGCCGAGGACCGCGACATTGTCCATGGACTGCTCCTGAAGCACTCCGAGGAGACCGAATCGCTGCTGGCGGCACGGCTGCTGGAGAACTTCGACGACACCGCAGCCCGCATAACCAAGGTGCTGCCGCGCGATTACGCGGCCGTCCTGCAAACCCGCCTTGACGCCATCGAAGAGGGCCTTGACCCCGACGGCGAAGAAGTTTGGGCTCGAATCCTGGAGGTTACCGGTGGCTGATCCACGCGGATTTCTTAAAGTACGTCAGCGCGAAACCCAGCCCCGCCGTCCCGTTCCGGTCCGCATCATGGACTGGAAGGAAGTCTATGAAGCCCAGGAGAAGGGTGTCCTGAAGGCCCAGGCCGGCCGCTGCATGGACTGCGGTGTGCCGTTCTGCCACCAGGGCTGCCCGCTGGGCAACCTCATTCCGGAGTGGAATGACCTCATCTGGCGGGACAAGGGGGAGGAAGCGATGGAGCGGCTGCACGCCACCAACAACTTCCCCGAATTCACCGGGCGGCTCTGCCCGGCGCCCTGCGAGGCGTCCTGTGTGCTCGGCATCAACCAGCCCGCCGTGACCATCAAGCAGGTTGAGGTCTCCATCGTGGACCAGGCCTTCGAAAACGGCTGGGTCAACCCGCTGCCGCCGGCCCGGCTCAGCGGCAAGACTGTCGCCGTCGTCGGGTCCGGACCCGCCGGGCTCGCCGTCGCGCAGCAGCTGACCCGGGTGGGACATACCGTCGCCGTCTATGAGCGCGACGACAAGATCGGCGGCCTGCTGCGGTACGGGATTCCCGATTTCAAGATGGAAAAAGAGCACGTCGACCGCCGGCTCGAGCAGATGAAGGCCGAAGGCACCCGCTTCCGGACCGGCGTCGCCGTCGGCACCGACGTGACCTGGGAACAGCTGCGCCGCCGTTACGACGCCGTGGTGGTCGCCACCGGCGCCACCGTCCCGCGTGACCTGCCGATCCCGGGCCGCGAGCTTGAGGGCGTGCACTTCGCGATGGATTACCTTGTCCCGGCCAACCGGATCGTGGCGGGGGAGACGGTCGAAAACCAGATCAACGCCGCCGGAAAGCACGTTGTCATCCTCGGCGGCGGCGACACCGGCGCGGACTGCCTCGGCACCGCGCACCGGCACCAGGCCGCATCCGTCACCACCCTGGCGATTGGCAAGCAGCCGCCGGCGGAGCGCGCCACCCACCAGCCGTGGCCGACGTTCCCCACCCTGTTCGAAGTTGCCAGCGCCCACGAGGAGGGCGGCGAACGCACCTACCTCGCCTCCACCGTGGAGTTCGTCGGCGAGAACGGCAAACTGACCGGGGTGAAGGTGGCCGAGACCGAATTCGTCGACGGCAAGCGCCTCCCGAAGGCCGGCACCGAGCGGATCATCCCGGCTGACCTGGTTTTCCTGTCGCTGGGCTTCACCGGCCCGGAACCGGCGGGAATCACCGAGCAGGTCAGTGCCGAGTTTGACGGCCGCGGCAACGTGGCCCGCGACGGGTACTACATGACCAACACGGAAGGCATCTTCGTCGCCGGAGACGCCGGCCGCGGCCAGTCGCTGATCGTGTGGGCGATTGCCGAGGGACGCGCCTGCGCCGCCGCGGTGGACAAGTTCCTGATGGGCAGCACCATCCTTCCGGCCCCCGTCGCCCCGACCGACAGGGCGATGGCCATTCTGTAGGCCGTCAGGTCCGGGTCTTCAGGTCATCAGGGGTTCACATCCGCTTCAGCTTCATCCATGCAACAGACCACTAGGGTAGGTATATGAGACGCGCTAAAATCGTGGCCACGTTCGGACCGGCAATCGCAAGCTTTGAAAACACTCTCGCCGTGCTGGAAGCCGGCGTCGACGTGGCCCGCATGAACATGAGCCATGGCGATTACGCCGTGCACGACAGCACCTACGAGAACGTCCGGAAGGCCGCCGGGCAGCTCGGCAAGGCCGTTGCCATTATGGCCGACCTGCAGGGCCCGAAGATCCGCCTCGGCCGGTTCGTGGACGGACCGCACCTGCTCGCCGTCGGCGACACATTCACGATCACCACCGAGGACGTCCCGGGCACCAAGGACATCTGTTCCACGACGCTCAAGACCCTCACCGAGGACGTCAACCCGGGCGATGCCCTGCTGATCGACGACGGCAAGGTCGCGCTGCGCGCGATCGACGTCGACGACGTCAAGGTGGTCGCCCAGGTGATCGTCGGCGGGTACGTCTCGAACAACAAGGGCATCAACCTGCCCGGCGTTGCCGTCAACGTACCGGCGCTGAGCGAAAAGGACGAGGATGATCTGCGCTGGGCCATGCGCCGCGGGGTGGACATGGTGGCACTCTCCTTCGTCCGCGACGCCTCGGACATCAAGCGCGTGCACGAGATCATGGACGAAGAAGGCCGCCGCGTGCCGGTGATCGCCAAGATCGAGAAGCCGCAGGCTGTCGAGCAGCTGCACGAGATCATCGACGCGTTCGACGCCATCATGGTGGCCCGTGGCGACCTCGGCGTAGAACTTCCGCTTGAGGAAGTGCCGATCGTGCAGAAGCGCGCCATCGAACTGGCACGCCGCTGGGCCAAGCCCGTCATTGTGGCAACCCAGGTCCTCGAATCCATGATCGACAACCCCCGCCCCACCCGCGCGGAGGCCTCCGACTGCGCCAACGCCGTGCTCGACGGCGCCGACGCGGTCATGCTCTCGGGCGAGACCAGCGTGGGCAAGTTCCCGATCGAAACCGTCAAGACGATGGCCCGGATCATCGAATCCACTGAGGTCCACGGCCTGGAGCGCGTCCCCCCGCTGGGCACCAAGCCCAAGACCCGCGGCGGCGCGATCACCCGGGCCGCCGTCGAAATCGCGGACCAGTTGGACGCCAAGTACATCTGCGCCTTCACCCAGTCCGGCGACTCCGCGCGGCGCCTGTCGCGGCTGCGACCGACCCGGCCGGTCTTCGCCTTCACACCGGTGGAACACGTCTGGAACCAGCTGGCGCTGACCTGGGGCATCCAGCCGGTGCTGGTCCCGATGGTGGGCCACACCGACGCGATGACCGCACAGGTTGACCGCAGCCTGCTGAACATGGACCTCGTCGAGGACGGCGACATGGTGGTCATCGCCGCCGGTTCGCCTCCCGGAAAGGCCGGCTCGACCAACATGCTCAAGGTCCACAAGGTCGGCGACCTGGCCGACGCCGGCCTCGGCGAAGCCGAAGTCACCAAGGACAAGCTCGGCCCCTGGCCGGAAAAGAAGAAGCGGAACGGCTAAGCCTAGCTCCGTAGATTTATGCGAAAAGGGAGGGTCCCCGCCACGCGGTTTGCGCGGCGGGGACCCTCCCTTTTAGTCTCTGGGTGCCCGGGTCCTTTGTTACCGGACCGGTCAGTTGACCTGGTTGATGATGGTCTCGGCGACTTCACGCATGCTCAGGCGGCGGTCCATCGAGGTCTTCTGGATCCAGCGGAAGGCTTCCGGCTCGGTCAGGCCCATTTTGGTGGTCAGGAGGCTCTTGGCGCGCTCCACGAGCTTGCGGGTGGCGAACTGCTCCTGCAGGTCGGTCACTTCGCTTTCGAGGGCCTTGATTTCCTCGTGGCGGGAGAGCGCGATCTCCAGGGCCGGGATCAGGTCCGCCGGCGTGAAGGGCTTGACCACGTAGGCCATGGCGCCGGCGTCGCGGGCGCGTTCGACGAGTTCCTTCTGGCTGAACGCCGTCAGCAGAACCACGGGGGCGATCCGGGCCTTGACGATCTTCTCGGCGGCCGTGATGCCATCCATGATGGGCATCTTGACGTCCATCAGGACGAGGTCCGGCTTCAGCTCTTCGGCCAGCTGCACGGCCTTCTCGCCGTTGTCAGCCTCGCCCACGACGTCGTAGCCTTCACCGCGCAGGATCTCGATGATGTCGAGCCGGATGAGGGTCTCGTCCTCGGCGACAACCACGCGGCGCGCCGGCTTGGTCGTGGGGTTTGACTCCGTCTGTTCTGACACGGGAACTCCTTGGAAAGGTACGGCGGGAACTAGACCATCTTAGGTTGTTACCGCTGGTGTACTGGGACCGATTGTTGGGTTCGATGCGGCGTCACTGGCGCGATTCTGGAATTCAGCCTATCTGGAGGTAGAGTAATTCCGCGCACTGGAAGCGATCGCGTTGCCCACAGCACAGTTGCGGGGGCGATTGTGACACCGGTGTAATCCGCGCCCGAGTGGCGGAATGGCAGACGCGCCGCACTCAAAATGCGGTATCGAAAGGTGTGTGGGTTCGAGTCCCACCTCGGGCACAGTGTTTCCGCAGGTCAGCAGGGTTTCTGGGCCCTGGGTGTGCACAAAGACTCGTTTTCTGTGCACACGAAGCCTAGAATTTTGGGTATGGCCAGCATCTGGGAACGGAAAAAATCGGACGGATCCACGTCGTTCACAGTCCGCTGGCGGAACCCCGAGTCGAGAAAGCAAGAGGGGATTACCCTAGCGACGTCGGCCGAGGCCCAGACCCTGAAGCGCCTCCTTGATGCCAACAACCAATCCTTTGAGATTGCCCAGCATGCGATGGTCGCGAACCAGACTAAAGCGCCCACCGTCGCCGCCGTGATCCGAGAGCACATCGACTTTCTGGTCCGGCCTTCAGTTGGCACCGTCCACACGTATCAGACCATGCTGAAGCTGCACATCGCCGACGTCATCGGGCACATTCCCGTGGATAAGCTCGATTACCGGCACCTGACGTATTGGATCAAGGCGATGCAGACCAAGGGCCGGTCGGCCAAGACCATCAAGAACAACCATGGCCTGATCTTCTCGGCGATGGAGACGGCCGTCATGCTCGGCTACCGGAAGGACAATCCGTGCCGAGGCGTGCAGCTCCCGTCAGGCGAAAAGGCAGAGGATGAGGCCCGGTTCCTGACGCACGCTGAATTCGGCCTGATTCTGGAGGGCATGGGGGAGCGGTACAAGGCGTTCACTCAATTCTTGGTCATGACGGGAACGCGGTTCGGCGAAGCGACTGCGGTGACTGTGGCGGACGTGGACCTGATGTCGAAGCCGGCAACGATGCGGATCAACAAGGCATGGAAGCGCGGTACTGATTCCGAGTATTACGTCGGAGCGACCAAGACCGGTGCCGGCAAGAGGACGGTTTCGCTCAATCCTCATTTGGTGGATGTGTTGATTCAACTGGTGGCCAGCCGCCCTGGCTCGGAACTCTTGTTTACCACTCCCAAAGGCGAACGCATCGTCCACAAGCTGTATTGGCACCACTACTGGACTCCCGCCGTGAAAGCGGCCCAAGCGCGTGGACTGAAGAAGTCACCACGGATCCACGATCTGCGCCATACCCATGCGTCCTGGCTGATCCAGGATGGCGTCTCGCTGTTCACGATCTCCAGGCGACTCGGGCACGCATCTACGCGAACGACTGAGCAGGTGTATGGCCACCTGATGCCGCAGGCGCTCCAGGATGCCGCCGACGCCGTCGAGCGTTCCGCGGTTGTGTGGCGCGGATAGCGGCTGGGTGGATGGGTTACCTAAGAGTACTTCTGGCGAGCCTGTGCTCGCGTCCCGATCATGCGGACGGCTGGCGCCGCAGGGCCACCGGACCGGACTTCACGTAGCTCTGCAATCTCCCTGAGGTGGACCGACGTGAAGACAATCTTCCCTTTGCCCCAGACTGCGTGCGGGAACTCACCCTTGGCAGCCCCGTCCCTGAGCCATGCCTCTGAACACTTGAGGACGGTGGCCGCCTCGGCTGGTTCGAAGAATTCAAGTTTCATGCCCCTGTCCGATCCTTTCGTGGATATGCGGCGAGGACGGCTGGCGCGAGTCCTGTCCCCGTTCATGTAAGCCGGAAATCACGGCGGCATGACGGTGGCCTGGAAACTCGCTTCGAGGGCCGCAGCATTGAGCTGCACCTGCTCGGCGGAAGCACTGAACTGAATCGATGAGCGCTGCACCAGCCCCGCTTCGGTGAGCAGGCCGAGTTGCCTTCGGATGGCTGAGGACGAGGCGCCGAGTTCCCTGCCGATCTGGCCACAGGTCGAGGGCCCGTTCCTGAGCAGGAATCGGATAATTCGGCTTCGTGTTCGGTTCATCAAGATGCACGACATGGGGACCACAACCAGGGAATGGTGAAGGGCTGCTGTAGACGGGTCTACAGCAGCAGGTTACTCCGGTTGAGGTCATGTTGGATAGACCAGAGTGAGCAAATGAATCCTCACCTGGTTGACGCGGTTGATTGCCGCGCCGGACGACTCGGGTAATACTGGGCGAAAGGGGGTCGTAGCGCCTGACCGGGCTGCCGGCCCCGCATCGGATCGAGGGGTGGGCAGCGCGGATGGACGAGGCAGGTGGCGGTGACGTGTTGTCTCCCCAGGCCCAGCTGGCTCGTCGTCTGAATCTGCTGCTCGACGTCGTGGTTGCCGAACGCGGGAAGCCCGTAACGTTCCGCGAGGTCCAGTCCGAACTCGAGGCCAGGGGCATCAAGTTATCCCGCGCGCGCTGGTTCTACATGAAAGAGGGGACCGGTCGTCTGGTCAGCGATCCGGCGCTATTGGCCGAGCTGTGCAACATCTTCAATGTTGACCCCTCGTACCTGATCGGCGACAGCGCCGACTTGCCCGAGCGGATCGATTCGCAACTCGAGTTTGTGAAGTCGCTCCGCGCGGCCAGGGTGAAGACCTTCGCAGCGCGGACGTTGGGCGACGTCTCCCCGGAGACGCTAAGGGCCATCTCTGAATACCTCAACAAGGACATTGATCGCCATCCTGGAGCTGAAGAGGCAGCAGCTAATCCTCCAGAAGATACTGAAGATGAGCCGCCAGCAACTCCTTAATCCGCGCGGGGTTGGCTGAATAGCGCGGCGAGCGGCCATGGCGTCGGCCCGGCTCAAGGTCCACCGTAATGGCACCGGTCTCCTCAAGTGCAAGCAGGTGCTTCGCTACGCTCGGCTCACCGGCGCTCACTGCCGCCACGATGTCACCGCGGGTCGCCGGACCGTGCGCGGAAAGGTAGCGGAGGATCTCGTTCCGTGATCTGTTGCCAAATGTCGCGACAGCGGCCTCGACGTCGTTCGACCAGGCTTCGTCGTGAGGCTGCGTGATCCTGGGCATGGAACCATTCTCACCGAACGATTCCTGAAAAGTAAGACCCGCAGTCTTGACGATACTTTAATTAACTTTGAAAATAGTTTGTATAGCTTTCCTGTCGTAGTGGTCGGCCTTGGCTTTCGCTGCCACTCTCAGGGCGCCGGGCGTGCCGGTGCCGGACTTATTGGAATCGTTGAGTCGAAGCGGTGAAGACCATGCGAGTCGAAGCCAGGTTGAATCAGGCCCCCCAAGATCATCCAAATGTAGGAAGTATCGACATCTCCCTGCGCGGTGCGCCGGAGTCCGCCGCGGTTGTCGTTCCGGTAGATCAAATCATGATCGCCGTCGACGGTGTACAGCGGTACGTGGTTTCGCATCTCTCGCGGATCGGCCGGGCCTGCGACGTGGACGACGTTATGCAGGACATCCGGGTCGCGGTGTGGGATGGCGTGACCCGGGGGCATTACCGCCAACTCCCCGGTATTCCCTTTGGTGCGTGGGTTCAAGGCGTCTGCGCGAACGTGTGCGCTGCGCACACCCGTCGGGAGCTGAGCCATCAGACACTCCCGCTGATCGTGGAACCAGGGAATGCTGACGGGCCGACGCCGTTCGTTACTCTGGCGGTGCTGGGCATGGACCGGAGCACATCTCAAATTGCCGAGAAAGTTATTGACCAGCAATGGGCACGAACGATCATTGAGCTGACGCAGGCCAGCGTGCCAGCAGGAGTTTGGGATCTTGCCGTCGACAGTCTGACCGGGCCGCGACACTACGGTCCGCCGTCGCCACAGGACCGCCGGCGCTGGCACGCGGTGACCGTGGTGCGCCAGACGGCGAAAACCGTTCGAAATGCCCTGGACGTTGAGCAGGCGGCCATTAGCAATATCGGAGACGTGTGCCAGCACGCAGCAGAGTGCCTGCCCACACCGGTACTCCGCAGAACAGCCGAAAGTATCGTTCGCCCCGGACTACGAGGACCCGAACGAAAAAGGGCTCTGGAATCGTTGGCGGCCCAGTTGGGCGTCACCGAGCGCTATGTCGCCGTCCAGATCGGCTTCGCGCGCCGGCTGTATCAAACGGCATGGAGGATTCTCCAGGCCGCGACGCGGACTGCCTGCTGAGTCATGTTGTGGGTCCGCCCGCTCGCCATGAACAGGCGAGAAGGAGGCCCGAATGTACGTATTCCCGAAAAACGCACTACCCGGTCCAAGCAGCCGGAGGCGATGGTGGATCGCAGCGACCGCGCTCTTGAGTGTGGTCGCGGCGCTCATCGCTCTCACGTGGTCGACGCCCACACCCGCAGAGGCTCCGGTTGCACCGCCGACGTTGCCCATCCCTCAGAGTCCGGCGAACGCTTCCCCCGGGACGCCGGCACAACCTTCGACGGTGGCTCCTGACGTTGTAATTGCCGATGCCGAGGGTGCACCCCGCACTGCTGACTTCCGCCAGCTTGCGGCCGCGGCGGCGACGGCGATCTACACCTGGGACACGCGAACGTCTTCCTACTCGGAGGTCTACTCACGGCTCCGTGACTGGTGGGACGTGCTGCCGGACGGGTCCAATCCCTTGGCAGTCCTGGTGCAGGAGTTCGAAGCGACCGGAGTCGACGCGGGAAGCTACGCAACTCTGGCTAATCAACAGGCGTACCGCTCGGCCGCGGTGGAATCGCTGCACTGCGACAGCGAGTTGGCCAAGGTCCGGGAGCGGCCGGCGCCATGGGCGGGACTGCATGTGTGCACAGTCTCCGTCAGCGTTGTGGATCAATCAATTTCTGCCCGCAACACCTACACGGCATCCGTCAGCGTTATGGTGAACTGTCCGCCGGCTGTGACGGCCCCGACGGATCACTGCGTCATGGTCGGCTTTTACGCCGCACCGAGCAGGATCGTCTATTGATGCCGGCAGCCGTGGTGTTGGCTAGGCCGGTCAAGCGCCGGGCCCTTCTGCGGGTTTCGCTGGCCGCGGCCTCAATCTTGGTCCTGGGGGGTTCAATTGCGTTTAGCGCAGCCGTGGCAGTGCTCGGCGCGAGCGCAGCCGACACCCCGTCCGTCTGCTCGCAGAGTGGCGCTGCTGGCCAGCCCGGCGCCAGCGTATCCGGCGCCCTGAGCATCCGCACAAACAGTCGGGCGCCGGTCAGTGTGACCGACAGACAAATGGCCGTCGCAGGGGACTACGTTTCCATTGGCCGGCAATTGGGGGTCCCGCGAGAGGGCCAGATCATCGCAATCATGATGGCGCTGCAGGAATCCAGCCTCAGAGTCCTCGCCAACGTGAACGTACCTGCCTCGCTCCAGTACCCGCATGACGGCCTCGGCAGCGACCACGATTCCCTCGGCACCGCCCAGCAACGTCCCGCGGCCGGCTGGGGGACAGTCGAGCAGTTGATGGATCCCAAGTACAACGTGCGAGCCTTTTACGGCGGACCTGCCGGCCCCAACCGTGGCAGCCCGCCCGGGTTGTTGGATATCCGAGGTTGGCAATCCATGAACAAAGGCCAAGCTGCGCAAGCCGTTCAGGTGTCGGCGTTTCCGGAGCTGTATGCGCGGTGGGAGGCTGAAGCGACGGCCATTGTTGAGGCGCTCGACGGCGGGATGTCACCGGCCACGTGCTCCGATACGCGGAAGCCCTCGACGGACACGGTCGTTCCCACAAATCTTAGCCAAATCCGGAAGGACATCCTGCGGTTTACCGAGGAAGGGGTCGGCGGCGCCTACGTATGGGGTGGCACGGCCTACAAGGCGTGGGACTGTTCCGGATACGTCCAGTGGATCTACAGGCAGGCCGGGGTCAACCTGCCGCGAGTGGATCAATGGAGGGTCGGTACGCGGACCGACAATCCGCAGCCGGGGGACCTGGTGGTCCAGAACGCACAAGGGCCAGCCGACTGGGGACACGTTGGTATTTATGCGGGGGACGGGATGATGTACAGCGCGCTAAATCCCGCGGTGGGTACGTTGCTGCATCCCATAGCTTGGAATACGGATACGGCGTATTTTGATCTTTTGAAGTGACGTGTAGTTACGTCGAACTGGGATTTAGAAACCCGAATTCAGCTCCTGCGGCCCGAGCAGGAGTGGGAGGAAACGGAGCAGTAGAAGACCCGGGTTG
The DNA here is from genome assembly GCF_059383535.1 of Pseudarthrobacter sp. HLT1-3. NCBI lineage: Bacteria > Bacillati > Actinomycetota > Actinomycetes > Micrococcales > Micrococcaceae > Pseudarthrobacter > Pseudarthrobacter sp. HLT1-3. Next base: position 4,741 of record NZ_JBWZCJ010000013.1, on the reverse strand, counting down.
TAGGCGCGGTCACTGCCCCATGGCTGCGCTCGGGTACAGAACGAGACGGATACTGGAAACAAGTAATCGAGTTTACGGACCGCATAGTGTGACCGCGGCATGCTCCGACCATCCATTGTCGCGCTTACGGCCGCAAAATCTCTCGCTGCCCCCCGCAGAGACTGGACTTCGGGCCTAGACGGAATATGCAGCAATCAAGTTAGCCGCTGATTGAGGAGGTGATAATCTCCGGGAGGGGCGGTACCTTCAACTGGCCCGGCGAACTGGGGGACTAATGAACAAAGGTATTTGCACACTCGGAATTTTCGCTATCGTTCTGACGGGCTGTACGCCAAGTGCCGACGGTGCTGCGCCGACTGCCACTGTGACGGTAACGGTGACTCAGCCGGCGGTGACGGTGACCGCGACACCTTCGGCCGAATCCAAGCAAAAAACCCAGTTGCCCCTTGGCAGCTCCGGCACGAGTTCGTCCGGCGGCACCATCACGGTCTATGAACACAAGAAGAATGTCGAGCCTCAAAACGCGGATCAAGAAGCTATCGACGTCAAAGTTTGTGTCGGACCTAAGCCAGCGGACGCGGCTCCTGAGGACTACCCAGTTATCGGAAGCGCACGCTGGGCCCTGTACGACGCGGAGTCGCGCCAATACAATCCGGCTTCTACTACTTGGAGTCATGAGGCAGCTCAGCCGGGCTTCCCTGTGGAGCAGCGAGTAGCCTGGGGCGATTGCATCCGGGGATGGGTAATCATCCAGGGCCAGGCGTCCACCTCAATGACCAAGGTCCGATACAGTGCGGGATCTTCGATCCTTGAATGGAAGTTGGCTGGCTGAGTCGTGTCGGAGCCAAGCTATTTGCACCAAGAAGGGGACTCGATGTATCGCCGAGGCGTAACGGTTCGGCAAATCGCTAAGTCTTTTCGGATACGGTTTCTTCGGGGCATGAGCTGGTCCAGTCGGCCGTTTGGCGTGCATTCAATTGTTAGCACAAAGTATCACTGGCCGGCGGGGCGGCGTGACCGTCCGGTCACCGCCGGGGAGGGCGGCCCCGGGTCCTCCCCGTCTGCCATCCGGGAACGGCATCGTTCAGGAGCTTGACCCTCACAGGGTCGAGATCGCCGTGGCGGCGTTTTTATCGCTGGGTATGGATCCACACCCCGAGGGTGTGTTCCCGGTCTGAGTCATACTCGTGGTGGCGGGGCCAGTCGTGGCCTTCATGCCGGAAGTCCACGAGCTCGGCCAAGCGGTCGTGCCCCACGAAGAGTGTCCCGGTTCCAAGGAGTGGGACACCCTGAATGGCGATGTGTAGGCGTTGATTGAGGCGGGCGCTGTCGGTTCTCCCAGTTATGGTCAAAACATGTACAACACCACAGGGTTCCTCAGCAAGGACGTCACAGACCCGAAGACCTCTATCGGTCAATACGTCCGTACCCATTTTCCCAATATGAAGCCACTTCAGGCCGAATATAAGGCACTTGCAGGCGACCTCGTCATTGATTCCATGGGGGCGAACGCCAGCAACGTCGGAACTGCTGTCGATTTGATCGTCCGTCTAATCCTTGAGCCTGACGAGACACCGATGTCGGCGCTCATCCTCTATCCGTACAATACGACCTACCACCAGGTTGTCAACGAACTGGCGAGCCTCGTCGGCCGGTCGGGCGATCGCGAACTAGCCGCTCGAGCGGCCTGGGCTCTCGCTCTCTGCGTCAGTGCACACCGGGCAGGCGCTGCATGGGCTCCTCTTGTACCCGACCTGGTGCATAGCGGCGACTTCACCGTGGACACGATGCTTGAGCAAGCCGATGATGCCGCTGTCGCTGAACTAGTCGCATTGCGAGAGCTCTCCGAAGAACGCCTCATTCCGACGCTCATAGGTCCGTTTAGCCTTGGCCCCACCTTCGATCTCTCGAAACTCGGCCCTACTCGACGCATCGCCGCGGAAGCTGACCTTGTCGCGGGGGGATTACTAATCGACATTAAAACCACCCTTGCTCCAAAGAACAAGGCCGGACTCCGCCCAGACGTGTTGAAACCTAATAATGTGTATCAGCTTCTCGCCTATGCGCTGCTGGACTACTCAAACCAGTACAACATCGACCGGCTGGGCATCTTCTCGGCTCGCTACGGCACGCTGACCGACTGGCCTCTTGAGCGAGTTACGTCGCTGATGTCCGGTAGGAAGTTCGATTTTCCTGCGGCGCGCCAAGACGTCTGGGACATAATGCAGCAGGACGCCGCCTAAGTGCCGCAGTTTCTCATAACTTACGTGCTTCAAAACCCCAAGGAAGTGGGGCACGTTTGTTCGATTATCCGTTGAGCCTGTCCATCAGCGGTTTGCAACAGAAATGTCAGCCCTGCGGCTCATACTGTGCGCATGATCGAAATACGGCCGCTCTTCCCGCGCGACTGGGAACCCACGGAGCCCCTCGTTGCCTACAACAACGCCGACCGGCGTATTGTCGTCGCGGCGGCGATGCGCCGCGGAGACGGCTCGTACTACGGCCGCTACGGTTACCAGGGCTCCCAGGACATCGTGTGCATCGACTGCAAGGAAGATGGTCGCGATGTTCCGGTCATTCTCGTCGAGGCCGAGAAGAGGTGCATTCACTTCCGCCACAAGGCTGGCGAGGCACCGGACGGCCTGGGCCGGCACGGGGAAACTGCCGAGCACCTGCACGGCAAGCAGCTCATCATGGACTGGGCCCGCAACCAGCACCACGTCCTACCATGGTCCGTCGAAGAGGAGTTCTGGGTGCCCGGCGCCAGGCTGCGGAGCGATGTGAAGGCTGAGCTTGCCGGTGGCCGGCAGCTTGCGTTCGAGGTCCAGCGCAAGCCAGTGGAATTGAAGGACTGGGACCGCCGCCACGGCGGGTATCAGAACGGAGGCGTCCGCGACGTATGGCTGTGGTCTCCGGACGTTCCCCATCTGGTCCTTGACCTGCCGCTGACGAGCGTCGTACTGGACATGGCGCATGAGTCTATAGGCGTCCTGGTCGCGAGCTACGCGGGAGAATACCGCCACCCCACGGCTGAGGGCCACATTCTCAGCCCTACCCACTACGCGTCCGCCCCGCTGACGGAGTGGGGCATCTCTGCCTCGGGAGCTCTTGTGCCGCCACCCGAGATGGCCGAGTACGTCGGGGAGAAGCCTGAACCGGCCCGGCTTGCCCAGATCAAGGCCCACCGGGAAGCAGCGGCGAGGCCGCCCAAGCCACCGTGGCAGCCGCCGGGTGCCTCGTCCGACCACTACAAGCGCAGCGCCAGTGGGTGGAGCCCCAGCGAACGCGAGCAGCAACGGCAGAGGGAGGCCATCGCACGCATCTTCGGCAGGAATCGCTAGGCGGGCGCGACGTGTACGGGCCTTGGTGCCGGCAGCCAGCGGCAGACGACTTCCCGTCGCCATTCATAACTACTAGCCGGAGCCAGGTCGGGCAGAATGGCCTCATGTGCGGTAGATACGTTATGTCCAGGGCCACCGGCGATCTTCTGAGCTACTTCGATGCCAAGGAGGTGGAAGGCACCTCGCCGCCGCCGAGCTGGAACGTGGCGCCCACCCAGGACGTGCCGATCGTGGCTGAACGGTTGGACGAGGGCAGTATCGAGCGACATCTGTTAGTTGCCCACCGGGGCCTGGTGCCGTCCTGGGCTAAAGACATCAAGATAGGCAACAAGCTGATCAACGCCCGCAGCGAGACCATCCTTGAGAAGCCTTCCTTCCGCAAGGCCGCCGTGAAGCGCCGAGCAATCGTACCTGCGGACGGCTACTTTGAATGGCAGAAGACCGAAGACGGCAAGAAGATCCCCAACTATCTGTACTCCGAGAACGAACCCATCTTGGGCTTCGCCGGCCTGTACGAGTTCTGGGCCGATCCGTCTCTGCCCGAGGATGATCCGGCGCGGTGGCTGCTTAGCTGCACGGTGCTCACAACGACCACCCAGGACGCCCTGGGGCACGTCCACGAACGGTCCCCGGTAATTATCCCGCGCGACCGGTTCGCTGAATGGCTGGACCCGGACCTGACCGACAAAAATGACGTCCAGCACCTGCTGGACTCACTGCCTGAGCCGATCCTGACACCTCGAATCGTCAGCACGAGGGTGAACAGCGTCCGGAACAACGGGCCGGAGCTCATCGAGCCGGTCGAGTGAGCTCCGCGTGAACTCCGCGCGCCGCCTCAGTATGACCACTGGGCTGCTTGCGCTGATTCTAATGATTTTCAACGCCGCCGTTGTCGCATGGATGCTCTGGGCGTTCAGGGACCCCACGTCAGGATATGGTGCGGGCTACGTGGGGATCTTCGTCGCCATCTTGACTGTGCTCGGCGCCATTCTGGGCGTGAGCTCCCTGGTCGATAAGAGCGGCAGGGTGCCAGGGGCTCTTGCCCTGGCAATTTGCGGCACCGGCTTGTTGCTCGCCCTCCGCAGCATGATCGCCGAAGGTATGTGAAGCAGATTTTCTGAGCCTGGCCGGACGTTCGGCTGCCGGATGCTAAAAGTCCTACGGCCGGCCGCTCTAACCGGCCCAGAACCATGCCGGAGTGTCGCACCTAGGTGTCCCGGTCCCTAGGAAGTGTGACACCTACCAGGGTATTCAGGTTGAGTCTCTAGCCATCAAAATACTTGCCGCTGGGTTTGCTGGCTTGTATCTCTTAAGTACCCCCTGTTGAGGTGGGTGGTCGTCGTTTACGGTGGCCTTGGGAGGGGCCGGGGTGGTTCCGGTTTTCGGCTGGGCGTCATGGC